>JBOGNK010000024.1:0-117589 GCA_050747085.1 Candidatus Acidiferrales bacterium
ATGCTCTTGGAGCGCACCAGCTCGGCGATGCGCTCGAGCAGACGCGCCTTGTTGACCTGGTAGGGCAGCTCGGTGACCACGATCGCCTGGCGACTCTGGTTCAGGTCCTCGAAGTGCGCGCGCGCGCGGATCGACAGCCGTCCGCGTCCGCTTTTGTAGGCGGTGACGATCTCCTGCGCGCCGTTGATGATGCCGGCGGTCGGAAAGTCCGGTCCCGGCACGTGTTGCATCAGCCCAGCGAGCGAGATCGACGGATCGTCGATCATCGCGATGCAGGCGTTGGAGATCTCGGTCAGGTTGTGCGGCGGAATGTTGGTCGCCATACCGACCGCGATGCCAGAAGATCCGTTGACGAGAAGGTTCGGAATGCGCGTCGGAAGAACGACGGGCTCTTGTTCGCTTTCATCGAAGTTCGGAACGAAATCGACCGTTTCCTTCTCGATGTCGGCGAGCATTTCTTCGGCGATTTTCGAAAGGCGCGCTTCCGTGTATCGCATCGCAGCCGGAGGATCGCCGTCGATCGAACCGAAGTTTCCCTGGCCGTCGACCAGCGGATAGCGCATGTTGAAATCCTGCGCGAGGCGCACCAGCGCGTCGTAAACCGGCGTGTCGCCGTGCGGATGATATTTGCCGAGCACTTCGCCGACGATCTTCGCGCACTTGCGGTACGCCTTCGTCGACGTGAGCCCCAGCTCGTACATGCCGTACAAAATGCGCCGGTGGACATGCTTGAGGCCGTCGCGCACGTCGGGCAAGGCGCGCCCGATGATTACGCTCATCGCGTAATCCAGGTACGACTTCTTCATTTCCGATTCGATATCGACCGGCGTCATTACCGACTGATTCTGTTCATCCGCCAAATTCGCTCTCCGTCACTTCAAATTTCCGCAGCTCATGTCGTCAGAGCTTTATCGCCCGCGACCTACAAACAGCGTTGCTAAATATCCAGATTGACCACATCCAGAGCGTTTTCCTGGATGAATTTGCGGCGCTCCTCGACGTTTTCGCCCATCAGTGTGGCGAAAATCTCCTCGGCCGCTACCGCATCTTCCAGTCTCACCTTGAGCAGCGTGCGCGTTTCGGCGTTCATCGTCGTGGCCCAGAGTTGATCCGGATTCATTTCGCCCAAGCCCTTGAACCGCGTGATCGTAAAATCCTTCTTCGCGTCTTCCAGGACGTAGCTCAAAAGCTGCTGCGCGCTTTCTTTCGTCGCTTTGTCGCCATTGTGCGCGACGGTGAACGGCGGCTTATTATTCTCGTCAATCGCGGCGTGCAACGTGTGCAGCCGCTTGTATTCGGGCGACGCCGCAAGCGCCCAATTGATGCGCCGCTCAGTGCCATTTTTCAAAACGAGCTCGTGCAAGCTGTGCTCTTCGTCAAATTCGAGCTTCGTTTCGACGTTGAGCTTCGCTTTCTCAATCGCTTTCACCAACTCCTGCAGCTTCTTCTTGTCGCCGAAATCCGTTTTCTTTTCGAGATCGCTTTCCGCCAGCAATTCCACAAGCTTCGGATCGCGAAGTTTGCGTGCGAGCTTGCCTGCGACTTGGTCGTATTCCTGAATGTTCAGCAGAAACTGCGTCAGATCGCCGCCTTCGAGCGATTTGCCCGTCTTGCCCTTTACGACGTGCTCTTCCGTGGCGCGCTTCATCAGTTCGCGCGAAAACTCGCGCTCGTCTCGAATGTAGCGGTCCATTTTGCCGCGCTTCACGCGATAGAGCGGCGGCTGCGCGATGTAAACATGCTCCTTATCGATCAGCTCGCGCATGTGGCGGAAGAAAAACGTAAGCAGCAGCGTGCGGATGTGGCTGCCGTCGACGTCGGCGTCGGTCATCAGAATCACTTTGTGATAGCGCAACTTTCCCGGATCGAAGTCGTCTTTGCCAATTCCGGTGCCCAGCGCGGTGATGATGGCGCGAATTTCTTCATGGCCCAACATCTTGTCGTAACGCGCCTTTTCGACGTTTAGGATCTTGCCTTTGAGCGGCAGGATCGCCTGATAGCGCCGATCGCGTCCTCCCTTGGCCGAGCCGCCGGCTGACTCGCCCTCGACGATAAACAGCTCGCAGCGCGCTGGATCGCGTTCCTGGCAATCTGCCAGCTTTCCGGGCAGGCCGCTTGAATCGAGAGCGGATTTCCGCCGCGTAAGCTCGCGGGCTTTGCGTGCAGCTTCGCGGGCGCGTGCCGCGTCGATGCACTTACCGATAATTCGACGCGCGATCGACGAGTGCTTGTCGAAATATTCGCCCAAGCGTTCGTTCATAAGCGATTCGACCAGGCCCTTGATGTCGCTGTTCAGCTTGCCCTTCGTCTGGCCTTCAAACTGCGGCTGCGGCAGCTTCACCGAAACCACGGCGACGAGGCCTTCGCGCACATCGTCGCCTGTAATGGAGACGGCGTCCTTCTGGTCCTTCAGCATGCCGAACTGCCCGGCGTAATAGTTGATCGTGCGCGTCAGCGACGACCGGAAGCCGGCGAGGTGTGTCCCGCCATCCACCGTGTTGATCGTGTTGGCGAACGCAAAAATGTTCTCAGCGTAGCTGTCGTTGTACTGCAGCGCGATTTCCATGTCGACCTGACCGCGCTTTCCCTCGATATAGATCGGCGAGTCGTGCAAAGTCTCTTTGCCGCGGTTCAGGTGCTTCACGAATTCCGAAATGCCGCCCGTGAACTTGAATTCCGTTTTCTTGCTCGACCGCTCGTCTTCGAGCGTGATCTTAAGGCCTTTGTTCAGGAAGGCTAGTTCGCGCAGCCGTTGCTGCAGCGTGTCGTAGCTGTAATTCACAGTGTCAAAAATCGATGGATCGGGGTGGAACGTAATCTTCGTGCCGGTCTTTCGCGTTTTCCCCGATGATTTCAGTTTTGATGTAGGTGTGCCTTTTTCGTAGGACTGCTCCCACACTTCGCCGTCGCGCCAGATTTCGAGGTCCAGCCAGTCCGACAGCGCGTTGACGACCGAAACGCCCACGCCGTGCAATCCGCCTGACACTTTGTACGTTTCGCTGTCGAATTTTCCGCCCGCGTGCAGCACCGTCATGACGACTTCCGCGGCCGGCTTTTTTTCTGTCGCATGCATATCGACGGGAATACCGCGTCCGTTATCCGTCACAGTGACGCTGCTATCGTCGTGCACTACGACGTTCACTTCGTCGCAATAGCCCGCCATTGCTTCGTCGACGGAGTTGTCGACGACTTCCCAAACGAGATGGTGCAAGCCCATCTCGCCGGTCGAGCCGATGTACATCGCAGGACGCTTGCGAACGGCCTCCAGGCCGCCCAGCACCTTGATCGATGTGGCGTCGTACTTGTGGCCGGCTGCCGTGTTTTTGGGATTCGGCGTTTCCTTGTCATCCATGAATGGCGTATCTCCTGTGCAGAAATCGTTCTGCTTGGCGCGACCGCGAACTGCAAACAGCGCGGCCGAACCGGTCGGTCGCGTGAGTCATCTAAAACTTGACGTTTTCTTCAGGACTTGCAGGCACACCTGCCATGGGCAGGCTCTGTAAACGCGTTTTCGTCTTCGGGAAGGCGGGTGCCCCAAAAGCTGTCCACCACCGTGGAGTGACCGCCGACGCGGCTTGCTCGCCGCGGCGAATTGGATCAGCATCTGCCTCCCATTGGCTCCAGCTTCATCGGGCAACGCCGGAACTCGAAGGGTTCTGCGGCTAGCATCCCGTCCCGTTCCCAAGTAACCGGTGGGCCGTGGCGAAGCCGCACTTTCCTCCGCCATAGCGATAGCGTTCCAGTGAGGACGGCACCCTACACCCTGGCGCAGGTGAATTCAGGGGCCAACTCAATCCGTAAAATCGCGTATCTGGAGGAACCTCAAGCCCGATAATTATACGGGATGTGGCTGGTAGTTACAACAAAGATCGCCCTATCTTAAAGAGTCTATAAGCTTTATTTTCAATTGTTTACAGATGCCCTGTGGATTAAAATGTACGCGGGTGGACGACCCCTTTTTTATGGTGCATGTTAGATTTTATTGAAGTTAACTTTGTGGTCTACCAAACCAACCTCACAGACCCCTAGATTCGCATGGGCATGACGACGTACCGGTAGCGACTTGACTCGTCCGCCGTTGGCCGCAGCTGCCCTGCCGACTGCTCGTCCTTCAGTTCAAAACTAATGGGACCATCCACAGCGGCGCTCAGGAAATCCAGTAGGTATTGAGCGTTGAATCCAATCGTGATTGGATCTCCCTTGAATTCCTTCTCGATTGATTCTTTGGCTTCCCCGTATTCGGGGCTTGACGCCGACACTTCGAGGCCTTCCTTGGCGAGTACAAACTTCACTGCATGCGAGCGCTGATCCGCCAATTGCGAAACGCGCCGTAACGCATCCTGTAGTTCGGTTCGCTCCAGGACGACGATCTTGTTCGCGTCGCGCGGCAATACGGCCTCGTAGTTCGGGAATTGTCCCGTCAGCTTCCGGGACGTGAGCAACCGCCGCTCGAACTGGAAGAAAAGATGGCTCTCGTCCTGCGCAAATTCACACGCGCCCTCATCGCCTGCCTCGCCGGCCAGACGCTGGATTTCCGTCATGGCTTTCTTGGGAACCAACACGCGCGTTTCGGGGAAGGCCTCCTCGAATTTGCAGTCTGTGTCGACCATGGCAAGCCGGTGCCCGTCCGTAGCTACCATCGTGGCTGCATTTGATTTCAGCACCAAAAGGGCGCCATTCAGCGTGTAACGTGATTCCTCGAGCGAAATAGCGAAAATCGTTTTGGCAATCAGATCAGCTAGCAACTTCGCTGGAATCTTTGTGACCGCGTGAGGAAAATTTGGCAATGCCGGAAAGTTGTCTTTCGACATGCCAACCAATTTGTAGCTCTTGCGATCGGAGGTCACCTGAACGTAGTGGTTCTCCAGAAGCTTGAACCGAATCTCACCCTCAGGAAGCAGTCGCACGAGATCCAGAAGCTTCTTCGCTGGTATCGTGCCGGAGCCCTCTTTCTTCACTTTCGCTTCGCACGACGTGCGGATGCTCAGTTCCAAGTCGGTGGCGGTGATCGATAGCCGGTTACCCTTTGCCTCACAGAGGAGGTTCGACAAAATGGGAATTGTGGTCTTTCGCTCGACGACGCCCTGTGTCGCTTCAAGCTCTTCAAGTAGATCGTATTTCTTTACGCTAAATTCCATTTCCAAGTTTTTCCTCGCGCTCGTTGCTTAATCCCTACCGCTTTTTCTTTACTGATTCTAAAGTAAAAACCGTAGTCGTCGCCGCATCTGTGGATTCGTGGAAAAACCCACGAAAGTCCCTTGCCTCTATCACTTACGCACTTTGCCTGCCTGTGAATTCCGGACTAAAGCTTTGGAAAAAACCGGGCCTCCGGACGCTCCATACTATGTTTCCCTTAATTTCCACTGCGCGAACCCGCAAGTATCCACAATTAGGCGTAAATCTATCCAAATGAGTCCATTAGCCTGTTAATTGTTTTGTTCAAATCTTTATCAGTCTGCCGCAGTGCCTGGATCTTATTGATCGAGTGAAGCACGGTTGTGTGGTGTTTTCCCCCAAACTGTTTACCGATTTCCGGAAGAGACGCGGACGTAAGCTGCTTGACCAGGAACATGGCGACCTGACGTGGATACGCAATCACTTTGGAGTTGCTGCGCATCTTCAAATCCTGCGCACGCAATCCGAACGCCTCGCCAACCGCCTTCTGAATCTGTTCGATCGTGACTTTCTTTTCCTGCGTCTCGATTATGTTTTTCAGGACCTGCTGCGCCATCGGAAGATTAACCTCAGTGCCGATCAGAGAGGCGTACGCCATCAGCCGGATCAGCGCGCCCTCGAGTTCGCGAATGTTCGATTTGATCGCCCGCGCGATGTATTCCGCCACGTCATCCGGCAGATGTACGCGGTCGCTATCCGCCTTCTTTTGCAAAATGGCGATTTTGGTTTCCAGGTCCGGCGGCTGGATATCGGCGATCAGGCCCCATTCAAATCGCGACCGCAGCCGTTCTTCAATCGCTGAAATATCTTTCGGCGGGCAATCCGACGAAATTACGATCTGTTTCTGCTGGTCGTACAGCGCGTTAAACGTATGGAATAACTCTTCCTGCGTCCGTTCGCGGGTGGCGATGAATTGGATGTCGTCCACCATGAGCACGTCCATATTGCGGAAGCGATCGCGGAGCGCCGCCATGCGCTCGAAGCGGATTGAAGCGATCACTTCATTCGTGAACTTCTCCGCGCTCACGTACGTCAACCGCAGCGCCGGATTCCGGCGCTGCAGGTCGTGGCCGATCGCCTGCATGAGATGAGTCTTGCCAAGACCAACTCCACCGTAAAGGAACAGCGGGTTGTACGTCCGGGAGGGCTGTTCAGCGACCGCTTTGGCGGCCGCATGCGCGAACTGGTTCGACGTGCCGACCACGAAGCTATCGAACGTATATCGCGGGTTGAGTTGATGGCTGGTCGAATCGAAATCAAGGCGGGCCTGCTGGGAGGCGGCCTGCGCTGGTGCCGCGAGCTCATTTTCAGGACAAAGGAACTCGAGAGCCAAGTCCGGCTGTCCTATCTGCGCCAGCACGGCCTTCAGAATCTCCCCATACGTTTCCTTCAGCCTCTTGCTGAAGAGCTTGGTAGGAACGCGAACCACCAGCCGGCCGTCCTCAATTCGCTCCTGCCGGGTAGGCCGAAACCACGTTGCAAAGCTGTGGGGATTAATGCGGTGCTCCATGTGCTGAAGAATCTTGTCCCAAACGGTCAGAGTCATTGAAAAGATTAGCCCCTACGTCGGATTTCCACCGATGTGGAAATGCTGTGGAAAACACGCCACAGACGCTTGGCTGGTTGTTATGAGTTTTAGCCCCTCAGGTCCGGCGCCGCAAACCAATTATCGCCCTTCCGGTACTCCAACGAGTCCGAAAAGTCTAGAGCGCAAATGCCAGTCTCTTCGAGGTGAAATCTTCAAAGGGACGCGACGGGGGATTCTGCCTAAACGTGAGTGGATGGGCAAGAGAAATCGCGCGGAAAAAAGGCCGGGGTCTCCACAGGAATGCACAGTTTTTCCACAGGCTGAATTATCCCGAAAATAGGGCCGGCAGAACTCCTACAGTCGCTGATATCCCGCCGTGTTTTCGCAATCATGGCCAGTTCTCGTGAGTTTCGCACAAACTCCGATTCGCCCTGGGGCACCGCGTGCTTTGGATGCCGATAGTTTTCCACAGAGAGTAACGAGCAGGGTGTCTGTGGAAAATTCCAAATCGGAACGCAGTACCGTGTTCTCGCCCCAATCGAAACACGCATCACGGTAGCAGCAGCAACCCTCATCGCGATCACGTCAAAGAGATGAGATCGCGTGGCGAGCCCGCGTGCCGCGTCGATTGTAATCAGGCCATCCGAACGCGAACGATCAGCGAGATTGAGGCGTAACTTTGGGCACGATATCAGGTTTCTGTTGCAGTGCTGACGGCCTATCGGGCCGCGGAAACGCGAATATGCCCCATGGATCAGCTGCAATGATCAGCCGGTCCGGCTCGACGAGCAGCGCTGTTGGCGTCAGCGATTCTCCGCCCGCGAGCGTGAGATAGTACAAACCGATCGGGGATCCACCTGAATTGAACTCCACCACAGTATCGGCAATCGCCGCCCACACGTCGTGCGTTTGTGGATCAACAGCGACGGCAGTTATTTTTGGTTTCTTCACGGCCATTCCTCTGTCGAGACTGCCCAAATTCACGCGCAATCCGGCCGTAAACCCGAACATCCCTGAATTAAACCGCCCACGATACCCCGGATGGATGCCACCTCCAGCTGCGTCCGGCGCTCTCGCCTGACCCGCACTCCCCAAAGCGCCCTTTGCGCCCGACGGCGCTCCTGTAATGCTTTGCGAAAGCCCACGTGGATGGAAATAGAGCCCGTCGAAAGATGAGCCAATCAGGAATGGCGCGGGCACGCCTCCCATGGTCCCCTGCGCGCCATCCGCGCCGAGCGCCCCGGATGAATACAATGGCGAATTGCTGGTCGAACCGCCGGTGGAATCGGCGTTGCCGGACATGCCAATGCCTTCCGTTGTGTCAAAGTCTGCCACGTCGACCGAATCGTTCGTGGTGCTGCCTGAATCGTCATTCGAGCCTGAAAACTGAAGCAGCGCTCCTCCATTCGTCGTTTGATCCCCGAACTGTCCAAATCCAGCTCGCCTCCCGCGTCCTCCAAATCCGGAAGTCGATCCCATTCCCAGCTGGAATGTTGATCCTTGGCCGTTCAGTTCACCGGAAAACGTTGCGCCTAAGGGCCCGCCCGCCGCGCCAGCCGACCCGAACTCCCTCATATTGTGCTGCTGGATCGCCTGGCCGAATCCGTACCCGCGCCGCAGCGATTCGCCAATTCCTGTTCCGACATTGCCGCCAAATTTCAAGTCCTCGGACGATCCGATGCTCAGCCAACCGCCTTCCTGATGCGAGAAAGATGTGTCAGAAAACCCGAACAGCAGTTCCACTCGATCGTCAGGTCGTACGGTGCCGCCGCCGAACTCAGACTTCGGGATCGCGGCCTGATACGCTTCATATCCATTCTGGTCGTATTTGCGCAGAGTCGGATTGGGCGTCGATGCAAAGGCGAAATAAATCCCGCCCGCCGAGTCGCCGGTTATCGTGCCGTAATCGTGCAAGGAAACCGCTTTTGGGGCCGGACCTCCGAAGAGCTGTCGGGTTTCGGGGTCTACATCGGTTTCGGGATTGCCTCCGATGTCAGTTGGATCGCCGAAGCGCTGCAGAACGGTCCCGCTGAGGTCAATCAACTGGACAAGATGCCGGGATCGCAGAGTGGTGATCGCGAATTCATTGTCGGAAAGCGCCACGACGGAAGTCGGCGCAAAGACCGGAGTCCGCGAGACAAGCGAGCCGTCGGGCCGGAAGACGTCGATCGCATTTTGACCGCGGTCCGCGACGGCGATGTTTCCAGTCGGCGTCAGATCCATGCTTACGCCGTATCGGATGGCCACGCCCGACCCAGCCTTTGGGATTTGACCGATCAGTTTTCCGTCAGCGCTGTAAACGGAAACCGTGTTCGCGGGCCGCGCCAAAATGTAGTAACGCCCGTCAGGCGCGCGCTTGATCGCGATAACTCCGGCCCCGATGCTTGAGAAGACGCGCTCGCGTGATTGGATAATGCTGCGGATGCCCTGCGCGTCGAGCCAACCCGGGAACGCGACCAGGGAGAGACCCACGAGGCCCAGAGGAAGAAAAAGCCTGTTTAGAACTGCCCAGCTGCGCCGCACCACCTCACCCACCGCCCTTGAGGGGGATTCACCTGCTATTCCCGAAACGCTTCGGGAAAGTTCCGGGATTGTGATGCCGCGCAGGGCCAAAATTTTGCCTGCGAACTTGCGCGGTCGTTGCCGCTGAGATGGTCCCGTCAGTCCAGGCGGAAATTCAGCCGCTCGATCGAACGGGCTCGGCCGGTAGACTCGTCCACGTCAATCCGCACGCTATTCATCTGCACGTCGCCCTCAGCCACTGAAAAACGTGCCGGCAGCGAATCGAGGAACCGCTGCAACACACCTTGCGTTTCCATCCCGATGACAGAATTGTGCGGCCCCGTCATGCCCACGTCTGTGATGAACGCCGTTCCATTCGGCAGGATGCGATTATCTGCCGTCGCCACGTGCGTATGCGTGCCCACAACGGCGCTCACCTTGCCGTCGAGATACCAACCCATCGCTTGTTTTTCCGATGTGGCCTCCGCGTGCATGTCCACGAAGATGACTTTCACTTCCGGCGGGACGAGCGCAAGCTGCTGGGTTGCCGTGCGGAACGGATCATCGATCGGCGTCATGAACGTGCGCCCCTGCAGATTCAGGACGGCATAGCCAGTCCCGTTTTTCGCCTTCGCGACGAACAGTCCTTTTCCCGGCGAACCATTCGGGAAATTTGCAGGGCGCAATAGGCGCGGCTCGTGGGGAAGATATTCCATGATCTCTTTACGGTCCCAGATGTGATTGCCGCCCGTCAGCACTTCGACTCCAGCCGCGAGAAGCTCCTCGGCCAGCCTCGGCGTGATTCCGAACCCGGACGCCGAATTCTCGCCGTTGGCAATGCACAGATCGATCGATTGCTGCGCGATGATGTCCGCCAGCCGCTCGTGGACGATTTTGCGTCCCGGCGATCCCACAATGTCTCCGATGAACAGGATCCGCACCTTACCGTTCCTCTCTATCCAGCTTCCATCCTGAATCTTGGAAAAGCCGTCGGCGAGATCTGCCTGTGGGCAGGCGCCGTTGCTGCAAAGGACCGTCCAAAAATGAAGCGGAGAAAGTCCACTCCGCCGTGTGTGCTAGGCCCTGAACCCCCTGTATAAGGTGGGTGCCCCGCGCCTGTTTCAGGCTTCCCCGACCGAAGCCGGGGCGTGCGCAACAGCAGGACGACTGAAGCTCCCTGGGATCCAGTGTTGGTTCAAATAGGCTTTCGCAACATGCACCTGCGTTGCAGGCCATCTCCACCCGTCATTCTAACAGGAAGATGGGACGCATTCGGTGTCGAGCTGCGCTCCTGAAAACATCGGCTGCGATGCTAAGCGTCGTCGTAGTCTTCAGTGAGAGAAGCGAGGAAGGCCGCAAGGGCATCGACATCGCTCTGGCTGATGGACATTCGCTGAAATTCGGGCGCCGGGTTGCGCAGCAGCCCCTCGCGCGCGAGCTGCGAACTCTTGATATAGAAGAGAACCACGTCCTGGAACGTGTCCTTGCTGCCATTGTGGAAATAGGGCTCGGAGTCTTCGAGATCGCGCAGCGTGGGCGTCTTGAACTGAGCGATCGTGGAAGGCAAGCCTTGATCGACAGCGCAGTTTTGGATATTCGCGCAGACAACCATCAGAAGATTTGCCTGCGGACCGGGCATGTCCGGATTCAGATAGACATTCCAAAGTCCCAGGTCGGCGTATTGAATTTGGCCGGCAACCGCAGGATGGCGGAAACGTTCCGACGCGTACGGATGCGTCGTGGTCTCCGGAAGATACGCGTCGTAATTGGCGGCGCGTTGAGCCAGGGACGGAACGGCCAACGCCATGAAAGCTCCCGTGCCGTTGGCCGCGTCGTACTCTTCCTGCGACACGCCCGTGTTGTGGAAGCGAAAATCGGTGAAGTTTGGCGGGATGTGGCAAGCGACGCAATTGCCCGCATGCTGCGATCCATCGACGGCATTCGAAGCGGCACTCAGAAATATTTTCAGGCCGGCGAATTCCTTTTCGCCAAAAGCGAAAGGTTGCGCATGGTATTGGAACTTGCCGTAGGTTCCGTCAACCCAGATCGGATTAGTGAGCTCATTCACCTGCTGAAGAAGCCGTTGCGCGTACTGCTGATTGCTCTCTCCAGCGGCGGGTTGGACTGGCAGATGATTGATCCGGAGGAATACGTCGTAGGGCGACGCGTAGTAGCGCCCGTCTTGATCCTGCTTGAAGAGAAGGCCGTACATATATTGCGCGATCAGCTTAGAGACGTCTCCAACGACGTCCTCGTCGCTCGCCGTCGACACGTCGAGCCGATATTGAGCAGGCAAGCGGCAATCCGCCGGAATGGAGGGATCTGTGCCGAGGAAAATCACTGCGTAAGGCAGATTGCAGCCGTACTCGGCGGCCGGGGTGTTCTGGCCGTTGTCCTTGCGAATGACGAGAGCGATGTGCGCAATCGCTTGCTGGTATTGGTCAGAGGCCCATCCGAAGTTGTGACCGGTGACGGTGCCTTCGACCAACGCTTCCGGCGTGGCGAATTCGCCGTCGAAGTGGAGAAACGTGGGGCCGGCATGAGGCTGCAGGCTGCCGACCATCTGCATCGCGTTTCGCGGCGTCGTGGTGAACCCGTTGATGGGCCGAGGCAGTGGGCTGCGGTCGATAAAATCGGCGTAGGTGCGATTGCCCGCTCCCGGCACGCCTTGGAATTCGACGACGAAATGGCAGGAGCGGCAGTTCATGGATTCTCCGGCGAAGGGGCCCGGCAATGGACCGTTAAGCGTTTGCACCTGCGCCACGGCTGGGTCGCCAACGGCAAGCGGCGCGTTCACATCCGTCATGTGTGTGGCGAAATACTCGGCGAAACGCGTTTCGACGAACAGCCGCTCGCCAATGTTCTGCTCGGGCGGCGCGCCTCCCTCGTTTTCGGTCTTGAAGGGAGGTGCGATGCCCGACCCGCATCCCGTCGCGAACAGGTCCAAGCTAAAGCAGAACGCCACCAGCAGTGCGAACTCCCGTCGACGGGCGCTCACTTTGTTTTCCCCTGCCCCTCGGTCGCATGGGTGTTCGCCGGGCCGAGGCTCTTGATGTAGTCAATGATCTGCCAGCGCGAAGCTTCAGGAAGCGCGCTCCACGAGGGCATCCCTTTTGAGAGCACGCCATTTCGCAGGACCCAAAACAATTCGCCATCTGTGGCATGCTGCACCAGGTCGCTGCGGAGGCTCGGGCGTTTGCCCTTCCCCAGCGCATTCGTGCCGTGACACTTGGCGCAGTGGTCGGCGAAAAGTATCGAGCCGGCGGCAACGGCATCCGGCTGCCCGGCAAGAGGGTCGACGCGCTTGCGATCGGCCTCGGGAACATGCTTCAGCCGCGAGCCATCGGCGGCCAGGCACAACAACACCGCAAAGATGACCGCGCCAACGCGAACAACTGACGGCAAATCGTTCCTAAACTTCCCGCCGCGCTCGCTCGTCATCGCCGCCACCCGTACAGGCTGTGGAACAACTGCTGCACTTCGTAGGAAATCTTGAGGCGGTAAAGCACGCCGATACTGTTGTCGTTCAGGCCGAAGTTCGGCGAGAACGAAATCGTCGGCCCCCACGGGATCGAGAGCGCCAGCGAGGGGCCCAGATACTGCGAGGTTGCTCTCCAGCCGAATCCATTCGCGTCGCCCAGACCTCCGTAAAGCTCGAGGCCGGCCGAGAGATTCTGGCGACAGAGCACACATGGGCGGGAAGCGCCGGCCGAGGCCAGTGGTCGCGAAATGCCCAGCGCGTAGCCAAACTCCCAAGGTTCCGGCTCGTTGAGATCCTTTTCAGCGATGAAGTTTTCCGAGAAGTTCCAGCTGCGAAAGTTCGTCGAGAGAATGAGCTTTGTTTCAAGCGAGCGCTCGATTTCCTGGCGGCTGAAACGATTCGGGACGACAACGTCCGCGATGCTGTCGTGTCCCATCACTTCCAGAAAACTTCGATCGGCTTCATTTACGTCCTCGTACTCGACGTAAAGGACGGGATTGATGAAGTGTTCTTCCAGAAGAGGACGGAAGCGGTTCTCCCAGCGAAAGCCGGTGAACAATGTGCTGTCGTTCGCCGTCGTCTGGCCGCTCAGATAAACCTCCGTGGTCCACCATGCGGTCGCGCCATACTCAAGTTCCAGCGTGCCGCCCGCGAACTTGTTGCCGTTCTTCGGAGAGGCAGCGGCACCCTTCATCGCGATTTCGAGATTGTCGGGCTCCTCCAAAGCATGTGAGTAGGTGACGAAGTAAGGAGGTTCCTGCGCGCATGTTCGTGCAGCGACCAAACACAACGAGCAAAAGCAAAATACCATCGCGAGGGCTGACGTCGGCGCGGACGGAAAAAAGAAACGGCGCGTGAGCATGTAGGGGAAGTCGATCCTTCCTGATAGTCAGTATCAACTAAAGGACGCGAGTGTACATTTAGTTGTAACTGGATGTCAACAGTAAAATAGGACTATATAAGTACTGTTTCATTTTATCCGAGGAAAGGGAGGGGAGCGACTTTAATGCGGACGGAGGCGCAGAAAAACGGTCACCCCTAGAGGATGCGAACCGTAAAAGGGCTTGAGCGCGTGCGGCACGCCATACGTGGTGACTTGGGCCCCAAGGGCGGACGAAAGGCGCGGGAAGAAGTCGAAATCGCGGTCATAACCGAACGTGTAGGCCTGGACGCGTCCAATGGGGCGTTCCACAAAGCTCGGCGGAAGCGGCTGTTCGCCAAGAAGCAATTCGTTCGAGCGGGTGACATCTTCAACGCGCGTCCAAGCGTAGTTTCTTCCGGCGAACTGCAGCGTGGATTCGAGCAGGTAGCTATTGAAGACCGAATCCTCCTGGATCGAGCTGGTGCGGCCCCACAGGATCGTGTTCGCCCAGTTCCCCCAATCGCCGTTGCCCAAAGGCCGGTTATACATGATGGAAGCGGTCATGCGCGCCTGATCCTCGGTCGGATAGAGCGCTTCGGGACTGGCGATGCGCGCATAGGAATACTGGCCGCTCCAATTCTTGTCGGGCTGAAGCGTCACGCGAGTGGACCACGAGTCAACCTTCCCGGAATCGATGTCCCAGCGGAATTCGTCAGGCTCGCGGCCATGGAAACCGGATGCCTCCACGCGCGCGATGCCGTATGTCATGCCGACGGTGACCACGTCATCCGCGATGTGCGTTGAATCTTCTTGATGGTGGCCCAGCGTCGCAACGGGATCTTCCGCCGCGGAGGCGCGATGTGGGTACGCAGTGGGACCTATCGCGGGGTCGCCCACCGGCGCGACATAAATCGACAGAAGGCCTTTTTCGCCGAGCTTCCAATCGTAGAGCGCCGCGATTTCCATGAACAAATCGTGCGGATGCTGCCCATCGACGATGGGCGCGCCGTAGGCGGTCTCTCCCTGCTGGAACAGCAGCGGATAACGGCGATCGGTGATAGTGGCGGGTTCGAGGCTGAGCATTACTCGCGCGGTGAAAACACCGGGGCCCAGGTCGCGCCGCGCCATCGGCATAAGCCAGTTTGTCGAGAAAAATTTGTCGCCGCCTCGTTCGCTCGTCTGCTGTTGGTCGAGAACGAAAACGTTGGCGTGGAACATCAGCGTCCATGGCCCCTTAGTAGTCATAAGCATCGGCAGGGGCGTGGAATTCGGTTCAGCGCTTGTGCCGGAAGTCGTGTGACGCAGAATTTCCTGGACGAACGTGGCGGGTGCCGTCAGCGTGCTATTTCGGTGCATCTGCATGTGGTGAGATGCATCAGGCGTCTGCATTCCCGGCATTGGTCCGGTGTCCTGTCGGGTAACTTGAACGCGATCGGAGTGCTGCGGTCCGCGCCAACACCCGCAGACAATCTCGACACAACACTTGCAGACTGAGCCGCGTTGACTTGGGGCGCTCGTTGAAAGGAGCAGCCCGGCGAGCACGAGTGCGGGAGCGAGTTCCGTCTAAACCTCCAGAAAGCGGCCAGTCCCGCTATCCTACACTCGCAAGCCGCGCCGTTGAGGAGAAATGAGAAATCTTGTTTCTCGCACCGGCGAAGCTTATTCCTTCGACAACGCGCATCCGCGGGGCTTATGAGCCGTTCTCCACCCGCTTTATTCGCGGTGCCACCCGCTCAATTGCGTTCGTTGAATCCAGCCAGTCCACTTTCTCCGGCGATCGCCCTACACCTGAAGCACGTCGCCATCCCGTGCGACGAGCATGTACAGGACAGGGTTGACGAAAAAGCCGAGCAAGAGCGGCGAGATCAATCCTCCGACGATTACAATCGCGAAAGGCTTCTGCGTGTCGGAGCCGATGCCCGTCGAAAGGGCGGCCGGCAAAAGGCCCAGGCAAGCGACAAGCGCCGTCATCATGATTGGACGCAAGCGAAGCAGGGCAGCCTCATGCGTTGCGGTGCGGATGTCCTTGTTCTGTTCGAGGCGCAGCTTGTTGATGAACGAGACGAGGATCACCGCCATTTCCGTCGAGACGCCAAGAAGCGCCAGCAAGCCAAGCACGGAGGACACACTCAGTGGAGTGCCGCTCAGCTTCAGCGCAATCAGCGCGCCCACGGGTTCCGTCATCACGACCCCGACCGCTATCGCGACCGGGAATTTGATGTTTCCATAAAGCGCGAAGAGGATCAGGAAGATCAGGACCAGCGTCAACGGTCCGATCACACTAAGTTGTTTCTTCGCGGCGAGAAACTCCGAGTACTCGCCGCCCCACGCGACCCGGTAGCCCTGTGGCAGGGAGCGGACGATATCGGCGATCGCGCGCTGGCCGTCGCCAACGGCGCTCGCCAGGTCGCGGCCTTCGATGCTGTACTGCACACCGATGTAGCGGGAATTGTGTTCGCGATAAATGAACGACGCGCCGCTCGCTTCGTGAATATCCGCGAGTTCACTCAACGGGATCTGCTGGCCTGACGGAGTTCCGACAAGCAAATTGCCGATGGCTTGCTGGTTCTCGCGGTATCGCGGTTCCATCCTCACGACAAGATCGAAGAGTTTCTCGCCCTGAATGACCTGGGTGGCAGCCTGTCCGCCGACGGCGGCTTGAACGATCGCTTCCACGTCGGCAACGTTGATGCCGTATCGCGCAATTTTGTCGCGGTCGACATCGATCATCAGGCTTGGCTGACCGAGTTCGCGCACGACCGTTAACTCCGCAAAGCCCCGTACGTGTTCCAGGCGCGTCTTGATCTTGAGCGCGTTCGACTGTAGGACGTTCAGATCGGGGCCGTAGATTTTCACCGCAAGCGCGCTCTTCAGCCCGGTGAGCGCTTCATCAACGGCATCTTCGGCCGGCTGGGTATAGTTGAAAATGACTCCCGGAAATGATTGCAGTTGCTTCTGAAGGTCTTCGACCAGCTCTGCTTTCGTGTGGAACGGGCTTCGCTTCCACGTCTTATCTTTGTACGGGCGCAGGCCGACGTAAAACTCACAATTGAAGAAGCCGGTGGGATCCGTGCCATCATCAGGCCGACCAAGCTCGGAACCGACGTCCGTCACTTGCGGATACTTCATCAGGATGTCGCGAACTTGCGGCGCGATCTTAGCGGCTTCCTGCCATGAGATGGTGTAGGGCATTGTTGCGCGCACCCATAGCGCCCCTTCGTCCAGGTGCGGCATGAACTCGCCGCCAATGAAGGGGATCAGCAGGAGCGTTGCGCCAAAAATGGCCGTCGCGACAATCAGCGTGATTTTTGGATGGTCGAGGCACCAGTCCAGCTCGCCCGCATAGACTTTCTTCACCCATTCGAACGGTTTATTCACGCGCTCGCGCACGCCCTTTTTGAACCAGTAAGAGCACATCACCGGAACGAACGTAAGCGTAAAAATGAGCGCGCCGACGAGCGCGATGGACATCGTGTCGGCCATCGGATGGAATAGCTTTCCGGCTGGGCCGCTGAGCGCGTAGATGGGAATGTAGCCGGAGATGATGACCGCAATGGAATAGAAAATCGGGCGGTCGACATCATGAGCGGCGGCAAGCAGTACCTCCTGCAGATCGTACGTCTGGCCTTCGCGCAGGCCCAACTCGCGATAGATGTTCTCCACCATCACGAGCGTTCCGTCGATGATGATGCCGAAGTCGATCGCGCCGATCGAGAGCAGATTCGCCGGGATACCCTGCAAATGCAAAAAGATGAACGAAAAAAGCAGTGCGAGGGGAATGGTGAGCGCGACGATGACGGCGGCGCGAATGCTGACCAGGAAGAAAATCAATACGATCAGGACGAGCAGCATCCCACGCACCAGGTTGCCTTCAACCGTGTCCGTGGTCAGGCGCACCAGGTCGCTGCGGTCGTAGAACGGCCGGACGCGAATGTCCTTAGGGAGGATGGTTTCGTTCAGGTCTTTTGTCTTTGCTTCGACGCCCTTCAGGACGTTCTGCGTCATGTCGCCGCGCAGCATCATGATGACGCCTTCGACGGCATCCTCGGTCTTATTGAAACCGAATTCGCCTAGCCGTGGCGCGCTGCCAATCACCACCTGGCCGATGTCGCGAATATGGACGGGCACGCCGTTCTGCGTTCCAACAATGATGTCGCCGATGTCTTTTAGGTCGCGGACCAATCCGATCCCGCGAACGTAGTAGAACTGGCCACCCTGTGAGTAGAACCCGCCTCCCGTATTGGCATTGTTGATCGAAAGCTGCTGCGCCACTTGCGGGACAGTAATGTGATAGCTGTACAGCTTCGCCGGATCGAGCAGGACCTGGTATTGCATTACCGTTCCGCCGAAGCCTGAATCGTCTGCGACGCCAGGAACTTGTTTGTATTCCCGCCCGACGACCCAGTCCTCCCACGTCTTCAATTCTTGCGGCGAACGATCCGGACTCTCGAGCACGTAGCGGTAAACCAGGCCCGAAGGGCTGGCGAGTGGGGCGAGGCTCGGTGTGACGCCGGTGGGATATTCCACTTCGCTCAAGCGCTGGAACACCACTTCGCGCGCCCAGTAATCGTCGGTATCCTCGTTGAATGTGAGGATCACGTCCGAGAGGCCGTACAGCGAAATCGAGCGCTGCACTTCCATTTTCGGCACGCCGTTCATTTCGATTTCGGTTGGCAGCGTGACGAGGCGTTCGACTTCCTCCGCCGCGTGGCCCGGCCATTGCGTAATGATCTCCACCATAGGCGGTGAAAGATCGGGATAGGCGTCCACCGGCATATTCTTGAATGCGATGGCGCCGGCCACCGCGATTGCAGCCGTCATGATCAGGATCAGGAATCGCTGCCGCAGGGCGGCTTGGACGATGCGATGGATCATTGGGCTCGCCTATTGCTGCAGCGAATTCGCGAACTGGAGGAACAAGCTTCCATCGGCGACAACCCTTTCTCCCGGCGTAAGGCCACTCAGAATTTGCGTCCTGCCGGCCTCACTCTGACCGATCGCCACTTCTCTGCGTCCGAATGAATCTGGTGAGGCTTCAACGTAGACGAATGGCTGGTTTTCGTCGTTCCGCAAGATAGACGCGTCGGGAACGGAGATTGCGTTAGGAATTGCTCCCGCTGTGACGTTCACGGTGACGTACATATCGCGTTTTAGCTTGTCGCCGCGATTATCGACCACGATACGGGCCTGCAGCGTGCGCGTATTCGGATCGAGTGCGGGTGAAACGTACGAAATTGTGCCGTGGAACGTGTCCGGATACGCGTCTGTTTGCACCGTGACGCGATCACCCTTGCGGATATAAGCGAGGTCGGCTTGATAGACGTTCGCAAGTACCCACACCGTGCTGGTGTCGGAAATCGTGAACGCTTGCGTTGATCCGGCCTGCAACACCTGGCCGGGCGCGACGAGCCGCTCGACGATCTCTCCGCCAATGGGAGCGAGCAGCGGAATTTGCGAGAAGGCCGTCGGCTGCTTGGCCAGCGCTTCTGGATCCTTGATGCCAAGCACTTTCATTCCCTGCACTGCCGCATTCGTGTCCGCCTGCGCCTGAATCTGGTCCGATTCCGCCTGAAGCAAGTCGCGTTCAGCGATCGCCTTATGCGCGTACAAGTCCTGGGCGCGCCGATAGTTCTCAGTCGCAACGCGAAGCGTATCGCGCGCCTTCAAATAGCTCGCGAGCAGTTGCGAATAGTCAGGGCTGCTCACTTCAAGCAGTGGCTGGCCTTCGCGCACGGATTCTCCCGGCACCACCAGGATCCGGCTCACCGGACCGCCCACCTGCGTGATCACGGGCGTCGTCTTGAAAGCGTTGAACGCAACGGAGCCGGTCAGTCGAAGGGTGCGCGTGAGCTTGCCCGGGGCGACCGTCACCACTTGCACGTGCGACATCTGCTCCGCCGGAATGGTGAAGAGTTGCGGCGTTTCCGACGAAGTTCCCCTGGCGGAAAATGACGTCATGTCCTTGCCGCTTCCCGATGAACCGCAGCCCGAGAGAATAACGACTGCGCCAAACGCGGCGGCGCCGCAAGCCCATAGCAACGGCCGTTCGTGAGTGATCTTCATTGCAAACTCCTGGTTCCTACGGCTTCGCGAAGTTGCTCGAGAGACACAGCATAGGAAGCGAGCGCCTGGCGATAAGCGAGTTGCGTGGCCCGATAGCTGCGTTCCGCATCTAGAAAATCGAGCAGGCTTGCGGCGCCGCGACGGTAGGCATATTCGCTGATGTCGCGATCCTCCTGCGCCTCCTGCAGATACCCGGAACGATAGAGTCCCAGGATCTGGTCGTTCGACTTGAGCCCTTCATAAGCATCACGAACGTCGGTGAGCGTCTGGTTCTCAGCGGCTTTCTCCTGCTCCTGCGCCTGCGTGACCGTATAGTGCGCGCGCGCGATTTCGCCCTGATTGCGGTCGAAGAGGGGAATCTCGACGCTGCCGAAAAGAGAAGCAGTATTCTGGTCGCTGACGTGTGTGTAGTTGATCTGGCCGGTGACGTCGCGCTTGCCGATCGCTTTCTGAAGCAGATATTGGCTGTTGGCGGCCGTCACACCTTGCTGTGCCGCCCGAAGATCGGGCCGCGACTGCAGCGCTTTGGCCTCCAGGTCTTCGAGGTTCAGCTTGAGCGGCTGATATTCGAGATTGCCCGTGACGTCGTAATTCGCGGGCACTGATTCATAGCCCAGCAACTGGCGCAGATCGGAAAGCCCCTGCGCTTTGGCAACCTGGGCCTGCGACACGTCCGTCTGGAACTGCAGCAACTGCAGCTTGATCTTCAGGTAGTCATCTTCGCTGATATCGCCGGCTTTGTAGCGGGTCTCGCTGATATTGACGGTGTTCTGAAAGCCTTTCAGATCCTCCTGAGCCATCTGGAGGCTCGATTCAGCGAGCAGCACGTTCACAAATTCCGAAGCGGTTGCAAACGTCAGCGTGCGTTCATTGTCGGCGACCAGCGAGCGCGTTTGCGCCGTGACGTCGCGGGCTGCCTGCAGCCGGTGCTGGCGTTTCTTCCCGCGCTCGAACAGGTAGCTGATACCCAGGTCGAACTGCGCGTCATTGTCGAGATAGTCGGAGCTGAACTGGCCCGGATGAAAGATGGGAATGAACTGGGCGTCCGTCATCAGAGTGGGATTTGGTCGCAGGTTGGCTGTGACTTCTTCAGATTGGCTTTGCTGAATTGTCGTGCGCGCGGCTTGAAGTGTGTGATTGTGCTGCAAGGCCATCTGAACCGCTTGATCGAGCGTAATCGTCACAGGCCCTTGCGTTTGGGCGGCCGCCGGCCGGGGAAACGCGAAAACGCCAAGCGCCACTGCCGCGGCGAGATACGCATATCCGACACGTTGTACGAGCATGGGCTTCTGCACCTTTGATCGGTAAACGACGATCACCAAGAAGCGTGATCGTCGAAACGGAAATGTGAAATCGTCGCCATCGCGGAGCGATGGCAAAGGTAAAACGCGAGGACTTAAAGGGCGGGAGGCGCCCGGGCGGGCACGCGGAAAAAGACGGAAGTCTGCGCAACGACCGATTCCTGGCTCTGCCGTTGTGCGCGGACTACCCCGAATTTAGGCAGCGCCGGAGTGAACGAGAGCGCGTTCGTGATCGGCTGATGGTTCAGATGGCAAAACACGCAGTTCGCATCCGACGTGTGAACGTGCGTGTGCCACACCATCCCCAACGTGGTAGCGAACAAAACCGCCAGGATCGCGAAGGCGATCAGCGTGAAGCGGATTGGCTTTCGGTGCAGCACGTTCCAGGAACCTTCCCCAGACCTTCTGAATCTACAGTAGATGCGCCAAACGAAAAACCGGTTACCCGCGGGCACTCGTCGAAAAAGGCACGGGTTCAGTTCGAGCGCTCGATCGCTTTTTCAACCAAGCCGACGCACCTTTCCACCCGCTTGCGCAACGGGCCTTCGATCTGCTCCTGGCGCTCGCGAATCGTGAACAACTCGTCGGCGATGTTCAGCGCAGCAAGCACGGCCACCTTCAGCGAGTCCGCGATGTGCGTTTCGTCGGCAATATCGCGCATTTTGCCGTCAACGTATGCGGCGAGTTCGCGCAGAGAGTCGTCGCTCTGGCCCGAGTTGATGTTGTACGTCTGATCGTAAATCTGGATTTTCATCTTTGCTCCCGCGCCAAGTGCGCCCATTGTGGGCCATCCCTGGGAATCAAGCAAGCCGCCGATGCTACACCGCGGAGCCTCCCAGGCAGGACCGCTATTACGATCACTACGAGGCGCGGAGCGTGGCACCGAGTTTTTGCTGCAACTGCTCGACGATCCGGGAAGAGAACGTCGACAACTGCGCCTCGGTGAGCGTCGCTTCCGAGCTTTGGAAAGTCAGATGGATCATAAGCGACAACTTCCCGGCGGGAATCTGACCCCCGCGGAACAGGTCCTTGGCGTCAATCGATTGCAACTCTGGAATGTTCAGCGCGCGAATCGCCTCGGCGACCTGGGCGAACGTAACGCCGTCATCCATGATGAGTGAGAAGTCGCGCTCAACCGCCGGAAATCGTGGCAAAGGCGTGAAATGGAGCCCAGCGCGAGCGGATTCAATTGCAACGAGCAGCGGCTCGAGCTGCAATTCCGCAACGAAGACGTCCTGCCGCAATTTGCATTCGTCGGCGATGTTCCTGGCAAGCTGGCCTGCCACGCCGATCGCTCTATCGGTTGCCGCCGCACCGGGGCCGCCGTTGCTAGCTGCTGCAGCCATACGCCCAGCCCGTGTCCCAGCAAGCCAATCCGGACCTCCTGATCGCCAAGCGAAGCCGCCGGCGAGTTCGCCGATCTGATCGAGATTGCCTTTCAAATCCGCGAAGGAAAATTCTCTCGCTTTCTCATCGATCGTTTTTTCACGCGCCAAGCCCGTGGCGCCCAGCGTGAGCACAGACGTCTCGACCGGCTCGCCATCGCGTGCCTGGTACGTTTTGCCGATTTCGAAGAGCCGCAGATTGTGCTGGCCATGATTGAGATTCCACTCGATAGCGCCCACCATGCTGACCGTGCCCGTCGAACGCATCACGGATGCATCCTCGGCGAGCGGGTTGCCGATCACAGCGGGCGTAACGTTTTCGGGCCGAAATCGCACATCGCGATGCGAATCGACGAGTGGAATTTCCACAATTTCCTGATAGCCAAGCGCGACCAGGCGTTCGCGCAGCCGGTCGAGCGCTTCGGCATGCGGCAATCGGCGTGCAGGTTGCTTGGCCGGCGGCAGGCGCGGAGGAAACTTGTCATAGCCGTAGTGCCGCGCAACTTCCTCGATCAAGTCGATGCCTCGGGTCACGTCCCATCGACGCCACGATGCCTGCGTGCAATCCCAACGCGCCGCGAGCGAGCCCGCGCTGCCGCGATTCACGTCAACACGCACCGGCTTGAAACCAAGCGAACTGAGTACCTCCTCGATGTCTCGGTCCGGCACATCCGATCCCATCACCCGCAGCAACTCTTGCCGCGCGAACTCGATGTTACGCGGCTGTTCGCGGCGCGGATAGACGTCCACCACGCCCGCGAGAATCTCGCCACCCGCAAGCTGTTGGATTAATTCAGCAGCGCGACGCGACGCGAGCTCCGCCATTTCCGGATCGGCGCCTCGCTCAAAGCGATAGGACGCCTCGGTGCGCAGGCCCAGCGCCTTCGATGTTCGGCGGACCGGTACCGGATCGAACCAGGCGCACTCGATCAGGATGTTCCGCGTGCTGAAGCTGATTTCGCTGTCCGCTCCGCCCATCACGCCCCCGACGGCGAGCGCCCGCGTCGGATCGCAGACTACGCACATGTCTTTCGCCAGCGTTCGCTCGATGCCGTCAAGCGTGCGCAGTTTCTCCCCGGGCCGCGGACGCCGGACGATGATCCGATGCTCGTGCAGCCTGTCGAAATCGAAGGCGTGCAGGGCATGACCCAGGTCGAACATCACGTAGTTTGTGACGTCGACCACGTTATTGATCGAATTTTGCCCAATCGCGGCGAGCCGCTCGCGCAGCCAGTCGGGCGAGGGTTGAATTTTCACGCCACGCATTACACGAGCGGTGAACCGTCCGCAAAGATCGGGCGCCTCGATGTCGACACGCGCGGCGGATTCAACTTTCTCGGGCGACTCCTTCAATTTCGGGTGAACGGATTTCAGCGGCTTCCGATAGATAGTCGCGACTTCGCGCGCGATGCCATAATGGCCGAGGCAGTCGGGACGGTTCGAGGTTATCTCAGCGTCCAGGACGGGTCCGGCCGGTGAATCGTCGACGGAATCCATAGCCACGCCGGCCAGAGACAGGCGCGAAGCTACCTCGGACGCCGGCGCCGTCACATCGACAAATTCCTTCAGCCAGTTGTAGAGGACCTTCATGCTTTTTGTTTTCGTGTCAGGGTACGACTTCCGTCGTACCGTCAGCCGTGCCCTGCCAGAGCGGCTTTAGCCGCTGGCTAATCACCTCGCTATGGGAACTGGCGCAGGAAGCGCACGTCGTTCTGGAACAGCACAGGCAATTCGCTGATGCCATACTTCATCATCGCAAAGCGGTCTACGCCCATGCCGAACGCGAAACCCGATACCCTATCGGGATCGTAGTCGACAAAACCGTAGACGGCCGGATTCACCATGCCAGCGCCGAATAGTTCGATCCACCCGGAGTGCTTGCATATCCTGCAGCCGCTCCCGCTACACATGTGGCACGACGCATCCACTTCCGCCGATGGTTCCGTGAACGGAAAAAAGCTTGGGCGCAGGCGCGTCTTCGCCTTCGGCCCCAGGAACGCGCGCACGAAATACTCGACCGTCCCTTTGAAATCGCAGAAGGTGATGTCGGTATCAACGGCCAGTCCTTCGATCTGATGAAACATGTAACCGTGCGTCGAATCCGGATTATCGCGACGATACACTTTACCCGGCACGATGATCCGCACCGGCGGCTTCTGCTTCTCCATCGTGCGAATCTGCATCGGGGATGTATGCGTGCGCAGCAGCCGAGGCGACCGGGTGCCTTCGATGTAGAAGGTATCCATGTTGTCGCGTGCGGGATGATACTCCGGAATGTTCAACGCCTCGAAGTTGTAATACGGCGTCTCGATTTCCGGCCCTTCAATCACGCTGAAACCGATCGAGACGAAAATCTGCTGAAGCTCCTCAAAGGTCTGGCGGATCACGTGGCGCGTCCCGAGCGCACGCTCGATGCCCGGAAGCGACAGATCGATCTTGTCGCGCGCCGCAGCCGTCCTTTCTGCGGCAGCCTTAATTTCTGTTTCCCGTTCGGCGAGAACCTGTTCGACGTGCGCCTTGAGCTTTTGAAACTCGCGGCCGACGACCGGCCGAAGAGCAGCGGGCGCCGACTTCAACCAGTTATCGTTCACCCGCCGGATCACTCCGCTCGTGCGGTTTGTCCAGTGAAGACTCAGTGCCTGCCACGCGTCAGAGCCTTCGGCGAATGCATCGGAGTGGGAATTGTCCTGGTCGAACGTCGAACGCAGTCGCTGAAATAGCGACACGACTCCCTGATCAGACTCAACCCCTAGCTGCGCGAGGGTTTGCTCGACATTCGGTTTTTCGTCCATGGTTGGGCAAAAGGGCACGCAGACCCGAGCGCTAAAAATCCTCACCTCTGGAGACGTGGGCTACATCGTCCCATCGCGGCAAGCGCCGTTATGCGTTCGCTTGAGGCGCGGCCGGAGCGTTCGCCAGATGCTGCTTGGCTGAGACGACCAGCGCGGCAAACCCTTCGGCATCCCGCACGGCCATGTCCGCCAGAATTTTCCGGTCGATGTCCACGCCCCCAAGCTTCAATCCATGAATCAATTGGCTGTACGTGGTGCCGTTGTTCCGCGCGGCCGCGCCGATTCGTTGGATCCACAGCGTTCGGAAATCGCGCTTGCGAGCGCGGCGGTCGCGATAGCTGTAGCGCAGCGACCGGTTGACCGCCTCTTTTGCCGAGCGGTACAGCTTGCTCTTCGTTAGAAAAAATCCCTTGGCGTGCTTCAGCAACTTCTTGCGACGCGCGCGGCGCTTTGTCCCTCGTTTTACGCGAGCCATGGCTCTTATCTCCTGTTCTGATTCGAATGGATACTTCTGCGCGGAGGGTTGCCGCAAGAGCGCGTTGCCTGAACAAACAATCAGGCGCGACCGTGCTGCATTCTCCGCGGCGTGTTCGTTGAGCTCCCGCCGAAATTCTCGAGAGCATCGCAAGCCGAGATCGGCTCGCAAGACCCGTCGTCCCGGTTTGCGGGACTTGGGGAGAAGCCCTTCCGCTGCTTTCCGCAGCCTTAGGGTAAACCGGCAGGCCCGCCGCGGCGGGACATGCTCTGCCTAGCTTAGTGAAACCGGAATTCTAGATGGTTAAGCGCCGTAAGGCAATGCCAGACGCACGTTTGGCACGTCAGCCGGATTCACCTCGACTGCTTTCCCCAGCTTCCGCATGCGGCGCGGCGACTTGGTTCCCAATAGGTGCCGCTTTCCCGAATGCATGCGCATCACTTTACCGGTCGAGCTGATTTTGAACCTCTTCGCGGCTCCCCGGTGCGTCTTCAGTTTCGCCTTCTTGTTCTTCTTCACGCCGATTTCCTCTTCTATTGGTTTTCTGGCGCTCGTCCCGATTCAAGCAGCGCCGCTCGTCTGACCGCGGCCCGCCGCAACGGCAGGAACATTTTTCTTCGGCGCCAGAAGGGCCAGCAGGATGTTTGCTTCCATGCGCGGCCCAAATTCCACTTGTGCGTGTTCGGTGATATCTTTCAGTAGACGCTCCATTTTCGAGCGCCCGACGTCCTGGTGAGCCATTTCGCGGCCCCGGTGAAAGATCATCGCCTTCACCTTGTACCCTTCGCCCAGGAAGCGGATGATCTGGTTTTTGCGAACTTGGTAGTCGTGCTCGGCAGTCGAAGGACGAAACTTCACTTCCTTGATTTGCCCGCCCTTCTGATGCTTCTTCTGCTCGTGCGCCTTCTTGTTTTGCTCGTAGAGAAACTTGCCGTAGTCGACGAGCTTGCAAACTGGCGGGTTAGCGTTCGGCGAAATTTCCACCAGATCGAGCCCCGAATCTCTCGCGCGCTTCAACGCGTCGAACAGCGAAACCACGCCAAACTGGTTCCCCGCTTCGTCGATTAATCGAACTTCCCGGGCACGAATGCGCTCGTTTACTCGAAGGCCACTACTACTACTACTCGGACCACGCTCAGCGATAGATCCACCTCCACGTCCCGCGAACAACTTCGCTGGTTTTCTGGCGACTGTCGATACGGACAGGTTCAGAAAAACCCGCCGCTGGGGACGGGAACCGAAGTATAGCATGTCTTTTCGATGTGTTCACAATAGTACATTTTCCGATATGAATTGCGGGAGAGCTTCGATCTCAACCCGAAAGATGGCGGTAGAGGTGAGCCTGGTTCTCATGTGCTAGCCGAACGGATCGGAATGGTCACGGGCTTCGACCCATCGAACCCCATCACGACATGGCATCGGCCGTCTACCACCGCCCCCGGCTCGATCACCAGACAGGGCGTCTGAATCTCTGCCGTAACGACCGCTTTCGACTGGATCTCCACCTTGCTGCGCGCCTGAATTCGTCCGTCAAAGCGCCCCGCGATCGTAATAGTGTTTCCTTCGATCTCGCCTTCAACCGCCGAATTCTCCCCCAGAATCAGCATCTCCTGCGAGGTGATGCTTCCACGCAATTGCGAATCGATGCGGAAGGTCCCCGGTAGCTCCAGCCTTCCTTCGACGCGCACACCTTGCTCCAAAAAGCCGCTCCACTCGCCGCCCTCTTGTTGCATCCGCTCCAGAATCTTCCACGCCACCGCGCTGTTCCTCTCGCCTGATATCCTTCGGGCCACAGCGATGAATCCACGATCCGTCGTTGTTTTCACCGCCTCACTTCCGACTGGCGGCAGGCCAAGTCGCTGCGCCCTTCTGTGGCCGTGATTTTGTTGTTTCCTGTTCGAATATCTATCTCATTAGTATATGATACACCCGCATCAGATCGAGATCATCGTAGTATTCAAAGGTCAACTCGCCCGCATGGCCCGTTGCCGGGGGCTTCAGGTGGACGCGCGTCGAGTAGTGCCGTTGGAGGTCTTCGAGTGCCGCCTTTGT
This sequence comes from Candidatus Acidiferrales bacterium, assembly GCA_050747085.1. GTDB lineage: Bacteria > Acidobacteriota > Terriglobia > Acidiferrales > UBA7541 > Palsa-295. The sequence continues at coordinate 27,617 of JBOGNK010000024.1, forward strand.
GTTCGGGTCTACCTGCACCGACGCCGGCGCGCTCTTCGGCCGGCCGCTTCGTGCGAGCATTCGTTCCACCTGCCGCACCGTCATACCGCTCCGCGCGATCCTCTTCGCGACGGCAATACGCTCGTTCGCGTCGGCGACCGAAAGCAGTGGCCGCGCATGCCCAGGGGTGATCCGGCCTTCTTCAATAAGTTCCTGGATCGGCGCTTCCAGCCGTAACAAACGAAGTGCGTTTGCGATCGTGGTGCGGTCCTTGCCGGTGCGCTCGGCCACTTCTTCTTGTGTCAATGCGAATTCGTCCATCAAGCGCTGAAAAGCCTGCGCCTGCTCGATTGGGTTTAGATCTTCGCGCTGCAGGTTTTCGACCAGCGCCATCTCGAGCGCGGCTTCTTCTGAAACCTCGCGTGTGACCACCGGCACCCGATCGAGGCCTGCTCGTTGCGCCGCGCGCCAGCGGCGTTCGCCGGCAATCAATTGAAAGCGCCCGGCAATCGCCCGCGCGATCAGCGGCTGCACGATTCCGCTGGTGCGAATCGATTGCGCCAGCTCATCAAGCCCCGCTTCGCGAAATTGCGTGCGCGGCTGGTACGGGCTGGGATCGATCAGGTCGATGTCGACCTGCTGCAGTCCTTCACGAGGAGCCAGCGCCGGTGCTGCCGCTGTTCCCGCCGTCGCTTGTGCCGCCGGCTGTGCCGCTTCCCGCTGCTGCGACTGAGGCGGCTCCGGCTCCCGAATCAGCGCGCTCAGTCCCTTGCCCAACGCGTTTCTGGGCATTCGCGATTACCTCCTTTGCGAGTTGGATGTAACCTTCGGCCCCTTTACTATGTATGTCGTAGAACATCACAGGCAGTCCATGACTCGGTGCCTCGGCCAGCCGGACGTTCCTAGGTATAACACTCTCAAACACTTGCGAACCAAAAAAACTTCTGAGGTCTGCGGCAACCTGCTTTGAAAGGCTTGTCCGATCGTCATACATTGTGAGCAGAATGCCCTCCACAGCGAGCGACGCATTGATCGTTCTTCGCAGTCGCATAAGCGTATCCAGTAGCTCGGAGACGCCCTCAAGAGCCAGATACTCGCACTGAATGGGCACCAGAACTGAATCTGCCGCCGCGAGTGCATTCAGCGTCAGCAGGTCGAGTGCGGGGGGGCAGTCGATCAGAATGAATTCGTAATTGTTCCGAAGAGCCTGAATCAGCCCTTTGAGCTTATATTCTCGATTGTCGGCTGAAACTAGCTCAATGGCCGCGCCGGCAAGATTTTTGTCCGATGGAATCAGGTGCAGAAATTCCATTTGCGCGTCGATGATGATGCGCTGCAGGGGCTCGTTCAGGATCATCGCCTGATACAAGGTGCGGCGGGCAGGATCCTTCGCAAATCCGAGCGCGCTCGTTGTATTTGCCTGGGGGTCGCAATCAATGATCAGCGTTTGTTTTTCCGCAGCAGCGAGCGATGCACCGAGATTGACTGTCGTTGTGGTCTTGCCGACGCCGCCTTTTTGGTTAGCAACGGCAATAACTCGAGACACTTTCTCCCCCTCAAGACCACCCGTCGCGCGATTTAGCGGTCGACGTAGGGCCGACGCAAATCAAAGAACCGCGATCGCCACCACGGAACGGGCGCAATGTATCAGAACAGTTCAAATTCATGCAACAAATTGTTTCATGTGGAACGTTTTTGGGACGTTTTTCTCCACGGCGGCGAGAATTGTTTCACGTGAAACAATCTTCTACCGTTATCTCGGCGACGTTCGCGGAAGCGTGCGCCGACAATTTCGCGTATCCGGAGGGTATTTGTGGCAAGACTGGGGTCATGTTAAGGCCCGGATGGGGTTCTTCGCCTGGCATCGTCCTGCGCCAATCGTGTACGGGACGCCGAAAGTCGTCGCATTGTTTCACGTGAAACAATTTCCGGGCACTAAGGTTCCCTGCCACCAACAATGACAAATCTCCCCTTTGTGTCTGGAATTCTCGCCGGCGCAGTCCATTTCCACCCTTGAACTCGACCCAGGTCTGCGGCCGTTTTGAAGTTCGCCCAGAAAACCATCCGACCATCTGCATTTAGCCGTCGTGACGACCAGTCGAGCCATTCTCCGTGTGCATTCAACGCTCGGGCAGTCACGAAGTCGAATTCGGCGTGACTCGCCACCTCCTCAGCCCGTCCGCGGTGGACCGTCACATTGTTCAGGTCCAATTCGCGCTTAATCTCCTCAAGAAATGCCGCCTTCTTGCCGTTTGACTCGATCAGTACGACCGCCAAATCGGGCCTCCCCATCGCAATTGGCGCACCGGGGAATCCGGCACCCGACCCAAGGTCGGCGAGCCGACCGTTTTGCATCCCGGTCGCCTCCATACCGAACAAACTCTCGCCAAAATGGAATCGCACCACTTCCTGCGGCTCGGTAACCGTCGTCAGTGCCACGGTGCGGTTCCAGCGCAGGAGCAGCTCGATATATGCACTGACTCTTTCACAATATTCAATCGCAGCTGTGTAGCGGTATGTTTGGAGGATCCGCTGTATGTCGACCGCGCTGAGCCTATTCATGGCTTCTCACTCAGGCAAGGCTTGGCAACGGGTCATGCGCCAGCGCCCGTGTCGCGTGATCGCGTCGCAAGCGCTGCTCTCAACTTGCCTGGCGCGTAGAAGCCAGCCGCCAAATCAGCCACGAAATGAGCGCATATCGATGGCAGTAGGTTCCCGCTCCACCAACGCACCGTCGCGAAGAGCGCACCGACCACGAACGTCGAGACCAACCCACGCCGTCCCTGGTAGACGTGGGCCGCAGCGAAAAGCAGCGCCGAACCCACGATTCCGGCCACAACCGATCCGCCGACGCTCTGAAACAGCCCCTGAATAAAGCCCCGATAGATGAATTCTTCGCAAATCGCCACGGTGATTACCAGCGCGACAAACGCCAGTCGCTCGATCACGCCTTGCGGAAATATCTTCAGTGCCATCTCGACAATCATGCCCTTTATTTCGTGCGGATTAGAGGCGAGCTTGCGGATGCTAAACACCTGATTTGCCAGGATCACGAGTGCGAGGCAGATTGCCACCGACGCTGTTAGTGCACCATTGCGTATCACCAGCCCGAACTGGTCCGGCCGTACGCCATGCACGGCAGCACGCCAAATGATGAAGGCGACAATCAGCCATTGAAAGGCGATTGTCGACGTATAAAGCGTCAGGCGTTCCATGCTCGTCGTCGAAGGGATTTGCAGGAACCGACGAACCCGAAAATAGCCGAGGGTTGGCGCAATAACGCCCAGAAAAACCAGAACAGCTATGTAATCCCAATGTAATCGCATGTTAGTCGCAGGAAGATATCACTGATCGGGGGGAGCGGCCACAACCATGACGCATTGCGCGACGGCGATTCTCGGCGATCGCGCCAAGAACGCCCACATCAGCCGGGCACCCATTCCATAGTGTTTCGCTTTTTATTCGCCACATGTTCGGCCTTTCAGAGCCACGCCCGAAGCCGTTGACAGCTGGATGGGAGCCGCCGTATCGTTCTTTTCGCGTCCGGGCGCAGCTTTTGCCGGCGCCACCGTATCTCTGGAGAGCCCTTGAACATCCTCGTTGTAGGCGGCGGAGGTCGCGAGCACTCGCTGGTCTGGAAACTTCGCCAGGGATCTGATACACAAAAAGTATCGTGCTGCCCAGGTAATGGAGGTATCGCGCGCGACACGGATTGTTTTCCCCTCGACCTCGCGAATCCCGCTGCGGCGGCGGATCTGGCTGCAAAGCTCAACGCTGATCTTACGGTGGTGGGGCCCGAGCTCCCGCTCGTGTCCGGCATCGCGGATGAGTTTGCCAACCGGGGCCTGAAGATACTCGCGCCGGTCCGCGCTGCTGCACAACTGGAGGGCAGCAAGGTTTTTGCGAAGAAATTCATGGAGAACCACGGCATTCCCACCGCGTCCACTTACGGCATCTTCGATTCACCTGTCGACGTCTACGCGGAACTTTGCGCCGTAGATTGGCCGCTCGTCATTAAGGCCGACGGTCTCTGCGCAGGAAAAGGGGTCCTCGTCACTTCGTCTCCCGATGAGGCAACGGCCTTCGTCGATCGCGTCATGGATCGCCGCGAGTTTGGCGACGCGGGCAGCCGCGTGATACTCGAGGAAGGGCTTTCGGGCACGGAATTGTCATACATCATCCTCACCGATGGCGGAGATTTCGTTCCGATGGCGCCCACGCGCGACTACAAGCGCGCTGTTGATGGCGACGAAGGTCCCAACACCGGCGGGATGGGTGCCTATTCGAGCGACGATATCCTTCCTGCGGCGCTTGAAAAGCAAATCATCGAGACGGTCGTGCGTCCCACGCTGGATGGCCTCGCGAAAGACGGCATACCGTATCGCGGTTTTCTCTACTTCGGCCTGATGCTTACATCGGAAGGTCCGAAGGTTCTCGAATACAATTGTCGGCTCGGTGACCCGGAAGCTGAGGTGATCATGCGGCGTGCTGATTTTGATTTCGCGCACGCCTGCATGGCCGCGGCGGACGCAAATCTCAAGAGTGTAGTTCCCAAATGGTCGCCAAATCCGGCTGTGTGCATCGTCATGGCATCGGAAGGCTATCCCGGATCGCCGAAAACAGGCGTTGCAATCCGAGGTCTGGACGCGAACGACATGCCAAGCAGCGCGGTTGTTTTTCACGCCGGCACCAAGCGCGTGGGATCCGAATACCAAACAACCGGTGGGCGGGTGCTGATGGTCACTTCCACTGGCGAGACCGTCACGGAAGCGCGAAATCAGTGCTATGGCGCCGTAAAAAAGATCAGCTTCGAGGGCGCTTTCTATCGCAAAGATATCGCCGCCGAGCGAAAGCGGGTAGCGACCCCGGAGTGAGTCGCAAGCTGGAGAAACGAGAGGTGATCATGCGACAGTCGTCCTCGTTTTCACTCCGTTCGGGGCCCGAAAAGCACAATTCAATGCTGTAGGATGCGCCGGAGTTCTGATCTTGACGTAGTCCCAGTTTCCATTTTCATTTTTCTATTTTTCATCTTCCGGAGGATGCAGAGTGCCAACACAGAAGAACGACGGTGTCGCCGTAGGAATTGTGATGGGATCGGATACGGATTATCCCGTGATGAGCCAAACGGCCGACACTCTCACCAAGTTCGGCATCAGTTTTGAAATGCAAGTCCTGTCCGCACATCGGACGCCGGTCCTCGCGCACGAATACGCGACAAAGGCGGCATCGCGAGGTCTGAAAGTCCTGATTGCAGCCGCCGGAGGCGCGGCTCATCTGGCAGGCGTTGTGGCGGCCAACACAACGCTCCCCGTCATCGGCGTTCCCATGGCCACAAGCACGCTCAATGGTCTCGACGCGCTGCTGGCCACGGTGCAAATGCCGAGTGGCATCCCGGTAGCCACCGTTGCCATCGATAAAGCCGGCGCCGCGAACGCCGCGATTCTCGCTGCCCAGATTCTCGCGCTTTCCGATCCTGAGATTGCGCGCAAAGTGGTCGCGCATAAAGAAAGCCTCGTGAAATCCGTCGAAGAGAAGAACGCGCGCCTGCAGCAGCTTCTTGCGGAGAAGAAGCACAACAAATAGTCGCCGCACGTCTTAACGCGACCTATTGCACGGGGCTCTCAGCCACCGCCGGATTTCTTGATTAGCGAGGGTGCTCCCTGTGGATGCACAAGCGATGGCGCGCCCGATGGATGAACCAGTGAAGGAGCGCCTGCGGGACGCCGCTCTCCTGGCGCCGTTGGCTCGGGCGGCGGCCGCAGCACCCACTGGAAGCCGGACTCCTGCCCGATCACAGCAAACGTCTGCCTTGCGTTCGGCGGAGTAATCGCGGCGAGCGCAGCTCGCAGGAACTGAACACCGTCCTGCGATTTGATCTTCTTGCTATCGCCTTTCAGCAGCAGATCCTCCACGTCGCCCATGGCGGGATCGGAGTTAATCACCTTCTGTAGCCGTGGATCATGATGGCGCAGCAGATCAAGCAGCGTGGGCGGCGTATTCTGCGGGGGATAATCAAATTCGACGAGAGTGTGCGGCTGTCCTTTTTCCGGCGGATAGAACTGAAGATATTGCGGCGTTGTGACGCGCGTGTCCCAAAACTCGCCTTGCTCAGGCTGCTGATCGAGCCCGAAGTTCACTTGCCACACTTCAGGTCCGTAGCCCGTCATGTAATCGGCAACAATCAGCTCGGCCAGCGGCTGCCCCTGCGCCAGGTTGACGTTCTCATGTAGCCCGCTTGCGACCTGGTTCAGTCGTTCGAGAACTCCCTGGCCAATCGCTTGTATATCCGTTGCCTGGTTTCCAGCTTCCGTCTCGCCCAGGTGCGGGCCGCTCTGAACCAGCGAACCGTGGAGATGAGGCAGTTCGAGATCGATTTCGGCGACCATCTGATGGGTTGAAGGCGAAAACCAATCCATCGCGCCAAGCGTTACTCCCATTCGCTCGCTGCTGATTTGGACGGGAGTTGGCGGCCGCGTTTGCGCTTCGATGGGATTTTCCACTGTGCCGACGAGAATTGCGTCCTTCACCACTGCAATGACTACGCGCCCCGCCGACAGATTTGCCACCAGTTCTTCGCGCGGCGTTTCACTGGATTGTTGTTGTGCGCGAGTGAAGCAAAGAAACGGGGCAATCAGGCAGCCGAGAAGAGCAACGCAGCAGAACGGGATAAGCCTTCGCACGCCGGCAGCGGCCCGCAACTTCATGTTGTTACATTAGCACAGCGCAAACGGAAGGGGACTTGGCCGCGGACCGAACGGCGCATGCTACCGATGTTAGCTGGCTCGATGCAAGAATCACGAGCCATGTGCCGGTTTGCGCTGCAATCTAGTAGAATTCTGCGTCACTTCACGCGAGGAAGAACAACATGGGAGTATTGGATATTTTCAAAACGTCAGGGTTGCGTTCGCTGAAATCCATCCGGCACAGCGGCAAACGCGTCTCCGAAATACTCGAGGCACACGCGCGTTACATCCGTGGCGATGAATCCGGAGCGCGCGCGGACTTCTCCGGAGCCGATCTATCGCGAGCGGATTTCGGACGCGCAAACATCGCCTTCGCGAATTTCCATGGCGCGAATCTCGGTGGCGCGAATCTGCGCGAGGCGCGGCTTTCATCGGCCGATTTTAGCCAGGCCCGCATGCAGAAGGCGGATCTGCGCAAGGCAGATGTCACCGAATCCAACTTGAGCGGCGCTAACCTTAGCGAAGCGCTGCTGGGAGGCGCGGAACTCTTTCGCACCGATCTCACCGGAGCCGATTTGCGCGGCGCCGACCTCTGTGCCGCGAATTTACGCGAGGCGCAGATTCGTGGCGTCCTCCTCGCCGGCGCGCACCTTGGGACGACAATTCTGCGGGAAACGAACTTGGACGGTGTCGATCTATCGGGCCTCGACCTCTCAACTACGCTGCTTCCGCGGAACTATTCGGTGCAACGCGGCTCGGCGGCGGGCGCGGCCGGCCAGGCTCCCACAGGCGGAGAGTCCGCAAAACAGGGAAATCCATGACGAACGAGCCGTGGTTTACGGTTGACGATTACATCGAGGGCTCCGGTTGGATTGGCCTTGACCCGGCTGAGCAACGCTCGCGCGCTTATTGCGAGATGCTCGAGCGCGGACGAGTTTTGTTTTTCCGCGAGCCGCCGTTCCGCTTTCCTGCCGACGATCGCGATTTTCTCCTCGCCCAGGAATGGACTGATTTGCGCATGCACAAAAACGTCTCCTATCGCCCCGGTGAGGACGTCCTGCGCGGAATCTCGGGCGACGCGACCAAGACCCAGCGCATCCACGAAATTTTCCGTAACTACAGCGCTCAGGTTGTCGAATTCGCCAGGACTTTTCTCGCGCCTTACGCAAAGCGGTGGACGCTCGACTTTGCCAGCTTCCGCCCGATCGAAGAGGAGCGCCGCGGCCTGCCGCTTCATAAGCGTAACGATCTCTTGCACGTCGATGCTTTTCCCAGTCGCCCCACACGCGGCGGCCGCATCCTACGGATCTTCACGAATCTCAACCCCGAGAAGCCGCGCGTCTGGAACACCACCGAAAGCTTCGATGTTCTCGCCCGGGCTCACGCGGATCACGCAGGCCTGCAAAAGATCGCCGAAGACGACGGTTGGGTCAGCCGGACCGTGCAGGGATGGGGATCGAAGCTCGGCTTCAGCGGTTTTGGTCGCACGCCATACGACATGTTTATGCTGCGCTTCCACGATTACCTGAAGGAGAACCACGAATTTCAGTCGAAATGCGCGAAGGTGCGCATGGAGTTTCCGCCCGGCGCCACATGGCTGGTCTTTACGGACGGCGTCGCGCACGCCGTTTTGTCAGGCCGCTTCGCGATCGAGCAAACGTTTCTCATCCCGCCGGAGGCGCTCGTCGCGCCCCAGTTCGCGCCCTACAAAATCCTCGAGCAGATTGCCGGCGTTCCACTCGTCTCGTAGATTGGCAAAAGCAGCCCGCTCCTTCACAGGTGAGGTCGTTGCCGTTCGGTCGCGGGGAGTTTCGTTTTGCGCTATCGCGCGTGGAACGCGACAGTAGAAAGCAGCGCGCTGATCCCGTTCCACATGATTTGCACACCGATGCAAACCAGCAAAAACGAGGAGAGCCTTACAATCACCGTCATCGCCGTTTTTCCAAGCACGCGCGCCAACCAATCGGCAAATCCATAGCACAGCCAGATGGTGATCGCGATGACAACCATCGCGACGATCCCCGCGATGATCACAGGTATGTGAAATCCGTATTTATGCGTCGAATTCGCGCCCAGCGCAATCGCTACCGAAATCGACCCCGGCCCCACAGTCAACGGCAACGTCAGCGGATAAAACGCGCGGCCATAGACGTCCTGCGCCGGCACATTCGTTCGCGTTGTGTCATGCGCTTGCTCCTTCGCCATCAGCATGCCCCAGCCCATCGCTATGACGACCAGTCCTCCGCCCACCTGCACCACCGGCAGCGACACGCCAAAAAAATTCAGCACATGCGCGCCGATAAAGTACGATCCCAGCATCAGGCACAGACTATTCAACGCTACCCGCCACGAAAGCCCGCGACGCATCTCCGGCGGGTCCATCGCCGTAAGCGCCAGGAAGATCGGACTTCCGGTTAGCGGATCGACGATAGGAAACAGTGCGCTGAAAACCAGCAAGAACACTTTGAGGGCGTCGGCCACACTTTCTCCCGCTCGCTGCGATCCGGCAACTAACTATTCTTCGCTTAAATAAGTTCTCGAATAAGCTTTGAAAATGGAGCGGCCAGTCTACACCGGGTCCGACGCATCCGCACCGCTCCCGCGTGCAGAAATGCTGCGCAAATTTGCAGACTTGATGCCGAGGCGTGCCCGCCTCTCCGTGCCCTCGACTGTTCTCTGTGTCCTCTGCGTTTCAGCTTTTGCACGTTGAGTTTCGGCTACGATGCGTTGTGGATAGTTTCCGCGAACTGCGCGCGCCAATCCGCCAGCGAGAACCCGAATGTTCCCGCGGAGCGCGCGTTCGAAAGTACCGAATACGCAGGACGCCGCGCGGGAGTCGGATACTCAGCGGTCGTGATCGGCGCGATGCGTTTCGCTACGATCGGACGGCCTTCGGTCGCCGCCGCCACCCACCCAGGAGCGTCTTGCGGTCTTTCAGCGGGAACCAGTTCGCGCGCTGCATTCAGAATCGCGAGGGCAAACTCATACCATGTAGTTTCCCCCGCAGCCGTCAAATTGTATGTGCCCGAGTTTTCCGCGAACCAGGCAGCGCAGTTGGCCTCACAATCTCCGACCAGGCGTGCGGTTGCCAGCGCGATCGCACGAGCCGGCGTCGGCGCACCGAATTGATCGTTGACGATGCGGAGCTCCTCGCGCGTCGACGCGAGCCGAAGCACCGTGAGAAGGAAGTTCTTGCCCGAGGTCGCGTACACCCACGCCGTTCGAAGAATCACGTGCGAAACTCCCGAGGCGCGAATCGCTTCTTCACCCGCGAGCTTCGTGCGGCCATATGCGCTCAGCGGATTCGTCAGATCATCTTCCGTGTAGGGCGAGCGCTTCGTTCCGTCGAACACATAGTCCGTGCTGTAGTGGATCACCGGCGCGCCGATTTTCCTGGCTTCCTCGGCGATGATGCCCGGCGCGTCGCTGTTGATCGCCCGCGCCAGCGCTTCTTCTTTTTCGGCTTGGTCGACTGCCGTATATGCCCCGGCATTGATGATCAGCGCGGGCCGCACATGCGTGATGGCGCGGCGAACGTCGTCCGCGCTCGCCAGGTCGAGCTCGCCGTGCCCGAAAGCAGTCAGCTCGCCTTTCGGCGAGAGCAGCCGGCAAAGCTCTGAACCCACCTGCCCGTCTTTGCCTGTCAACAGAATACGTGGACTCATTTTCAGTCGAACCGATGCGATTATGCCTTAACCCACGCACCTGGAGCCAAAGATCGAGATGCTGCCATGACATGATTCGCTAAGCGTCAGGCGAGCAATATGCAACCTACTGTGGCGGGAAGTGAACGACGAGGCTCGCGTTAACTGGGATGGGCTTGCCGTTGCACACTGCTGGCGAAAACGTCCAGCCCGAAACGATTTGCGCGGCCCGCGTTTCAAGGTTCGGCTTTCCTTCGGGGAGGACTGAGATCTCGTGAACGTGTCCATCCTCGCCGATCACACCGTGCACCTTGATGTCGTACCATGGTCCGGCGCCTGCCGACGCCGGCTGCGGAGCGGATTGAGTTACCGGACGTTTATACGAATAGCAGGGATGAAGGGTCACGGCGTTTGGCGGGGTCAGCGAGGCCCAATCGATTGAGCCCTGAACCACACTGAACGTCTGATCCACAACCATACGCAACTGGCCGTTGATATATTGCTCGATATGGGCGGGCAGCCAAGCTCCCTGGAATTGCGAATAATTCGTGTATTCGATCCGTTCGTTCCCCACGTTCCATCGAATCAGCGTGTCGAGTTCCGTGTCAACGCAGATTTCGTTCGACTCAGCGGATCTCCCATTCACCGTCTCGAATTGAATGCATTTCGCGCCGCGGCCAGCTACGCTCGCATCGTTAATCGACTCGATTGTGTCCGATTTGTCGAACCGTCCCGTAAAGAGCGGCGTAAGCCGGTCCATTTCCTGGACCTCGGTAGGTTCGGGCTGATAATCGCCATTCTCCACAATCTTGTCCGGGTAATGGATGCTGACGGCGTGATAGCTTCCGAAGAACCATTCGTACCGCTCAAAGGCGGCCATCCCTCTCGGCTCCCTCCACTCCGAACGAGCGAAAATTCACATCGGTCCTGAAATTCGCTGCGATCTGGCGCGTCGAGCTGAGAGCGTTCGCGCGTTCGAGCAGGCGGACCGCTTCCACGCGCACCTCAATGCCTTGACCGCGAAGCGGCGGAGCGAAAGGCAACAGCGTCAGAACGCAAATTCCGAGAGCACCGGAGCCAAACCGTGGACGGGACATGAAGGCACCCCCGAGAAAACAGTGGCGCTAGCATACTCCTTGGCTACCTCCCGAAGCTACACCCGTAAGGCGCCGCACCAAGCGCCACGGGCCACGCAGCGCTGATATCGGGGATTCGCCGCCGCAACAGACGCGCGCGCCGACTGCATGATGAACGGCGACCCTCCGCCTACTTTACAGTCACCGTGGATGGAAGCATCAGCCTTACCCGCGGATAAACAATGACGCTGAACAGCCGCCTCGACAGCCCGCGCACTGCTGCTTCTTCTCAGTGGCCCCCAATCGGTTCTCGCACTCGCCCGTATTCGGCTCCCCACGTGTCGGTCATTCGGTTGCGGATATCCCACAACTCTGGGTAGAAGCGGTGGTGCAAGCCCTCAAACAGCAGGTCGACGGCGCGGCCCTTAAGCGATTTCGCTTCCAGACCAATAGTCCGCTGTATCAATTGCAAATGCGCGTACCGGAATCGCTGAAAGAGTTCATCGAATTCCGCTAGAGCCTCGGCGACGGCGTAAGTCGCATCGTGTCGATACTCCGAATCGTAGATCTTTTCGATCGTAAGGTCGTGCCGGTCGAGGTAGTGTTCTTTGAACGATTGCCAGATAAGCGGATGCATGCGCAAAATCACGCGGAAGCCCGGCGATTCCTGGCCGCTGCCGTTACCGAGCTGGAGGCGAATTTCCTGATATTCCTTGGGGGACATCGTCTCCAAGAGGCCGAGTTGCTCGGTCATCAGCCGTAAAGCAAGATGGACCCGCCTGAACAGCGTCAGCACACGCCATGAGTTTTCCTGCTGTATGTAGTCGTCGATATCGAGCAACGTGTAATTGATGAGCTTCATCCACATCTCTTCCACTTGATGGACGATCTGAAACTGCAGCTCGTCTGCGTTACAGAAGTCCTGAAAATCCTTTTGGCACGACAGCAAAGCCTTCGTCTTGAGGTAGACCTCGTAATCGAGCGTTCCCTCGCCCTTCATCATGGGATAAAAATACTTGCGATCCATGCTGTGCTCCTGCGGGCTTGATCTGCTATTCCCACTGCTGCGCGGCAGAGCCCCTGCCTCGCCCGCGAGTAAGATTATGCAGCCTGGCAACCGCTTCGTAACGCAATTTCAGTTGCACACCCGAAGTGGGCCCGGCTCCATTTCAATTTTCTCACTTCTCGGTCAGGGATTTTGGCTTCGCAATTGATAGTACTAAGGCCGTCAGCACAGTTACTGCTCGCACCACTCTCGTGGCGGATTCCACCTTATGCGAGGCGTGATGCATAACAGTCTTCGATTCTCGACGCCACACCCTCGCGGGCCGGGCGACGCGCCGGCCTACTGTGGCGACGAACTGCGGGGGATGGTCCGCAAATAAGCAATCACGGCAACCGCGTCTTCATGCGTCATGTGGTAAGTGTGCATGGGCGCGCGTATCGCAATTCCATTCGGGCCCACGCCCTGTTCCAGAATCTTCTCGCCCTGCGCTTCGGTAAACGAGGGGAAGCCCGCGATGTCCGGCGCGCGCATCGCCCAGTTCGGATCGGGATGAACGGGCATGATCCAGACGGGAGCGCCTTGCAGCCACCGCGACCGGTCAGGCTGGCCATTCTCGTCGCGCGGCGTGTGGCATTCCCAGCAGCGAGCCACTTCCTCCACGATATAGCGGCCGTGCTCCACGTGCGCTTGCGTAGCGGCAGGAAAACCCTCGGCAGGGTTCGCGGGCACCGCTTTGGCTTTCTTTTGAGGCGGCTTTGCGGGCAATGCCGCGGCAGCAGCGAACAGTATCAGTGCGGATAGAGCGATTCGAAATTTCACAGACTGTGCCCTCAGTGATCAGTTTTTTGAACAGCCGCATGAAACGCGGAGCGCGACGGCGAACAGCATATCAAACGCAGCGCCGTGGGGCTTCCAAATTCGTCACATAGCTGCTCGTCGCGTGTAGACCGGCCGCATTCGCGAATTGATCTGCTCTTCGCGCTTAACAAGCGAATTTCGATCGAGCTGCCGATCGATGCGCCTCGTCCGGCGTGTCATAGGGCGCGATCAGTGTTTCGTATGAAACAGGTCGCGCGACAGGATCAGCTTCAAAGTGACGGCATCGGCCCCCTGCGTCAGGCCAAACCCGATGCCTCCTTCGACGTCCGTCGCGCCATAGTGGTCAAACACGGCCCATAGTTCGTGGAACTGGCTTGTACTCTTGTAGAAGTTTCGCAACGGACCTATATCGTCGTACTCCTCCGCTGCCACCGACCATTTTGAATTCAGATGGTAGGCGACGCGCGATGCCGGCGCGAAGTCGAGACTCTTGAATCCGCCCGCCCATGAATTATCGAGAATTGGATTGAAGATGAAGTCCCACGGATTCAAATGCAAGCCGATGATCGGACGAATCTCGGACGTGTACGTGCGCGGGTCCCAATGCGCGGAGTTGTAACTGAATTCGAAGTTAGCGCCGTAGAAGAATTTGCGCTCGGCCGCGTGAGGCTTAACGAAAAGCAGGCGGAGCTTGCCTCCGTTGATCGCTGTGCTGTTGTTCTTCGCGTAGACAGTATAAAGCGGCATGTACAGCCCGAGCTCGAGCCACGGCTTCGCGCCGTAGGCCCATTCAAACGCTCCATTCCACGACTTGTCTGGAATCAGACCGCCCGTGAACGCCGGTGTGTCCCGCCCGTCCGGAGTGAAATTGCTATGGAACGTGAGATTGATGACGCCAGGCTCCGCGATTGACGCGTCGTAAACCTGTATCTCGTCCGTCTGTGCGAAAACCGTGCTCGGCAGCAGCGCGAGAAAAACAGCGATTCCAACTAAAGCAAAAAGCCCGCGCTCGAGCCGCGCTCTCATGCGTGAGGGTGCGACTTGTCGTAGATGGCCATCAACTGCTCAACGGTGGCTTGTGTATACCGTTGCGTGGTGGAAAGCGAAACGTGCCCCAGCAGCTCTTGGATTGCGCGAAGGTCCGCGCCGTCGGCCAGCAGATGAGTGGCAAAGGCATGCCGCAGCGAATGCGGGTGCAAGTCCCAATTGACGTTGCTCAGCCGAGCGTATTTCTTCACCAGGTGGCGAACCGAGCCGGTCGTAAGCCGGCGGCCCTGGCGATTCAGAAATACGGCTTCGTGATCGGGATCAGCCGACCGCGCGAGAATCTCGTCGCGAACCGGCCAGTAGCTTTCGAGCGCCTGTTTGGCCTTCTCTCCGTAGGGAACGATGCGTTCCTTGCGGCCCTTACCGAGCACGCGAACCATCTGCCCGTGCGTATCGATGTTGATTTCATCCAATCCGATCAGCTCGCTCACTCGAAGTCCGGCGCCGTAGAGCATCTCGAGTATCGCGCGGTCGCGTTTCAGCTGCAGCTTTTCTTGTTCGCGCTGCTTCTGGCTTTCTTTCTTGCTCCCCGTGTGCCGCGACGGTGGTGAAGCAAGGTTGTCCAGAAACGAATTCATTTCCTCCGCGCTCAGCACGCGAGGAACTCGCTTGGGGAGCTTGGGGCTGTTCACCAGGCGCGCGGGGTTCTGTTTGGCCAATCCTTCGCGCATGCAGAATTTGAAGAACGTACGAAGCGCCGCCAGTTTCCTGGCGATCGAAGCACGCTCCAGGCTCTGGTCGTACAACGAGCTGACGAACTCGCGGATAATCTTGTGGTCCACCTCGCAAAGCGGCAACGGTTTCGGGGTTTGATGATTCACACCCTGACTTGAAATCGGTTCCTCGCTTGGCGGCGTCAGAAAGTCGACAAATTGCGAGATGTCGCGGCGGTATTCGCGAATCGTGCAGGGCGACGCGTTCTTCTCGTACTGAAGATAGCCTATAAATTGTTCGATGATGTCGTTCATGCCGGTAGAAGCGGAAGGATTATACCGCGCGAGTGGGCGCTATGGGGAGGCTTCCAGGTCAAAGCCCGATTTGGCGTCTGGATTGAGTAAACCCGGTAAGGGTAATTTGCCAAGTGCGGCAGCTTTGTTGGCTTTCGGCAGCCGTCGCGAATGAACGTTTCGAGATTGTGTCTCGGCCAACGTTTGTGACTCCTTCCGGCATCTGTAATTCCGGTGTGCATCAACCCTCAGGAGCTGAGAGTTTCGGAATCGTTCGACCCGGGCTGGCGCGTGCCTTTCGTGTACGCGGGGATTTGAGGCTTCAACGCGCGCTCGAAGCCTGGCGCGCAGGCTGGAGAATGAACGCGCAGCACGTCAGTTTGAATTTTCTTGATCGTGACGCCATGAGCGGTTCTCTTGGAACTGCGAGCGATGCGATTTAGAATAGTCGGCCTTCTGGGAATAGCGGCCTTGACAGGAGATTCGATGCCGAAGTCGGCTGATGGCGAAACTTTCTTTCGTCGGTTAGGTGACGCGTAATGCGGCGTAGCGGACAAGTCCTTTTTTTGCTGGCCATAGCCATTAGCCTGGCGGCCGTATGCGGCTGCGGCGGCAGTTCGATCACGGCGAACAACAACGTTACGTCGATCACCATAGCTCCCGTAACAGCCGGCAGCACGAACGTTGCACTTGGCGGCTCGCTTGCATTCAATGCCACGGTTACACTGGCAGACTCAACCATCACGACGAGTACGGCGGTCACTTGGCAGGTGAACGGCGTCACGGGTGGCAGCCCGACGACAGGCAAGATTGTGTCGTCGTCGACGGCGACAAACCAAGGTGTTTACACCGCTCCGCAAACGGTGCCAAACACGAATATCAACATCACCGCAATCATTACTGAAACTCCCAATTCCAACTCCACGTCCACCACCACGATCACATCAAACTCGATCGGGGTGAGCATCGGTAGCGGGACGGGACTGCTAACGATATCCCCCGCCCAAGTCACGGTACGCGCGGGTGCAACGCTCCCATTCACCGCAGAGTTCAACAATGTGGTGGATAGCAACGCGACATGGTCGGTCAGCTTGGCCAAGGGCAGTTGCGCCCCCTCAACGCCGGATTGCATCGGGTCGATCGACCCGACTGGACTGTATACCGCGCCGGATGCGCCGCCGCCTAATGGACAGGTGACCGTCACCGCGACCGACCCGACGCAGGCAACTACGCCAGTCAGTGCCACGGTAACGATTGCTTACTCTGCCGCATCGATGCGCGGCCCCTTTGCTTTCTATTACGTGGGCGACGATGCCACCGGCTTCCGCGCCGTGGCAGGCAGGTTCGTCGCGGACGGCGCGGGCAACATCCAGGGCGGGCTCGAAGATGTAGACAGCTTTGGCCGTCCGGTCGAATCGGTACAGATTCGGAGTGGAACATACGTAGTTGGACCGGACGGCAGAACCAGTGCCAGCATTACAACGAGCAGCGGCAATGATGAGCGATGGCAATTCGTGCTCACGTCCACGTCGCATGCCCTGCTGATCCGCTTCGACTCGAACACAACAGGCTACGGCACAATCGACCAGCAGAATCTGAACGACCTCTCGAACCCCTCGGTAATCAGCGGAAATTATGTGTTCCGCACTGAGGGAGCAGACACATCCTTTAACCCATTGGCGATCGCGGGGCGCTTCACCGCCGATGGCGCGGGCGGAATTCCGACGTCTGCATCGATCCTGGACGAGAACGATAACGGTACCGTGAAGAAAGCGGACACGAGCCTCAATGGTTCCTATTCCTTCGACGCGGCCAACTCCGGCTCAGGGCGTGGAACCTTGACCCTCACCTCGGCCAGTACCGGCCAGCTTCAGTTCGTTTTCTATGTGATTGACAATACGCACTTGTATCTCGTCGAAACCGACAGGGCGGCATATCTTGCGGGCGAAGTGTATAGCGGCGCGACCGGCTCATCGTTCGACCTCAGCGAGCTTACCGCCTCGAACTACGTGTTCACCGTCGGCGGAAATTCGAGTTCGGGAGCGTACGCAGCGGGCGGCGTGCTTGCATCGGATGGCAATGGCAATATCACGAGCGGAACTCTCGATGCCAACAATGCAGGAACGCTCGCGGCAAACACCTCGATCAGCGCATCGACGTACACCGTGGACCCGACCACCGGACGCATCGACCTGAACTTGGGATCGATGGAGTTTGCGGCGTATCCGACCGCTTCCAATACAGCATTGCTCGTGGAACTCGACTCTACAGAGACCTCCAGCGGCAAGGCCTACCTGCAGGCAGCGTCGCCAGCGGCGCTCGCCGGGCACTTCGGCCTGACACTGCGCGGGCAAGGCGTGTTTTACAATAATCCGGCGCTCTATCAATCCGACGTAGAAGGAGAGGGTCTGTTCAGCGGCACGACGTTCGCGGCCGGAAGCGCTACTCTCGATATCAATAATTATGGAACGTCGCCGATCCTGGGCGATCCGCTCGGCACGTCCAGCACGGTTGCGGCGCCCGGAAGCAACGGGCGCGGAACAGTGACGCTCGCTCCGACAAACCCGCCGGCAACGTACAGCCTGGTCTATTACGTAATCGATCCCAACACTGCGGTATTCGTTGGTCAGGACACCACGCGGGTCCTCACCGGCGTCGCGATCAAGCAGTTCTGATCGCACCTTCTTCCTACGATACCCAGAGAGCGCCCGCGAGATGCCCGGGGTAACGGTAGGGGCGAATCTTTAGCGAAAGTTAAGACGCGCACCTGTGGCGGTTAGAAAATCTTTTCCCCTTTAGTATCAATAGGATGGGCGATGTTTTAATCGGCGGGGTGTGGCGGTTAGACCTTCATCTGTTAGAGCAGGACGCGGTGGTATTGGGAGAAGCAGACCCCTCACCCCTATCCCCGCAAGTGCGGCGGGGGCGGGTTCCCACCCCAGCACCCGAAGAACGGGGTGCCGGGACCCGGGGGGTTCGGGATGACATGCGTGGCGTAGCCGGCGCGACGCATCGGGCACGGCTCGAAAGGCGAAAACCCTCACCTTTGACGAGGTGAGCTACATGCTTCCTGGCGTTGGTCGCGCCGTTCGCGCCATGCGCGGACACTCAGTTTTCGTTCCGTCGCCCCCATCGTGATGCGGCAGCCGTTCGTTCGGCTTACAAGGTCGTGTCGAGGCTCAGGTTCTGGATCATATTGTCGAGTTGCGCTTGCGCCTGGTCGCGCTTGGTCTGCAAGTCGGCTGATTCGCGTCGCAGCGCCTCAAGCTGCGTTTCCTGATCGGAGAGCTGCTTTGTGTAGCGTTCCGTCAGCGCGCGTTCTTCCGCAGTCCCTTTCAGTGCTTTCAGATTTTCGCGAATGCGCTGCTGATCGTCGTAAATCTGCTGCCGTTCTTTCGAGCGTTGCGCGATTTGCGCGTCAAGCCCGGCGACCACCGCTTTTTGCGTGACGATCTTGCGGAACGCCTGGTCGATTTGCGAGTTGATTGTGCCCTGATGCACGAACACTTCGATCTGGTCGCTGGTAAGGTTCGTCAACGCATAGTTGCTCTGGATCGGGCGCGATTCCGTCACAGTAAACTTCGTTTCTGCCTTCGGATTCAGGCTTACTTCGAAGCGGTATAGCGACGGCGTCTCTTCCGCCGGCTTTGGCGTGTCCTTACTCAGCTTCCACCCGCTGCGTACCGGGTACTCGATCAGCACGGTGCGCGGCGTGGTGTCGTCGTCATTGATCGTATAAGTCGTTTTTTCGCGAAGCTGGCTGGTCTGAATCATCATTCCACGGATGATGCGGACTTCAGTAACGCGCTGCGGATCGCTTTCCTGGCGCGAGTTCACTCGAACGCCCAGATCCGCCGCGTACGAGATGATGCGCTTCTCGTCGGGCTTGATCGGATCCGTCAACCCTTCGCCGGCGAACGCATTGTCCTCGATTACGCTGAAACTGCCGCCGTCGAGCGTCAGGCCACTGGAATTCGTGATCCGCAAGGCCCGCAAGGGCCGCTGAGATCCCGACGACGCGTTCCAGAGTGACACTTTTTCCGCCTTGATGTTTGCTTGCAGGATCGGCACCAGCGCCGACTCATTCTTATGAATCGTGACCCGGTCTTTTAGCTTGTACTCGAACAGATCGCCGAGATCCTGGCCCGTCGCTGCCGCGGTTGCGGTGGATAGCGCGTCATAGAACGAACTCAGTCCGGCGATGCCCGAGTTGGATTCGACGCCGCCCGCGACCCCCGGAGTAAACGACTTCGCGTACGACTGAAGCTGGGCGTTCGGAGCTGCCTTCAGTCTGCCCGTTTCTATGCGACCGGCAGCTGGAACCTGTTCCTCGGACTGATCGGTGATCGCTCCCCTGATCGAGCTCGCTCCGCCGAGCATGGCGCTTTCATGCGTTTGCGGAGTGAGTTGCGCCGTTTGCGGGAGCGGCACTACTGGCCGGCGCGCGTAGTACGGCTGCGACAGTTGTTCGATAAACGATTGCGGCGCGCCGGCGACGAGCGACAGCTCGACGTTGTCCCAGTCCTCGCCCACTGTGTTGTCCACGATGGCCCAGCCCTGCAGTAAGGGTTCGTCGCCTGTCTTCGACGGCAATACAATCCGGTACGTGGTTTTCCAAATAGGAACTTCGCTAATGTAGCTGACGAACAGCTGGCGTTGGCCGGCGCCCGATGTCGAAATCATCATGCGGCGCAAATCCTGTTGGCGGACGGAAGAAAGCAACGTCAAGTAACGGCCCACTTCCTGGTTCACATCGTGGTCGGCTAGCTGGACGCTCACTCCCGGAGATAAATCGACGCTCCGAACATCCCCCGAGTCACTGACAAGCGTAAGAACATTCACCTGGGCGCTGGTTCTGTCGATAACGCGCGTATCTTGCTGAACGCTGAGCAGCCGGCCCGTAATGTCGCTCGATCCGTTGCGAATTTCGAGTCGCGCGCCGCGTAGCGCTCCGTAAAAACTGGAAATGTTCGTCTGATCCGTGAGCGGAAGGCGCAGCATCCCGAGCCGCTGAGCGAACGGTGCCTCGGAGTTGTAATCGACGGCCGTGATGCGGCCGCCGCCGAGGTCGAGGACGGTGAGCGATTGCAGCACGTCGTTGAGCTGGCCGCTGGTGAAGTCGATGCCGACGGTCTGGTCGCCGCGGACCTCGCCCATGTGTTCGAAATATCCGACGCCGGTCTTGTAAAGAATCACGCGACGAACGGGAAGCTTGTCCTGGGATTCCGCTGCGATTTCGGCGTCCGTCTGGGAACGTGAAGCTACCGCCGTGGGAGTTGCGGATTTCGCTCCGGCGCGAGGATTCCGGTTCTGCGGGAAAGCCGCCGGCGATAAAGCTGCCGCACCCAACACCAACACACACGCACACACGTATACCGTTCGCATGTTCCCCTCCTGTCTTCTTGTCTCGACTGCGTATTATGCCGTTAAAGGTCGGATCGTTATGAGTGCGTGACTCATGGGTTATCAGAGGTGCTGAGATCGGCGCAGCTAACTGCACCTTTTTGCCGTGTGCCGAATTGGCACGATTCTTTAGAAACCAACTGTGCAATTTTTGTTGCAGTACTGGAACTGCTTTTTTTCTTGCGCGAGGCGCCCTTCGGTTTTGCTCCCTTCGCCAACGCACTCAGGGCAGGCAGGACAAGGCCGTGTCACACAGGCAGCGATCGAAAGGCCGCCAATCAGGAGATTGGCGTTCCCAGGCCTCGCGGCACACGGTCCGCGACCGAATTTCTGCCGGGCTGAAGGCCCCGGCGCTACATCAAGTCAAAAGCGGCAGGCCGAAGCGCAAAGCCAGGCGGTCACGAGTCACCAATCACCAGCCACGTCGGGAAAGCGAAGAGAGATGCCCGCCGTAGGCAGGCTCCTCAGAATCACAAGCCCGCGCACCGGACAAGCACAGCCGGGGGCGGCTGTGCCACACAGGACAAAACTGCTGCGCTAAAGTCCGCAGCGCTACGTGAAATCAAATGCAAACGCGATGCCGCGCTTCCCGATACAAACCTCGGGACGCAAAATGCGCGGAAGCGGCGGCGCTACATTAATTGCAAAGGCGAAGCACACAAGCAAAGGCTGCCGGGCTGAAGGCCCCGGCGCTACATTTAAATCTGAAGGCAAAAACGCCGGCGAGACGCTACAGGGCACGCGACAGCGCTCGAGAGCGAGACTGTGCCATACACCTGTAATGCGGGCACGGCGTGCCGTGCCCCTACCGGGGGAAAAAAAGAAAATGCGCTGTGCCACACGAGCAAACAACCGGCATGGTGCGCGAGCTGCGACTCAAAGCCAGCGCTACAGGCGGCGGGTCGCACGAAACACGAGGGCCAAAAATTGTTTTGCCACACAATTCAGAAACGTGTATCCGGAACAGTCGCAGGAAAGCCCCACGCTCATAAACCGAGCGTGGGGCACCCTCACCACCAATGCACTCCCAACACCAATGTCCGGGCAGCAGGGAATCGTTGGCTTGCGCGTCTGTGGAATTGCTGCGAGAATTTCACCCTCCAGCTGCCGACCAATGGCGAACATCGACACCGAAGTTAAGGTCACACCACAGATCGCCGCAGAGCACGGTCTTACCCCTGACGAATACGCGCGCATTCAGAAAATCCTTGGGCGCGACCCAAATTTCACCGAACTCGGCGTTTTTAGCGTGATGTGGAGCGAACATTGCTCGTACAAGTCGTCGCGCGTGCATTTAAAGCGGCTGCCGACTCGCGGCGCGCGCGTGGTGCAGGGCCCCGGCGAGAACGCGGGCGTTGTTGACGTGGGCGACGGGCTGGTAGCTGTTTTCAAGATTGAATCGCACAACCACCCAAGTTTCGTTGAGCCGTTTCAGGGCGCGGCAACCGGCGTCGGCGGAATTCTGCGAGACATTTTCACCATGGGCGCGCGGCCCATCGCCGTGCTTGATTCGCTGCGGTTTGGGCCGATTACGCCCGGCGCTGGTGCGGGCAATGCCAGCCCGGAGGAAACCCATCGCAATCGGCAGATTCTGGATGGCGTTGTACGCGGGATCGCGTTCTATGGCAATTGCTTTGGTGTGCCGACCGTTGGCGGCGAAGTTCTTTTCGAATCGTGTTACTCGAATAATCCTCTGGTGAACGCGCTCGCGCTCGGGGTGGGACGCCGCGACGAGCTTTTCTTTGCGCGGGCGAGCGGAGCGGGCAATCCCGTCATTTACGTCGGAGCGAAAACCGGGCGCGACGGCATTCACGGCGCGTCGCTGCTGGCTTCCGCGGAATTCAGCGAAGAGTCTCAGCAGAAACGGCCAAATGTGCAGGTGGGCGACCCGTTCATGGAAAAACTGCTGCTCGAGGCTTGCCTGGAGGCGATGCGAACGGGCGCCGTGGTGGCGATTCAGGATATGGGCGCGGCAGGACTGGCCAGCTCCAGTTCAGAGATGGCATCGCGCGGTGAAGTGGGCATCGAACTGGATCTTTCTCGCGTGCCGCAGCGAGAAACGGGGATGACCCCGTACGAAATGATGCTGAGCGAGTCGCAGGAGCGCATGCTGCTCGTCGCGCAGCGCGGACGCGAGCGCGAAGTGTTTGCCGTTTTCGAGAAGTGGGGACTCGATGCGGTCGAGATCGGTCGAGTGACAAACGATCGAATGCTTCGCCTCGTCCATCAAGGCCAAGTGGCCGCCGAGATTCCGGCGCACGCGCTTGCAGAGGAAGGCCCACGGTACGAAAGGCCGATTGCCAAGCCCGCGCCTGGCTCGCAAGCTGAAAAAAAGGTGGCTCTCGTTGAGTTTGCGCGTGAAGGCACAGACCTGACGGAAAATTTGCGTCAGCTGCTTGCGTCTCAATCGATCGCATCGAAGTACTGGATTACCGAGCAATACGATTCGATGGTGCGCACGAATACCAGCATCGGGCCAGGGGCTGGCGACGCGGCTGTCGTGCGGCTTAAGGAAACGAAGCGCGCGCTCGCGATTGCGACCGACGGGAACGGACGCTGGTGCTATCTCTCGCCACGCGTTGGCGCGATGCACGCTGTTGCTGAGGCTGCGCGAAACGTAGCTTGCACCGGCGCGCGGCCGATTGCCGCGACGAATTGCCTGAATTTCGGCAATCCCGAAAAGCCGGAAGTGATGTGGCAGTTCACCGAAGCAATCGACGGAATCTCCGAGGCGTGCCGCGTTCTTGAGACCCCGATCACGGGCGGGAACGTCAGTTTCTACAACGAAACTCTCGGAAAGCCAATTTATCCAACTCCGGTGCTTGGTGTGCTCGGTCTGCTTGAGGATGCGCAATGCGCGCTCGGCTCAGGCTTTTGCAACGAGGGCGACACGATTCTGCTGCTGGATGCAAATCACGATGCCGGGCTTAAGCCCGGCGCTACATTTAAACCTGAAGGCGCGTCGACGGAACAGCTTCGGCGCGAGTTTGCGTCTTCCGAGTACGCGAAAACAATTCATGGGATTGTCGCGGGGGCGGCGCCTGCGATTGATCTGGATGCCGAGAAGCGGCTGATCGAGTGCCTGGTACAGCTCGCGAGTGAGAAAGCCGTTCGGTCCGCTCACGACATTAGCGACGGCGGATTTGCGGTGGCAGTGGCCGAAAGCTGCTTCGCACGCCGAGGCCTTTCGGCACAAATCGCGATTAAGCCTGCCGTTTCGGATCAACCGGCGGAAATAGCTCTGTTCGGCGAACGCGGAGCGCGCGTTATTGTGTCCGCCGCTCCCGATCTTCTTGATCGAATCAACGCAATTGCGGCACAATGGCGGGTGAAGGCTCTCCAGGTCGGGAAAGTCACGCGGGGCGAATTCCGCATCGAATATGAAGGCGCTGTTGTCGTCAGCGGGGAACTAAGCTCGTTCCAGAAACCATGGGACGAGTCTCTGCCGGAGGCGCTGGAAGGCGCATGAACCGCGACTATTTGGACGATCACTTCCACGACGAATGCGGCGTGTTCGGAATCTTCGGCCACGCGGAAGCGGCGAAGCTCGCCTATCTGGGCCTTTATGCGCTGCAACATCGAGGGCAGGAGTCGGCCGGCATCGCTTCCACCAACGGCTTGGACGTGTACGCACACAAGACGATCGGCCATGTGCAGGAGATCTTCACGCCGGACGTGATCGCTCAATTGCCGGGCGAATCGGCGATCGGCCACACGCGCTATTCGACTGCCGGCGACAGCTCGTTGACGAATGCGCAGCCCGTAGTGATCGACTGCAATCGGGGCAAGCTTGCGCTGGGACATAACGGAAACCTGACAAATGCGCTGGAAGTGCGGCGCCGGCTGGAGCATCGCGGATCGATTTTCCAGACGACCAGCGACACCGAAGTTATCGTGCACCTGATCGCGCGGAGTTCGGCGCGCAACCTTTCGAGCGCGATTGCTGATGCGCTCAACCAGGTGGAAGGCGCATATTCGCTGGTGATTCTGACGCGCGATGAAATTTACGCTGTTCGCGATCCACGTGGATTCCGCCCGCTGAACCTCGGCCAGCTCGACGGTTCGTGGGTAGTTGCGTCCGAAACCTGCGCATTCGATTTAATCGACGCGGAGTATGTCCGCGAAGTCGAACCCGGCGAGATGGTCCGCATTTCCCGCAGCGGAGTCGAGTCGATCCGTTTCGCACCCGAAAAGCCGCACCAATACTGCATTTTCGAGCACGTCTATTTTTCGCGTCCAGACAGTTTTATCTTCGGCCGCAGCGTGAACCAGAGCCGCGAGCGGCTGGGCCGTTTGCTGGCGCGCGAACATCCAGCAGACGCGGACGTAGTAGTTCCTGTTCCGGACTCGGGAGTGCCGGCAGCCATCGGGTACGCGGATGAATCCAAAATTCCGTTCCGCATGGGCCTGATACGTAATCACTACGTCGGCCGGACGTTCATCGAACCGGAACAGGCCATTCGCGATTTTGGTGTGAAATTGAAACTCAATCCCGTGCGGTCGATGCTGGAAGGACAGCGGGTGGTTCTTGTGGACGATTCCATCGTCCGCGGCACAACCAGCCGGAAGATTGTTCGTTTGGTTCGAGACGCGGGCGCGCGGGAAGTCCACGTCCGCATCAGTTGCCCTCCGACGATCTCGCCGTGCTTTTATGGTGTGGATACGCCGCGTCGAGACGAATTGATTGCTGCGCGGCAATCCGTTGACCAGATTCAGCGATACCTGGAAGCGGATTCGCTCGGATATCTTTCGCTCGAATCGCTGCGCGAAGCCGTGGAGGACAAGGAAGGCAAGTTTTGCACGTCGTGCTACACGGGCAGTTATCCGACCGAGCTCGTACAACTCGAAGTGCAAGCCCATCGTGGTGGGTGAGGGCCTGGTGGGTGAGGGGCCCTGAAACGCCAAGCCCGGCGGCCTGAAGGTCCGTCCTTCAGACTGCAAGGCCTATCTTTGGTTACAATTAACAACTGAGGGAGATTGTGAGTCCAAAGGCAGAAGCAAACTCGGTAGCAACGAAAGCCAACGTGAGACCGACCGTGCAAACAGTGACAACGAAAGACCGCGTTTGGCGTGAGGTTCTTTCCTGGATCTGGGTGATCCTGGCTTTCTTCTTTATCGAAGGAACGTTGGTGCAGGCGCGCGTGATTCCGAGCGGCTCGATGGAAAATACCGTACTCATTGGCGATCATCTGATAGTCAGCCGCATCGGATACAGCGCAGGTGTTCCCTTCACTGCCATGAGTGTTCCTCTCTGGCGCAAGCCGGAGCGCCAGCAGATCATCGTGTTTCGGGCGCCGCTGCCGCAAGAAGGCTACCCGGACTTCATCAAGCGCGTCGTTGGTGTTCCGGGAGATCACGTCAAGCTCACAGACGGGCGCGTTTTTGTGAATGGATTAGCGCTGACCGAGCCTTATGTGCTTCGACAGGGCGGCGTAGTCGGTCTGCCGATGGACAATTTCCCGCCTGCGAGCGATTCGTTCGCCGCCGACGGCCAAATGACTCCAACGTGGTCGGCCGATTTGGCGCAGCACGTCCAAAATAACGAACTGGTGGTGCCTCCTGGCGAATATTTCGTCATGGGCGATAACCGTGAAAATTCATTCGACAGCCGGTACTGGGGATTTGTTCCGCGCGCCAACATCATCGGTGAGCCGGTGATGATCTACATGTCCATCAACGCACCCGAGGAAGTTTGGGATCCAGGGCACATCGCAGACCGGTTCTTGACTTACCTCAAGGTATTCATCGATCCCGGCGAAGTTCGCTGGAAACGCCTGTTCCATACGTTCTAAACTGAATCAGAGCCCCAGCCGCGTGACAAAACGAGCGAAGCCCATGCGGTACGCCGACGCGGGCGTAAACATTTCCGTTGCCGAGGAAGCAAAGCGGCGAATCGCCGCTGTTGCGGGAAAAACGTTCCGCCGTGGTGTGCTCGCGCCCATCGGTGGCTTTGGCGCGTTATATCAGCTCGATATGAAGCGCTGGCGCGAGCCAGTGCTTGTCGCGAGCACGGACGGCGTCGGGACGAAGCTCAAAGTGGCGTTTGCCACCGGAATCCATTCGAGCATTGGCGCGGACATCCTGAATCACTGCGTGAACGACATCCTTACCCAAGGCGCCGAGCCACTTTTCTTTCTCGACTACCTCGCGATGGGGTCGATGGATGCGCGCGTGGTCGAACAGATAATCGAGGGCATGAGTCGCGCTGCGAAACAGGCCGGGTGCGCTCTGATCGGCGGCGAAACAGCCGAAATGCCCGGTTTCTATTCGCCTGGCGAATATGACCTCGCGGGCTTCATCGTCGGCGCCGTTGAGCGCGCAAACCAGCTTGACGCGCGGCGGGTCAGCGGCGGGGACGTGCTGATTGGCCTTCCTTCGAGCGGCCTGCACACGAATGGCTACTCGCTCGCGCGGAAAATCGTGTTTGAAATCGCAAAGCTCGAGCCCGACGCATACGTTCCCGAAATCGGCAATAAGATTGGCGCGGAACTGCTCAGGCCACATCGCGCATATTGGCCATTGCTGAAAAACGTTATCGCGCGCGAATGGGTATCGTCGATGGCTCACATCACCGGGGGCGGCATCACAGGGAATTTGCCGCGCGCCCTACCGCGCAATGTGCAGGCTGTCGTGCAGCTGGGATCGTGGCCTGTGCTTCCCATCTTCCGCTACCTTGCCAAGGCCGGCGGAATCGAGCGCGACGAAATGCTGCGCACGTTCAACCTGGGCATCGGCATGATCATGATCGTTCCCGCCCGGCACGTGGCCCGTGTCGAAGGCGAGCTGAAGCGGCGCCGCGAGAAGTTTTATCAAATAGGCCGGATCGAAAGCACTACGCGGGGCACACCGCGTGTCGTTTATTCCGGCACGCTTCCGCTCTAGACCTTTTTCGGCAGGCCGCCCGCACATTCCCCGGCACCATAACGGCACGAGCGCTGAGGGGATTTCCCCGCAAACTGTAGTTCCACATCGCAGAGGCCGACCTTGTGGTTTAATGACGCCCGCACCAGCTTGGAGGCGCAAGTGCGAGTATTTCTTGTCTTGGCGATCTGGCTTGCAACGGGGGTTTCTGCTGTTTGCGGTGCGCCATCGGCCGGCGCGCAGAAAGCACAACCGCAGGAGAAACCCTCGCCGAATGCGTTTCACGTGCAGGGCGACCGGCTGCGCGGGACGCTCGAAAAGTTGAGTACGTTTGGCCACAACGCGGACGGTGGCGTCACGCGCCTCGGCTTTTCGCCTGCTGACATGGCAGCGCGCCAATACGTGATGGGACTCATGCGCGCGGCGGGGCTGGCCGTAAGGGTCGATCCGGCTGGCAATATCTTTGGTTATCGCGCCGGTACGGAAAACCTGCCGGTCCTGCTATTCGGGTCGCACATCGATTCGGTGCCTCACGGCGGCAATTTCGATGGCGACGTGGGCAGCCTTGGCGCTATCGAGGTGATCCGGGCGCTGAACGATCACCGTGTGAAGACGCGCCACCCACTCGAGGTCGTTGTCTGGACGAATGAGGAGGGCTTTCATTTCCGCGTGGGGGTGTTCGGCTCGAGCGCCGCGGCCGGCGTCGTAGACCCGTCGGTGCTCAACCGACGCGACGATCAGGGACTGACGCTTGCGGATTGGCTCAGAAAATACGGGCAGAACCCTGCGGACATCTCCAAAGCAAAAATCGCTCCTGGCACAGTTGCGGCGTATGTTGAGCTGCACATCGAGCAGGGCGCGGTTCTGGATCGCGCAAAGATTCCGATCGGCGTCGTGCAGGGAATCGTGGGCATCGGCTGGTGGAGCTGCGTTGCCACGGGTTTCGCCAACCATGCCGGAACAACCCCCATGGATCAGCGGCGCGATGCTCTGGCGGCAGCTTCGAAAGCCGTGCTCGCGGTGCGCCAAGCGGTTCGCGCAGAATCGGGCCGCCAGGTCGGCACCGTGGGCATGATCAAGGTCGAGCCGGACGCGCCGAACATCATTCCGGGCCGGGCGGAGTTTTCGGTTGAGTTACGCGACTTGGACGCAGCGAAAGTGCGGCGAATCTGGAACGATGTCGAGAAGCGGTTCGCGACGATCTCCAAAGAGGAAAACGTCCCCATTCAGTGCACTGCGCTTGATTTTGACGAGCCGGCCAAAGCGGATCCGCTGGTGCAGCAGGCGATTCGCGATGCGGCACGATCAGCCGGGCTCGCCTTTCTCGACATGCCGAGCGGAGCGGGCCAGGACGCGCAGAACGCAGCACTGTTCACGCGAATGGGCATGATTTTTGTCCCCAGCCGCAACGGCATCAGCCATTCGCCACTGGAATTCACTCCATGGAGCGACGTCACGAATGGAGCGGAAGTGCTGTACCGCACCGTTCTATCGCTGGATCAGCGCCTGAATCATGAATGAGACGAGGCGAACGGTTTTGTGGCGTTGGCGAATTGTGCTAATTTCGCTTTCTTATGACCAAACGAATTGGCGTACTGCTGTCCGGGCGCGGGTCGAATTTCGAAGCCTTGGCCGACAGCATAGCCACCGGCCGCATTCCGAACGCGGAAATCGCGATTGTAGTCAGCAACCGCGAGTCGGCGGGGGGAATAGCCAAAGCGCGTGAACGGAACATTCCGGCACAAGTGATTCCGTCGACCGGGCTGCAACGCGAAGCGTACGACAAGCTTGTGGTCGACGCATTGCGCGATAAAAAAACTGATTTAGTTTGTTTGGCGGGATACATGCGGCTGCTCTCGCCCTATTTCGTGTCCGCGTTTCCGAATCGGATCGTCAACATTCATCCGTCGTTATTACCCGCGTTCCCTGGGTTGGAAGCGCAGCGCCAGGCGCTCGAACACGGCGTGAAGTTTACGGGCTGCACGGTTCATTTCGTGGACGAGAATCTCGACGCCGGGCCGATCATCATTCAGGCTGTCGTGCCGGTGAATGATTCCGACACGGTGGAGACGCTTTCCGAGCGGGTCCTTCATGAAGAACACCGCATATACTCGGAAGCGGTGCGCATTGTACTCGAGGGCCGATACCGAGTTGAAGGCCGTCGCGTCTTGTTTACGTAGTCAAATTTCTGTAGACGGATCTTCGCATCTGGCTAATCGTGTATGTGGGAGAGGGGCCAGCCCGCAAATTGAGTCGATGACTGATACCAAATTCAAACCCGTCGCCGAGCAACTCGCGTACGTTCGCAAAGGCGCGGCGGAAATCATTCCTGAAGACGAGCTGAAGCAAAAGCTCGAAAACTCCATCAAGACAGGCAAGCCGCTGCGCGTCTACCTGGGCGTCGATCCTACGGCACCCGACATTCACCTGGGGCACACGGTGGTGCTGCGCAAACTAAAACATTTCCAGGATATGGGCCACACGGCAGTTTTTCTGATCGGCGATTTTTCGGCGATGATCGGCGACCCAACGGGCGTATCCGAAACGCGCCCGCCGCTCTCGCGCGAGCAGGTGGACGCGAACGCAAAAACATATCTCGCGCAGGTCTATAAAATCCTCGACCGCGAAAAAACGGAAGTTCGTTACAACAGCGAGTGGCTGGGAACGATGTCGAGTTACGACGTTGTTCGCCTGTGCGGCCACTATCGCCTGGCGAGAATGCTCGAGCGCGAGGATTTTCGCTCGCGGCTCGACAAAAGTCTTCCGATCGCCGTCCACGAGTTGCTGTATCCGCTTCTCACGGCGATCGACGCGGTGAAGCTTGAAGCGGATGTCGAGATCGGCGCCACCGAGCAGAAATTCAATCTGTTGGTGCATCGCGACATTCAGCGGGAATACGGACTTTCGGGCGAAGTCGCGTTCACCATGCCGATTCTCGTCGGACTGGATGGCGAGCGCAAGATGTCGAAGAGCCTCGGGAATTATGTAGGAATCACCGAGGCGCCCGGCGAAATGTTCGGAAAGATCATGTCGATTTCCGACGAGCTGATGTGGTCGTACTACGAATTGCTTACGGATTTTCCCTCGCCCGCGATCGTCCGCCTTCGGGAGGACGTGCGCAGTGGCAGCCTGCATCCGATGGAAGCGAAGATGCAGCTCGCTCACGTGATCGTCCGCGATTTCCACGGCGAAGAAGCAGCTACCCAAGCCAAGGAGCAGTTTCAACGCGTGTTTCGAGACCGGCAGGCGCCAGATAATCCAACGCAGTTTCACCTGCAGCAGAAACCGGGAACCGAAAAACTGGTAAAGCTTTTGATCCAGTGCGCAGATATCCCGTCACGATCGGAAGCCGAACGGCTAATCAAACAAGGCGCAGTCGAGATCGATGGGCAGCGCGTTAGTGACGTAAGGCATGAGATCGACCTTTCAAAACCCGGAGAACTTCTGCTGCGCGCGGGCAAGAAGAAGTTCCTGCGGCTCACCATCGAGTAGCCAGACGCCACGACCGGACTACGCGAACACAGCAGAAAGATCACTGAATTTCAGCAAGGACGAGGGAGACATCATCGGATGCGGGGCCCTGGCGCCAGGCGGCGACACGTTGGAGCAGCGCATCTTTCATTTGGCCAAACGGGAGCGTGGCTGTTTCGCGCACGAACTTCTGCACGCCAGGAACGCCGAGCATTTCGCCGCGTGAATCGAACACGTCCGTAATGCCGTCGGTGTAGAGAACGATTCGGTCGCCGGGCTCGACCGGCGCTTCGATTACCGGATTCGGATCGACCGCTTCCGGAATGGCGCCCAGAACGGTGGACCGCGATTCCAGAAGCCGAGGTTCCTTGCCCGGTGTGACAATCATTGCAGGAGGATGTCCCGCGCCGGCGAAAGTGATTCGGCGCGCAGCGCGATCGATCCGAGCGGCCGCCGCCGTGAAAAAGAAGACCGACCCGCCGAGGTCGTGCATCGCAAATCGGTTCAGGTGGCGGAACATATCTCCGAACGGCGACCCTAGCGTAAGCAGCGTCATCGCGGCCGTGTATAGTCGATTTGCTACCAGCGCCGCGCCGATTCCGTGCCCTGAAACGTCGAAGACGAGCAGATTCAGATTTTCTTCGTCTTGAGGGCTGACCAGCCCAAAATCTCCGCCGATGCGCCGCACCGGATCGTAGTAGGTATCGACGCGGACTCGCCCCCATACGAGCGACTGTGGCGCCAGGCTCTGTTGCACGCGAACGGCGAGCGTCAGCTCCTCCTCAATTTGGCGGTGCCGTTCTTCCAGTGTGGCGTTCACGTCGCGCAGACGTGCCTCCGCGTCCTTTTGTTCGGAGATATCTGTGAACGTGATTACCGCGAAGAAACGACCGTCGGGATCCTCCAATCCGCGCGCGCTGATAATTACGGGAGTGCGGCTCCCGTCCTTTCGCGGCAGAACGAATTCAAAGCGGTTCTGGCCGTCGCGCATGCCACGTTCTCGATGCTCGTTGAGCAGTTCGGCTTCCGAGGCGGTGAAAAAGTCTGAGACGGTGCGGCCAGTAAGCAGATCGTCGGGGAATCCCGACATTTCGCGGAAGATTCCATTTGTGAAGATAACGTGCTGGCAGTCGTCGACCACCATGACACCTTGATTGAGGGTCTCAAGAATTCCCTCCATCTGGCTCAGCCACTCCGGTTTTTCAGTTTCCACGAGATCCTCTAACCGACTTCAAGTGCAAAATTGCGTCGGGTCGATCTTATCGAATGGGAAGAACAGGCACCACGACTACGTATTCGGCTCGATGATTGGATTCAGTCCTGTGCGTTCTGGCTTCAACTGCCTGGTGAAGTAAAATGATGGGTCAGAATGTGTGCGTTCAAAACGCGATCCAAAGCGACGGTAACTGCAATCCCAGTGAGTAATCATCCAAAGCTCCCGGGACCGAAGGGCCTACCGGTCCTTGGGGAATCCATCAGTTTTATACGAGATTCGCTCGAGTTCCTGCGAAACATGACGCGTGAATATGGCGATCTCGTCCGCATTCCAGTTATTACTGGCACGCGGATTCTGGTGAATCATCCGGATTACATCCAGCAAGTACTCGTAATGCAGCCGCACAAATTCCACAAAAGCAAACTGAGCAAGGAAGCGACGGAGCGGCTACTAGGGCAGGGACTTCTGATCAGTGAAGGCGAATTTTGGCGACGCCAGCGGCGTTTGGCGCAACCGGCGTTTCACAAGCACCGCATCAACGCATATTCGTCGACGATGCTCGACTGCGCGCAGGCGCAGATTGGCAACTGGCACGATGGCGAAACACGCAACATGGCGCAGGAAATGATGGAACTGACGCTTGAAGCTGCTGTCCGCACGCTCTTCGGCACCACGCTACCCGGCGAAGCGCAGCGTGTCGGTCGTGCAATGGCCTTCCTGATGCGGTACTCGCTACGGCGTGCACGCCATCCCGTTCATTTTCCCGCAAGCTGGCCGACGCCCCGCAACCTGCGGGCAAACCGCGAATACGAATTTCTGGATTCGCTCGTCTACCGGATCATATCCGACCGCAAGAATCATCCCGATTCGGATCACCGCAACGATCTGCTTTCCCTGCTGATTACCGCAATGGACCAGGACGGATCGCAGATGACGCCGAAGCAGCTTCGGGACGAAACGATGACGCTGTTTATCGCCGGGCATGAAACGACGGCGATCACGCTCGCGTGGACGTGGTATTTGCTGGCACAGCATCCCGCAGTTGAAAAGCGGCTTGATGAGGAGTTACGCAGCGTTCTGGCCGGCCGCCCGCCTTCGGTGGACGATCTCACGCGATTGCCCTACTTGCATGCGGTTATCAGTGAAGTTTTGCGATTGTATCCGCCCGCTTACGTGCTGGCGCGTGTTGCGATCGCGCCGTTCCGACTCGGCGACCACGACTTCCGTGCTGGAGAAACGCTGCTTCTGTCACAGTGGGTGATGCACCGTGACCCGCGTTACTTCGACGATCCCGATATTTTTCGGCCCGAGCGTTGGCTTGAGGGTCTTGGCGACCGATTGCCAGCGGGGGCGTATTTTCCATTCGGGGATGGCCCAAGGCGCTGCATCGGTCAGGGATTTGCCTTGCTGGAAACGGCGCTTGTGATCGCTACGGTCGCGCAGAGATTCCGTTTTCGTCTGGTGCCAAAACACAACGCAGTTCCCGAGCCTCTCGTCACGCTGCGCCCAAAGCGCGGAATTTGGATGACCATTCATACGGTTTAGGCGCTTCCTCGCCTGCGCCGCCACAATCACGACTGCGCGCGTTGAACCCTGACGAACATAGCTATGCACCGAAGAGTTGGAGCCGGAGATTTGAAAACATGAATGGCGAGGAGTCCGAAACAGAGTTCGCGCTGCTAGGCGCGGACCGCAGCGGCTTCTTGTTCGAAAGCATGATACGACGAGCGGACAAGCGGCCCGGCTTCGACGTGCCTAAAGCCCATCTGCTCGCCGCGGCGTTTGAATTCCACAAATTCATCGGGGTGGACAAAGCGGTCGATCGGAAGATGGTCGGGCGTGGGCTGCAGGTATTGGCCCAGCGTAAGAATGTGTGTGCCTTGCGCGGCGATTTGCTCCATCGCTTCCAATACTTCCTCGGGCGATTCGCCAAGCCCCAGCATCATGCCTGTCTTCGTGGGAACGTCCGCTGCCATTTGCCGCGCGCGTCGCAGCAGTTCGAGCGACCGCTCGTAAACTGCGCCCTTACGCACTCGTCTGTAGAGCCGCGGCACCGTTTCCATGTTGTGGTTAAGCACGTCTGGTCCCGCCGCGATTACGGTCGCGAGCGCGTTCCAGTCGCCGCGAAAATCGGGAATCAATACCTCCACTTTGCAGCCGGGCAATCGGCGCCGAATCTCGGCAATCGTCCGCGCGAAAATCGCAGCGCCGCCATCAGGCTGATCGTCGCGGTTAACCGACGTGACGACGGCATATCGCAAGCCCATGCGAGCCGCCGCTTCGGCTACTCGCGCGGGTTCGTCCTCTTCTGGCGGACCTAACGGTTTACCGCTCGGCACGGCGCAGAACCCACAAGCCCTGGTGCAAATATTGCCCAGGATCATGAATGTCGCTGTTCTGTGGTCCCAACATTCGCCCATGTTTGGGCAGCGCGCGCTCTCGCACACGGTGTGTAAATCGAGCGTGCGCATAATCCGTTTCAATTCCTGATAATTCTTCCCACCGAAGAATCGCACCTTGAGCCATGACGGCCGCGGGTGGGCCATGAGAGGTGGAAGACGGTCGTTGCTGAGAATGGTGAACGGCGATCCCATATTTGCGAATCCTCATTATTCTACGCGATGCCAACAGACTCGCACAATGTCGTGAGCGAGCTGGAAGAGCCTGGTCACATCGTATCCCCCTGGCGGGATTGAAATGCTTGAGCGAGAAGCGGCGGCAGGAGATGGTTGGTTTGTTGAAGGTAGGGAGAAGATGATCGCCGCCGTGGCGGTGGAAAAGTGGGAATCCCGCGGGTTGGGCGGGATTCCCAAGCGGAGAGGAAAACCTGTTTTTGATTTTCCTCGTAGCGGCTTTCCCACGGCCTTCTGGCGGTGGCGGTTAAAATGCGCGGGCTATGATTGCGGCCCGTTACTTCGATCTGATTCGTGAGATGAAACCGAATCCCTACAACCATCGCTGCGTCTGGTCGAGAGCGCCAAACAGCGCGGCATCAAACCCACCGCGCGCCTGTTTGGCACGACCGTCGCCACCGTTCGCAAGTGGCTGCGCCGTTTCCAGCAGCATGGCCTTTCGGGTTTGACCGAGCAGTCCCGCGCTCGCCACCGTCAGCCGCATAAAACGCCGGCTCAGCGCGAAGCGCAGTTCGTCGAACTACGCAAGACCTTACCGACCTTCGGCGCCCGGCGCCTGATCCGTGAGTTCGAGCTGCCCATTAGCCACGGCGCTCTGGAACGGATCTGGCGCACGCACGGTTTGATTCAAAAGCGCCGCCGTAAATATCAGCGAAAACAGGACCTGGCGCACATCAAAGCCCGCTGGGCGGTTTTTCAGCAAATCAGTGCCGACACCAAGGACCTTGACGACATCCCGCGCTATTGGGCACAGGCACAGCGGCTGAAACTTCCCGTGATTCAGTACACCGCTCGCGATGTGCGCAGCGGCCTGCTGTTCTGGGCCTTCGCCGAAGGGCGCAGCGCTTCGGCCAGCGCCGTCTTCGCCTCGCGCGTCCAGCAGCATCTGGATCGCTACGGCGTCTCGCTACGCGATCTGGTCTGGCAAACCGACAACGGCGGTGAGTTCAAAGGTGATTTCCCCAAGGCCCTCGGCCACAGCCAACACGTGCGCATCCCGCCCGCCGCTCACACCTATCAGAGCGATGTCGAAACCTTCCATCGCCTCGAAGAAGACGAGTTCTTTGACTTGGAAGACTTCTCCAGTCGCGGCGATTTCCTCGCCAAGGCCCACACCTACCAGCTTTATTTCAATCTGGTTCGCCCGAACTCCCACAAGGAAAATCAGAGTCCTTGGCAAATCATCGAACGCCTCGCGCCTCGCTCCCCACTGCAGATTTGCTTGCTCCCACCCGTCTTGCTCGATTACCACCTCAACGACTCCGGGGGTTACGATGTGCCTAGGAATCCCTATGTCGTGAGCGAGCTGGCACGCCGGTGCCCTGCTGTGTGGTAGCTTTGGAGTAGTCGCAAACTCCCTCCCACGTCGCCTTTCTGCTCTCTCGCGCTCCGATCACAGATTGCGCTCCGATCACAGACATGGACCGTAGTGGCGGCCGAGCCACATAAGATTAGGCACATCTGTTGTATGACTACAACACTTTGCCAACCGCCGGTCTGCCATTGGGCCTAACTTGTTGAAAATAAAGAAGCCAACTTTGCAAATTCCGGCCCAAAAGGTGCTTCATTTTGAGATGGGGGAGTATGGCTTTTCAGACGACGATACAGCGCTCGGCCGAGATCGAAGGCGTCGGATTGCACACGGCCGTTCGCTGCCGGGTGAGGCTGGTTCCCGCACCGCCGGATACAGGTGTGGTGTTCCGAAGAACGGATCTGGACAACTTTGAAATTGAAGCCCATGTCCGAAACGTGGCGCGAGTAAGTTATGCAACGAGCCTGATGAAACAGGGCGTGCTGCTTTCGACTACCGAGCACGTTCTGGCGGCGCTCTATTCCTGCGGGATCGACAATGTGTACGTGGAAATTGATGCGCTCGAACTGCCGATTCTGGACGGCTCGGCGAAGCCGTTCATCGACCTGCTTGCGAAGACGGGAACGCGGAAGCAGCGTCGTCCGCGAAAATATCTCCGCGTTGTGAAGCCGTTGGAATTCATCGACGGGCCTCGCCGCATGGGAATTTATCCGTCCGATACGTTTCGCGTGAACTGCTTCGTGGATTACGACCATCCCGCTGTTGGGCCGCAAGAAATCGAGATGAATGTGACGCGCGAGACTTTCAGCCGCGAGTTGGCGCCTGCAAGAACCTTCGGTTTTATGAAGGATTTTGCGGGTTTGCGCTAGATGGGATTGATCCGCGGAGGATCGGTGGATAACGCCATCGTCCTGGACGACAAAGAAATTTTGAATGGGCCGCTGCGGTTTCGGGATGAGTTTGGCCGGCACAAGGCGCTCGACTTGATCGGCGATTTGGCTCTCGTCGGCCGTCCGCTGCAGGCGCTTGTGGTGGCCCACAAGGCGGGGCACGCGCTGCACACGCAGCTGGTCACGCGTCTGCTGGCGGATCGATCGCTATGGACGGAGACGACTGAAGAACGGGCCGCAACGACGGAGACGACCGGTGCTTCAACGCTTCCCGCTTCCGCTTTTTCCTCGTAATGGCACCTGCGACCACCCCTTTCTGATGCTCCTCGCGGGCGAATACAAGGCGAATAAAAGTGGCGCTCAGATGATCAAAACATATTGATCTTGATGCGCCTTAATGCCCGGTTTAAGAGTGCTTATCGGGCGCGGTTTGAGCCGCTCGGGGTGCTTAGGCGGCACCACGCGCCCATCACCAGCATCATGCGCAAGATGTCGCCCGTGATGGCCGAAGGCGCCGCCATCGCCGTTCCCGGACTCGTTGCCGGCCTTGCCGCCGGTTACGGCCTCGCTTTTGGCCGGCGCCCTTATTGTCGGTATTCAAGCTCCCGGAATGCTAACCGTCATCAGCGCCGGCGTCGTCCTGCTCACCTCCGCCATCGTTGCCGCCGTCATACCAGCCAACCCGCGCCGCCCGCGTCGACGTCATCCAAGCCCTCCGCGCCGACTAGCTCGTCGCAGGTTTCCCAGCCGCAGGCAAGTACCACGCGTCAGGTGTGACGTCGTCTGGGCACGAAACGGAGGGAACTCGGCTGTTTGGCCTTGGTCACGCTTCCTGGAAGCGCACGGCACAAAAAAGGTGCCGTGGGTACCGGCTCTCAGCTGGTGTGGAGCGGGCGCAGCAGGCGAAAGCCGAAGGTCACCACCGCAAGGCCTACGTTGGCAGCGACGGTCACAATGAGGAGGCCACCATGGAGCAGTCTCATTCCGAATACGCTGAGCAGCCCAAAATCGAAGCCAAGTAAGGCGGTTACCAAATACACGCCGAACCGCTTATTTCGAGGGATGGTTCGCAGAGGTGCCGTGTGCTGCGTTCGGCGCCGGATATATGCCCAAAGCAGGAGCCCGATCGTGAATAGCGCTGCGTTGAAAAGCACCTTTAACCAGTCTGTTGAAGTGCTCATCGCACAGCCCCTTAGTGAAATAGCCACCAATCGAAGACGGCCGTTACGCCGCCGAGAACCGCCCCGCTCATCATACCGTTGAACCCGACGCTAACGCATCCTGCCATTCCGCCAGCTGCGGCGCCTGGAGCGCCGCCACCGAAGGCTGCACCGATTACCGACCCCGGTAACGCACCAGCAACGCAACCCGCCGCACCGCCTATGAATGCCCCCTCAGCGACATCGTGCTCGAAGCTGATCCAAAAACCCGCCTCCATGTTGTTCACCAATGGATTTGTATTCAAGGGCAGATTTCCGATGCATGATGCGTCGGTGCACGTGCCGCTCTGCCCCGGTCCACAGTCAGGACCTTCGCATCCAAGGCCGGAAGGGTCGGTGCCGTCGGCCCAACAGGCACCCGGAATGTCGCAGTTCTGGCCGGTCTTGGGATTGCACGTATCGCCCATCAAGAAGTCGCAGCCGTTCGGCGGGCCACATGTGGGATCGTACCACTCGCAAGCGCCTCCACCGCCTCCCCCGGCGTCAACACCGCCGCCTCCACCACCTCCGCCAAAGATGCAATTGAGGTCCGAGTCAGCGCAACCGTTCCCGCAATCGGCCGCTCGGGGCATTCCTAGTCGACCGCCGCTGCGGGCCTGACATCCATGAGGGCCCATGCCAGTCGGATCGGTCATTGACAGCGGCGAATTGCGGACGTAGGCGTAGCGGTTCCAGGTTTGGGGGTCCATCGGGTTAACCGCGGCGAGGCCGGCGGGGTCGGTCGAAGGCCAGCGTCCCTGAATGCCATACTCCCGCGCCGGAAAATCATACACGTTCGGCGACGTGTCCTGATCCATGCCTGTGAACATCAGATCGCTCGTTCCGCTGCCCGCATACGGCTCGCCGAAAGGACCGTAAGCTCCGTCGGAGTACATTGTCTGGGTAGTTGTCGAAACGAACCGCGAGCTGCCAATCCAGTCCGGATGACGATAGTAGAATGTGCCACCTCCGTGATATTCGGCGACTGCGCCGCCCGCGAGGGGCACAAGAGCAAAATCCAGCGATT
Organism: Candidatus Acidiferrales bacterium; assembly: GCA_050747085.1. Lineage (GTDB taxonomy): Bacteria > Acidobacteriota > Terriglobia > Acidiferrales > UBA7541 > Palsa-295. Next base: position 66,830 of record JBOGNK010000024.1, read on the forward strand.
GACCGCTCATGACGGCGATTTTAGCTCCGGTTGGCGCGTACAGAACCTGGCTATAGGAGCCGCCATTGTTGCGTTCGACCATGCGTCCGAACGCGTCGTAAGTGATGTCCACGCCATTGACGACCACCGGCCTGCCATAGCCGTCCCACGAGTAAGTGTTCAAATAATCATCGAGAATGTTCCCGTCCGCGTCGTAGCTGGGAGTTTGGCTTCCGATCGTCGCCATCTGATTCGTAGAAGAATTGTACGTCGCATCGAAGATGTCCGTACCGCCTTTGTTCAGGTTGCCGAACGCATCATAGGTGTACGATCCCGAAAACCCCGAACCGCTGCAGCTCGCATTCGAGAGTCGTGCGAGATCGTCGTGGGTGTAGCTGCAGTTCTGAGCGTTCGCGCTGTTGAAGGGATCCGTCATTGCAAGACTGCCGAGTGACCCATTGGCGTTCCAGGTTGGACTTCCGATCACCAATTGGCCGTTTACGGTGAAAGTGTATTTATCCATACGGTCCATCGTGTCGTACTGGAACGCATCGCTGTCGCCCGACCCGAAATTGACCGCGAGCGGCTGGCTCGCCGCGTTATATGTCGTATTCGTCACAGGGTTTTGCCCTGATGATGCTGAGACTGTGGACACGCGGCCCTCGCCATCAGGAGCGTACGTGATCGTTGCAAGACCGGGTACGCCGCTGAGGACGTCCGGCGCGCCGTTGGGCCAGTAGCTCTCCGTCACATGGTACCAGTCGCCCGAGTTCGGTGTATGTTCATAAAAGTCGGTAATTTCGCCGCGCGCGTCATAGCTGAAAAGTTCGTCAACGATGTTCGCTGAACAAGGGGACGCGGTGGGGCAGGTGTGGCCAGCCCACAGCCGGCCTTTTGTGTTCGTCAAGTTGTACCCGCAGCATGGCGTGTCGTAGAAATACCACCTGCTCGCGGTGTTGGCCGCATTCGGGCCGGAGGGTACGGTCATACTCGTCATCCGGTGCATGGCGTCGTACGAGTAGCAGGTTGTGTTTCCCGCCGCATCCAATTTCTTGACGAGATCGCCTGCATATGTGCCGCTGCAAGTCGAGTCCGAGTCCCAGGAGTAGCTGGTGACGCCGGATTCGGGATTCGTCTCCGAAGTCATGCGGCCGAGGCCATCGTAGTTGTACGACCGCGTTTGCGCTCCGCCCCCCTGCGTGACTTTCGTCAAGTCGCCGAGCGCGTCATAAGTGTACTGTGTGGCGAAACCGGTTGCGGCGGTATTCTGACCGCAAGGACCGCTACCGTTCGCGTTTGTGATTTCGCAAACTGAAGTCAGCCGCCCAAGCGCGTCATATTCGTACTGCTTTCGTTTTGTGTTGGTATCGCCGGACGCAAGTGGTCCCACAGTTTCATACACGTCGTTTGCGTTGTACTGGTAGGTGGTGTTTAGGCCGCCACTATCCGTAACGGCAGTCGGTCTGCCTAGCGGGTCGTAGGTGGTCATGGTTCCAGGGCAACTGCCGGAGCATGCCGTGCCGATCCCGGCAGAATACGGTAGCGTGACCGAACTCGGGCGGCCAAGCGGGTCATAGGTGGTTTGAACCGAATCGTAGGTGCCCGAGGACGGTCCCTGTTTTTGCTGGGTGAGATGGACGCGCCCGAGTCCGTCCAGAGTGGCGAGAACATCCGTGGTGGAACTGCTGAAGTTGAGCGTGCTTTCCACGGAGATCTGGCCGTTGTATGTCAGGTTCGTCGTGTTCGGCGGAGACATTTGATCTTGGACCGAGTCCGGCCGCCAAAAATCCGCGTTTGTATAATTGGCGGTCACGGTTTGGCCGTTCTCGTCGGTTGTGGTCAATTGGACGCCGCCGGTGCAGTTCCAGCTGAACGATTTTGATAGCGGGGTGATTGGCTCGGTGATGGAGGTGGCGAAGGATGATCCGCAGCCTCCCGAGCCGTCGTAGCCGTACGTGTATAAAGCACCGTTCACGTCATGGAACTGGTAGATATTGCCGTTGTCATAATAGGAGTACGTCTTCGTTAGCGGCGACGCGGAACTGGAAACCCAAGAGGTGATCGTCGTGGCATTGCCGCGCGAGCCGGAAACGGGCAGCAAGTTCGGAGAGCTGGATGGTTGACAGCAGTCGCCTGACTGGTCATAGGTGTATGTAGTCTGCGCTTTAATGCCGCCGGACCCGTCGTAAATTGCGACGGACGCAGGTTTATCGACGATCCCGTTACCGAGGCTGGCATAGCCTATCACCGTCTTACGCACGGGTGAGACACCGCCATAGTCATATTCGTCGCGTTCGGTGACAAGTCCGTAGCTGTTGTACGACGTCACCGTCTTCGACTCTAACCCGCTCGGCCATTGTAGAGTTACCGCGCGTTGCGTAATCGGCAATGTGATCGCAGTCGAGTTGCAGGGAGCGGTCGCACTGTTGTAGCACGTGTAGACCGTTTTGAGCGGTGTCCCGGTGGCAGCGCCCTGGTAAATCTGGCGCTCGGTTTCGTAAATTCCTTGAAAATTAAGAACGGTTTGATTGTTCTGGGGGTCCGTGACGGTCGTGGTCGATGCCGTGCCACTCTCGGAGTGCGCGTACTGCCACGTTCCGTCTGGCGTTGTTCGGGTCAGGGTTGCCGTGGAGCCATCGCTGCAAACGATTCCGTTGCTGCCGCCTGAGTAGGAATAGTTGATCGTTCCTCCGGTGGGTAGCGCGACGGAGGCGATGCGACCAGTGAAGTAGCCAGAGTGCCCGGGGGTGGGCTCGTAGCTAAAAACGTAGCGGTCCCGTACGCCGCTCGGGTTGTCGTCCGGCAAGTCAATTTCACTGACGAGGTTCGCTGTTGTTGTGCCGTTCGCGCCGTACTCGGATATCCCGCTACAACCGAAACTCGTCTGGATGCTGTAGGTGACGTACTTCACCGTATACGGCGCACTCGCGCCGGATGGAGCGATGTAGGCGAAAATATAAGGGCTCGAAGGCGTACCTGCACCGCTCCAAGTGAGAACCGGCGTGGTGCTACTTAGGGTGTCGAAGTAGCTGGTCGTCCCGCCGGACGTCGAGGTTGTGATCTCATTACCATTTCGATCCGTCAAATAGCCTGATCCGGTCCAAGCATTGATGTTCATGCCGTCGCGGGCCACCAGCGAGCTTACCCCTGCACCAGTCACACTGATTGTGTAGCCTGATCCGTCCGCCGCCCCCGACTCGAATGATGTCTGTGAGTAGTGGCAGTCCCCACTCTGAAGTTCAGAGGTCCCTGCGAATGAGTGGCGGGTGCCAAATCCATCTATATAGGCCCAATTGCTGAAGAACTCCACGAGCAGGGTAGTCCGGTCTGGGCATTTCTTGTACTCGATCAGGGTACTGTGTGTCACGTGACCACCGCCCGGTCCGCCAGACACCGATCGATTCCATCCCCAAGTCCCCGCTGTATTTAACTGCCATGTTTGGCTGCCGGGCGTGCCTACGGGATACCAGATCGAATTGTCATAAGTGAGATCATAATTAAAGCTCATACCACGCCCGGATTTGTGCAGCACCGGTATGGTGAGATGGACGTTCAGGTTCGCGTTGTTGATGATGTCCGGACCGCCGCTGAAACTCCCGAACGGGGGCGTGCCCGTCGCAACCTGCGCCGACACAGGAAATGCCCAAATGATCGCTGACGCTAAAGCAAGTAGTAGGGCTGAGCGAATTCGCATGGCGGCTCCTCTTGAGCTACTGAATAGCGAAATTCGAATCGGATAGGCCCGAGTTGAAGACGGCTGACTGAAGCTCTACGTCGAACAGCACGCTGCCGTTAAGGAGCATTCGTACTGTGAAAGGTACGGGAACGTGCTGCACGAGTTGATATTTCGAGAAATCAATTTCCACAGGAATATCCGTGAGGGCGTCGTTGTCGGGGTGGCTGTTGAACTTGACGGAGACCGGCAGCAGTGAAGAAGAATCGAGGTAGATGTCCTCTGTAGTGAGGCGGGCAAGCAAACTGTTCGCATTGGATGGCAGGGGTAGCAATGTGGCAAAGCGGAGGTGCCGGACGGAGAGACCATTGTGGGTTTCCTGGCCAAGATAGGTGGCCCTGACATTCGGCTGCGAGATTTGTGACAGGACGGAGAAAGCGGGGAAGAACCAAACGGCATCGGTCAGGCAGTTGTGCGAGGCCATCGCGTGGCTCGCGGCGTCCGGACTGACCCAGGATCCCTGGGGCACGCCGGTGGACGAGTTGCGAATCTCGGTGCGGTTGCCGCCAGAACCATCGAAGTCCGTCCGGCTGCTCGCAGAGCCTAGCGCTTGCAGCGTGATCGTGCCGGTTTCGACGTCGGAACCGGCTGTGCGCGTAGCGGTGCCGGTGAGGATCACGTCGGTGATCGGCGTGCCGCCAGTAAGCGCAGCAAGGGCTTTGGTCGCGAGCGCAACAGCCTGTGGATCGCTGGTAGTGCTGATCGGCGTCGCGGATTGCTGGGCTAGCGCAGGAGTCGCGAACAACGAAAGCAACAGGAGGGATACCCAGGGGCCGAATGGAGCGGGTGCCATACTGCCTCCTCGGATTTCGGGTTGTACGACTGATAAAGACTGCGCGAGTTTATATTGGAGGAACCGGTGTTTCGTCAATACAGTGAAATACTTAGAACGTCAGGACAGGCGAAACAAGACCGATGGCAGGTGCTGTCGAGTTATAAACGAGTGGTCGGCTGGGCGGAAACTCGGGACATGGCGGCGCGTTGCCAAATTGGGCTAGGCCAGCCACAATAGCTGCGACAAGAATGCTGAGAAGGATATTCAAACAGACACTAAAACAAACCCTGGAATAGATACGGGCGAAATGAATGCGGCAAAACAGGCGGCTATAGCGAGATGAACGCGGCAAAAGATACGGTGGTGGTGATTCTGGCGGCGGGCAAAGGGACGCGGATGCGTTCCGAGCTGGCGAAGGTGTTGCATCGCGCGGGCGGGCGAACGCTGCTCGAACATGTGATTCGCGCGTGCCAGCCGCTGAAGCCGGCGCAAATGGTGGTAGTGGTCGGCCATCAGGCGAAGGAAGTTGGCGCGGTGGCCGAGTCGTTGGGCGCGCAAGCGGTGGTGCAGCAGCCACAGCGCGGGACGGGTCACGCGGTGCAAGTGGCGCGACGCGCGATCCGGAGAGGCGTGAAACTCGCGCTCGTTCTGCCCGGCGATGCGCCGCTGCTGCAACCCGCGACGCTGGCAGCACTGCTCGACACTCACCGGCATGGCGAAGCTGCCGCTACGGTGCTTAGCGCCGAACTCGACGATCCCACTGACTACGGCCGTGTGATTCGCGACACGGAGGGCCGCGTGCAGGGAGTGGTGGAGGAAAAAGCCGCGACTCCCGAACAGCGCGCGATCCGCGAAGTAAATTCCAGCATTTATTCGTTCACGCTCGAAAAGCTCTGGCCCGCGCTGAATGCGTTGAGACCCGACAATTTCCATCGCGAACTGTATCTGACGGACGCAATCGGCCTGCTGCGGGAGCGCAATGAACGCGTGCTGGCGCAGATTGCGCCCGACGCGAACGAAATTCTGGGTTGCAACACGCGAGCGCATCTTGCCGACGTGGATCGTGTGTTTCGCGGACGAAAAGCAGAGGAGTTGATGGTTTCCGGCGTGACGATGTATCTGCCGGAAACGATTGCAATCGATCCCGAAGTCGCTGTTGGCGCGGATTCCGTGGTTGAGCCGGGCGTGCAACTGCTGGGCGAAACGCACATTGGCGCGCGATGCAAGATCGGGAGCGGAAGCGTGCTGCGGGACGCGCGGGTGGACGACGATGTCACAATCGGCGCGCATTCGATTCTCGAGCAGTGCCGCGTGAGCGCGTCGGCAGTGGTGGGACCTTTCGCGCGGCTGCGGCCGGGCGCTGACATCCGTTCGGGCGCGCATATCGGGAATTTCGTGGAAGTGAAGAACAGCGTGGTGCACGAAGGCGCCAAGGCCAATCACCTGACGTATCTGGGCGACGCGTCGATCGGGCGCGAGTCGAATATTGGCGCGGGCACGATCACGTGCAATTACGACGGCGTGAACAAAAATAGGACGGCGATCGGAAGCCGGGTGTTCATCGGCAGCGATTCGGCGCTAGTCGCGCCGGTACGCATCGGGGACGGTGCGTACGTTGCGGCCGGGTCGATCATTACGGAGAATGTGCCGGCGGAAGCCCTTGCGATTGCGCGCGGGCGCCAGGTCAACAAATCGGGGTGGGCCGCGAAGCGCCGACGCGAAATGAGGGGCGCCAAGGTCTCGAATCGAAGTAAGACGAAGAAAAAGTCACGCACAAGACGGAGTAAAGCAAAACGGACTGTGCGCATCAGCCGTCGACCGTTGAGGCGAGCGGCGAAAGCGCGGCCAACCGCACGCAAACGGACCGCGAAATCCCGCAGATGACTTCGTCGCGTTTGGCTGGTGGAAGCGTCAGGTCAATCGTCCCTCGCCGTGGGCAGGCAGCGAGGCTTTTCATCTTCTCTGTTCTCTTCCCGGCACTACGCTGACGCCGCCACGGCGGGCAGGCTCCGCGACTTGAAGCTGCCACTCCGGTCCCCAAAAGCTGGATCTGCTAAAGCTAAAGCCCGCGGGCCGTCGTCCTGGCGTATCGGCTCGATCTCACAACCGCCCCATCAGCAGAAGGATCAGAACGATCAGCAGAATCAGGCCGATGCCGCCGCTGGGGTAATAGCCCCAGCTACGACTGTGGGGCCATGCGGGCACAGCGCCGACCAAAAGAACCAGAAGTACCACGAGAAGAATTAAACCCATAATTTACTCCCTTGGTTTGGCAATCGTCGCAATGCGTGCGAATCTGCGCTAGCTCTGTTTTGCACCCACGACCACCAAAATGATTCCGCCGACCAGCGCGATCCCACCAAGGACTGGAGGAATTGGAACGGTCTCATGTTTCTCTCTGGTCGCATGAAGTGGTCCAGCATCAAACACCCGCTGTCGCGTCTTGTAGTGGATCCCGCCGTATGCCAAACCGATGACGCCCAGCACAATTAGAACGATTCCAGCGATAGATGCTGTTTTCATTTCTCCCCTTTTAAGCAACGAGCCGGAATCCCCGCAAATCCTCGATGTCGCTGGATTCCGTGAAGTGTGATTTGGCTCCGACCCGGCGTGGGCGGAACGCATTACCTCTTCTTATACAGGTGGCCTGAAGGCGAGGCCATACCGTCCTTTCCTCGACGGGCTCTCGTTCTAGAAGTAGTGGCCCACCGGAAATACAGAGGCAGAGCGCTTGCGGAGCGCGGCTGTAAGGTGTTCTACCGTTGGCTCCCGGGCGAGATGCTGGAACCGTTGGGAAGTGCTGCTTCAGGCGGAAGCGGCGAAGTAGGCGAGGCGGAGAAGACCGAGGAACATCGTGGCTTCGCTGGTCTTTTGCGAGTTGGCAAAGCCGGCCTCTTCGAACAGCGAGAGGATCGCGCCGTCGGCATTACCTTTGAAGTGGCCGCTGACGCAGAGCAGGTGCTTCAAGCTATGCCTGTGGCCGCCCTGGCTATCCGCGCGCGAGAAATCCACAAGATGAAACGAACCGCCCGGCTTCAGAACGCGCCGGACTTCGCGCAGCATGATGGGCTTTTGGCCAGTCGGGATGTGGTGGAACATAAGCGACGAAAAGACGCGATCGAACGACCGATCCGCATAGGGCAAATGGTCCGAGAATCCTTCGTCGAACGTGATGGAAATTCCGGCGCCCGCAGCCTTCTTCCGAGCCCGCGCAAGCGCCTTGGGATCGGGATCGAGGCCGACAACGTCGACGCCGGGATGAGATTGCTTAACGAAGGTGGCCAGGGTGCCGGTGCCGCAGCCGACGTCGAGGACGCGAGCACCGGGATTGAAGGTCACATGATCGAGGACTTTTAGCCGGACTGATTCGACGCCCATCAGCCTGGTGATGGGATCGTAGAGCGGCAGCGCCCAATCGGAGCCTGCGGCGGGAAGAAAGTCTCGACTGTTCGATTGCATGCCTCTCCTCCTTTCAGCTTTCCACATCTCGTTTCGGAGACTGAGGAGGGAAACGACCATGGAGCGGCCCGGCCTCATCAAATCGTATATTAACAACGCCGAGCTCCGTTATCGACGCAATAAAAGGAGGGTCGAATTTTTGACAAATTTCGCGCATCTTGGGCAGGGCGATAATCAAGACTTTTGCCAACTCGTCTTTGTGAAGATTGCCTGCCTTAAAAACAAATTCACGGACGCCGTAACGCATCACGCGAGAGTGCTCGATACCCCGATACCTAATGTTCTGGTCACGCGTAAGCAGCACCCAACCGTTTCTCCCCACAAACGGAAGCCACTCATGATCTGGAGTACCACTCCCAAAATGCGCCAGATGGCGTTCATGGGGAATGTTGTTTTCTTGCAGGGCCGTTAATACTGGGGCACAGTTACAAAGGTTTTCGTCGAGGTAAAGAATGAAGTCGTCAGGCCGCGATTGGGAGTCCGCGTTCCCAGCGGATGGCTTCCTCAATTTCTCGTTTGCTTCGGCCATACTCTTCCGCGAGCTCGTCGACCGACTCCCTCGCATTAAAACGAGCGGCTATTGTAGCAGTAGATATCCCCGTTCCGGCGATGACTGGTTTGCCGAAACCAACGCTAGGGTCGATAACAATGAACCTCGGCTCCGCCAGAGTCCTGCTCATAACGAATGGGAAGAATTTGTAGGCTCCCCCCTGGATTTCGATCCTTTGCAAATGCAAAGTGAGGAAATTCTTGATTTCCAACTGGCAGTTCCGCGTCAGATTGATCATTGATCCCAGCTCTTCGGTCAGTATGTCCACGCCATCTGTCTTCAGAACGCGGTCAAGAAAAGGATGTTTCGATGGGAAGTGCTCATCCAGGCTAGCCAATGCCCTCCGCACTTTGGGCAGTCGCAGATGATGAACCTCGCGCATTGCCATGACCGCGTGACATTCTAGAAGGTTGAAATACGAAAGCCGATGAGGTGCAGCCACTCGCACGACGGGTGGCACGCGGCGGGATCCGACGAGCCAGTAGCGAAGAGTCTGATAGGGTGTGCGCAGGAATCGTGCAGCCTCTGGCACGCCATAGGCTGGCAGCTCATAGAGTTCTCTGAGTTCACTCTGCGTGGTGTCCATCCTCGACGTAGAATAGCCGAAACCGGCACCGGTGTCACGATAGGGCTCGCTTTCGATTGTTTCACCCGTTATCTTGACCGGGTTAGCAGGCGTAGTAAGCTATTGATTCAACTGCGACTGAAGTCTTCCGCGATGGACACGATAGAAATTACGTTGCCGGATGGGGCGAAGCGCGAAGTGGCGAGCGGGACGACCGCTTCGCAGGTGGCACAACAGATTTCGCCCCGATTGGCGAAGGAAGCGCTTGTCGCGCGGACGAACGGCGAATTAATCGATCTTTCGCGGCCGCTCGATCACAGCACAACTCTGTCGATTCTGACCGCAAAGGATCCCGACGCGGTACAGGTGTTCCGACACTCGGCGGCGCATTTGCTGGCCGCGGCCGTGCTGGAGTTGTATCCCAACGTGAAGCTGGGGATTGGTCCGCCGATCGAAAACGGGTTCTTCTACGATTTCGTGCGCGACGAACCGTTCACTCCCGAAGACCTCGAGAAAATCGAGGCGAAGATGCACGAGCTTGCGGCGAAGGATGTTCCTAACGAGCGCAAGCTGATTCCCAAGCCCGAGGCGCTGGAGCTTTACCGCAAACAGAATCAGGAATTCAAATGCGAGCTGATCGAGGAAAAGGCGATCGACCCGATGGTGTCGTTCTACACGACGGGGAAGTTCATCGACTTCTGCCGCGGGCCGCATATTCCTTCGACTGGCCGCATCAAGGCGTTCAAGCTGATGAGCGTCGCGGGCGCGTACTGGAAAGGCCATGAAAGCAATCCGCAGATGCAGCGGATTTACGGCGCGTGCTTCGTCGAGCAGAAAGAACTCGATGAATATCTGCATAAGCTGGAGGAAGCGAAGCGCCGCGATCACCGAAAAATCGGCAAAGAGCTCGGACTGTTTGCGGTAAGCGACCTGGTAGGCGCGGGCCTGCCGCTGTGGTTGCCAAACGGCGCCACGGTGCGGCGGCTGTTGGAGGAGTACATCCTCGAACGGGAACGCGAAGCCGGGTACCAGCACGTTTACACGCCGGACCTGGCAAAGGTGGACCTGTATATTCGCTCCGGGCACTGGGCGCACTACCACGAGGACATGTTCCCGCCGATGAAGCTGGAACATGAAGAATTGGTGCTGCGGCCGATGAACTGCCCGCACCACATTCTGGTTTACGAATCCCAGAAGCGCAGCTATCGCGACCTGCCGGTGCGGATTGCCGAACTCGGTACGATGTATCGATACGAGCGGTCGGGTGTGCTGAGCGGACTGAGCCGTGTCCGCTGTATGACGCTGAACGATGCGCATATCTTCTGCACTCCGGAGCAGATTCGGGAAGAATTTGCCGGAGTGATGAGGCTTGTCGAGCGCGCGTATCGCGACCTGGGAATCACGCAATACAGCTATCGGCTATCGTTGCGCGGCGGAGCGAACCCCGAAAAATATATAGCGAATGACGAGATGTGGGAGCTGGCCGAACGCGAACTGCGCGAAGCGATGAACTCGATGGGCCTGCCTTACACCGAAGCGCCCGGCGAGGCCGCGTTCTACGGCCCCAAGCTCGATATCCAGCTGGCGGACGTGATGGGGCATCAGGAAACTTACTCTACGATTCAGATCGACTTCCATCTGCCAAACCAGTTCGAACTCGGTTACGTGGGGGCCGACGGACAAATACACCGGCCGGTGATGATCCACCGCGGCGTGATCAGCACGATGGAGCGCATGGTCTCTTATTTGATCGAGCACTATGCAGGCGCGTTTCCCGTTTGGCTCGCGCCGGTGCAAGCTTCGGTGCTGCCGCTGAGCGGGAAATTCGAGGAGTACGCAAAGAAAGTGGCGCAGCAACTGAAGGACGCCGGTTTCCGCATCCATCTGGACGATCGCAACGAAAAGCTGCAAGCAAAGATCCGCGACGCGCAGTTGCAGAAGATTCCTTACATGCTCGTCCTTGGCGGCAAAGAAGCTGAGGCCGGCACCGTTTCCGTCCGCCACCGTTCGAAGGGCGATCTGGGACCTCGACCCGTTGAACGATTTATCGACGACCTCAGAGCCGAAATAACGGCCAAGACCATCAATTAGGCTCATCTGAACCACGACTCATCTGAACCACGAAGGCTCGCGATGACGCAATATGTGTGTTTCATCCGGCTTTCGCTACACGTTTTCCGGTATAGACCATCGGTTCGTCCAAACATGAACACGTCTGAGTAGCTGTACGTCCGCGCTGAACCGCGCGCCGGCCTAACGTCTCTCAATCGGGGGATTCCCGTGCGAAACAAGCTCTCATTTCGCCTATTCCTCTTCACGTGGGTTGCGTGCTTGGTTTCCTGGCTCGTCGTGACGGACAACACAGGCTCGCGCGAAATGGTGATCGGCGCGATTTTAGTCCTTTTGCACTGAACTTCCCTCTGGATCGCGTCAGGGCGACAACGTTCGACTCGCCGGCACAAGCGCGTTCCGCCTTCCTCGCTGGGTTCCGTTCAAGCTGACAAGCTCGCACAGCATGTGTGGGCTATAATCGCGAACTGTGAATTCGGGAGGGAAGATCGCCTTGGCAGAGCGCGTTCGCGTACGGTTAACGGAAGCGGCCAAGGCCGCGGGTTGAGCTGCCAAACTGAGTCCCAGTTTGCTGGACTCCGTGCTGAAGCGGCTGCCGCGGCCCACTGATCCGAACCTCCTCGTTGGTTTTGAAACCAGCGACGACGCCGGGGTGTATCAACTCACCGATAAGATCGCACTGGTGCAAACGGTCGACATATTGACGCCAATTGCCGACGAGCCGCGCGTGTTTGGTCAAATCGCGGCGGCAAATTCGTTGAGCGATGTTTACGCGATGGGCGGGCGGCCCGTTTCGGCATTGTCGGTAGTGGGTTTCCCACCGTCCGGAGAACCGGAGGTTTTGGAGGAGATTCTGCGCGGCGGGCTCGACAAGATGGCGGAGGCGAACTGTACGATCGCGGGCGGGCATTCGATTCGCGATGAGGAGCTGAAATTCGGGTATGCGGTGACCGGCGTTATCGATCCGGCTCGAATTTGGAGAAATGTTGGCGCGCGGCCCGGCGATGCGCTGATCTTGACCAAGCCCCTTGGGACGGGCGTGATTTCCACGGCGCTGAAGCAAGGGAAGGCTGAACCAGCGTGGGTGAGCGCGGCAGAAGCGTCGATGGCACGGCTGAATCGCGATGCCGCAGAGGCTTTGCGGGAAGTTGAATCGCGTACCGAAAATAGCAGCTCACCGGTGCACGCGGTTACAGATATCACCGGGTTTGGCCTGCTGGGACATGCTCGGGAGATGGCCATAGGAAGCGGCGTGTCGATGCGGATCCAGTGCGAGCGAATCGAGTATCTGCCCGGCGCTATCGATGCGGCGCGCGGCGAGTTCTTCTCCGGTGGCTTGAAGAGCAACCGCGAATTCCTGGAAGGCTGCGTCGAATTTCAGTCGGGCGTTTCAGAGGAATTTCGGGCGCTGCTGTTCGATCCACAGACATCGGGAGGCCTGCTAGCAGCTCTCGCCCCGGAAACAGCGGACGAGGCAATTGCGGCGCTGGAACGTCACGGAGTGGCAGCGCGAATCGTCGGTGGGGTGGTCGCGAAGATGTCGCCCCTGGTCCACATCGAATGACGCCGTCGAACTGCACGTTCGCGCAATGGATCCGATAACACATGGAATAGCGGGAGCGTTGCTGGGCAAGGCCTTCTTCTCGAAGAGCGCCCCCAGCAAACCGCAGACCCAGCTCGATGAGGAGCGACGACGCGCTCGCATCATGACGCGAGTCGCGATCTTCGCGGCGACCCTGGGCGCGGTCTTCCCCGATGTGGACGTGATCGCCGATATGATTTCGCACGACCCGCTGGCGATCGTCAGATACCACCGTGGGATCACGCATTCATTTTTCGGGCTGCCGTTTTTCGCGGTCGGACTGGCGGCGGTGACGCGGTGGATAACGCGCCGGATAACGCGCCGGTTGAAAATTCCCTCTCCATCATTTGCGGTGCTCGCACTGATTTATGGTACCGGAATCCTGAGCCACATCCTGCTGGATGGGACCACATCGTTTGGCACGCGCATGCTGACCCCGTTTTCGCAACGGCGCGTCGCATGGGACTGGATTTTCATCATCGATTTCGTGTTTACTTCGCTCTTGCTGCTGCCGCAGCTTACCGCGTGGGTTTACCACGAACGCGCGAAGAGCTTGCGGCGAGCGGCGATCATGTGGGCGCTATTTACGATCGCGGCGGCTGTGGCGTGGGATGTCGCGCGATCGGCAAACGCGTCGTTCCACATCTGGATTGTGGCCGCTGCGTCGACGATCGCCGCTCTTTTGTTTTTTGCGCCAGCGCGCGGCGATTGGGGATTCACGATTTCGCGTGCGCGATGGTGCCAGGCAGGCGTAATCGTTACGTTGGCGTATGTCGGCGCATGCGGATTCGCTCATCACCATGCGATGAACCGCGTCCAGGAATTTGCGGAGACGAACCACGTGAAGGTTGATCGCATCGGAGCGCTGCCGGTGCCTCCGTCTTTGCTCGATTGGGGCGACGCGATTCGCACGACGGGCGGGGTCTATTCGTCGCGCTACGATTTCCGCCAAACGCATCCGGCGGCGTTTCGGTTCACACCCGACTCACCGACGGACGTCTTTATGGCTCGCGCGCTGGCATTGCCGGAAGTGCATGTCTATTGGAACTTCGCACGGTTTCCGGTGATCCGCACAATCGCGCGGCGGGACGAGCACATCGTCGTGTTTGGCGAGAATCGGTTTGTCGCGCGACGTAAAGACGAGCCGCAGCCGTTCACGTATAGCGTCGTGTTCGACGGCGCGGGCAATGTCGTCGAAGAAGGGTGGATGAGAAACGGAATGCTGGCGAGCGACGTTGGAAAAACGAAGCGGCAATCCGGCGGCACTCGACGATGAGGATTTTCATTTTCAGCGACATTCACGGAGACACGCGCGCGATCGAACGCGTGATGGCACAGTCTGCAGACATTTATATCGCCGCGGGCGATCTTTCGACGTTCGGGCGAGCGTTGGAGCGCTGCGCTGAAGCGCTGAAACCTCTCGGCGAAAAGCTGTGGCTATTGCCTGGGAATCACGAAACGCACGACCAGACGCGCGCGCTTTGCGAACGATACGGCTTCGTTGATTTTCATCGGCAAGTGCGGGAACTGAACGGCGAAAAAGGAATGACTCGGTGGGCCGGGCTGGGCTATAGCAATCCGACGCCGTTCGATACGCCGGGAGAGTATTCCGAAGAGGAGATCGCGACGGCGCTGAAGGAGTTTGAAGGCAAAGGGCCGCTGTATCTGGTGGTGCATTTTCCGCCGCGAAACACAAAGCTGGATGAAGTCGGCTCCGGGATGCATGCGGGGAGCGCGACTCTGCGCGCGTGGGTTGAGCGCGTCCAGCCCCTATTCCTGTTTTGCGGGCACATCCACGAAGGCGCGGGCCAGAGTGAACGAATCGGCGCCACGCAGTGTATCAACGTTGGGAAGCAAGGCTACGCGATCGAGATTTAGCGCCGACGCGCTACTTATCAGACAAAACATCATGCCGCGGAGTCGCAGAGAACACAGAGACCACACCGAGACCACACCGTTATCAATGCGTGCGACCACCGTGCTTCGAGCTATCACGGTCGGGAAGCGGTCGTAAAATCAACCTATGACAGCGATTCTGTTGCTTGTGCTAATGGCTGCTACGGGGACCGCAACAGGATACAACCTTCCGCAGAGGACGACGGCATCTGAGAATGTCTGTACTGATCAGATGGCACGGCAGGCATTTGACGATGTCGATCACCTGAAGGACTGGGCCGCCGTTTATCACTCCTTTAAGAAATTTGCGGGATGCGATGACGGCGGAATCGCGGAAGGATATAGCGATGCCGTGGCGCAACTTCTGGCAAAGCACTGGAACGCTCTGCCTGACCTTATTCGGCTTACCTCTTCAAACCGCGCGTTCAAGAGCTTCGTCCTTTATCACGTTGACGCAACGGACTCATACGCCGATTTGAAGGCAGCAGATCGAAATGCGCGCTTGCATTGCCCGTCAGAAGCAAAAGGACTCTGCCCAGCGATACGTTCCCGTGCGGAAGCCGCGATGAAGGACATCAACGATACCGACTGACGTTCTCCATGGCTCGCTGTTGCGGACGAGTCTTTGGCTATTTCTTGTTCGCCGGATAGATCACGAGGTGGCGGTAGTCGCCGGAACCTTCGCTGATGGTACGAACGCCGGGCGCGCCGTTCAGTTCGACGTGGATGATGCGGCGGTCGCGCGATGACATGGGATTGAACGGAAACGGCTGGCCTGTTTCGCGTACCCGCTGAGCGGCGACGCGCGCCGACAGTTTTAATTCGTCGAGCCGCGTGGCGCGAAAATCCCCGCACTCGAACTGAACGCCATCGTGCAGCGCCGGCGGGAGGTGCAGCCAGCGATGCGCAAGGTATTCCAGGGCGAGCAGAAGTTCGCCGTTCCGCGCGAGCAGAATCTCCTCGTCTTCACCGCTGAAGCGGACCATCACACTCTTACTTTCGCTGTCTGGCCGGCTATTTCGCCGTTCGAATCGAGGAGCGCCATCACGCCGCCCGGTCGTGTCTTCGCTCTCGCGTTCCGACTCGCTTACAAGAGAGACTTCGTACTTCACGCCGAGCGTCAGTTCGCGTGAGACCAAGTCGAGGAACGTCTTCAGGCGAGGGATCATCTCTTCCGGCGGAATGGAAGGCTCTGCGACACCTTTCTTCGCATCCGCGTGACCGTTGTGCGGATGGCCGCTCCGCGAACGGTCTTTTGCATTGGCTGGTCTTGCTGGCCGGAAAACCGGTCCGTCGCTCATATGAGAAGGCTCATACCGTAACCTTTTTCTTCTTGAACTTACTTATTTTAGGAAGCGGGCGCGTGCGGTTCAAGTAGTACTGCTGGCCAACGCCGACCAGGTTGCTGGTGAACATGTAGAGATTCAGTCCACTGGATAACGTGAAGAAAAAGATGCCGAACATCACGGGCATCAGATTCATCATCTTCTGCTGCGCGGGATCGACCGCCGTCTGGGGCGTCATTTTCGTCATCAAATACATCGTGATCGTCATCGCGATCGGCAGGATGTAGTAGGGATCTTTCACCGACAAGTCGTGAACCCACAAAATCCATGGCGCGTGCCGTAGCTCGATTGCGCCTCGCAGCACTTCCCAGAGAGCCCACCAGATCGGCATCTGCAGGAGCATCGGGAGGCAGCTTCCCATGGGATTGATGCCTTCGCGCGAATAGACGGCCATGACCTCTTCGTTCATTTTGCGTTTGCGTGGGTCGGTCATGGAGTACTTCTTATAGCGATCCTGAATCGAGCGGATTTCCGGCATCACGCTCTGCATGCGCTGCATCGAACGCCAACTTTTCATCTTCAGGGGGAACACAGCGAAGTTGATAATCAGCGTCAGCGCGACGATGGCCCAGCCGTAGTTCGGAATGAACTTGTGCAGCCACTGCAGCACGAAGAGCAGAGGCTTTCCGATGATTGTCGTCCAGCCAAAATTGACCAACGCCTCGAGCGACGGATGAACCTGCCGGAGAAGCGCCAGGTCCTTGGGACCGACATACATGCGCATGTGCAGGGGTTCGGCTTGCGTCGCGCCGGCCGCCGTTTCGACTACCGGTTCGGATTGCTGCTTGCCGTCTGTGGTGACAGTGCGGTTGCGAGACCAGTCCCAGACGGACATGTTGGACATATGGTCCGGGATGAATGTGGCGGCAAAAAACTGGTCCTCGATTCCTCCGAATTCGAGAGGGCCGGAACGAAGCGCGGGCTGGCTTTGGTTGCCGGAAACACCGACCTTCTTGTACGGCAACAGCTCGACTTTGCCGTTCTGGTTGTAGAAGACCTGGACCAGCTGAGCTTCATGTTGAACGGTCGTGTCGCCGAAACCGCCGCGCCACGCAAGGGCGGCTGAGACCGGCTCGCCGTTGAAGGAAACGGACGTATCGACCGTGAGCTGGTAGTTCTGCGTGAAATTCAGTGTTTTCGTGACGTCCAGATGGCCGTCGCTGAAATGAAAGCTGACGCTGACCGGCGCGTGGTACACCGTCTCGTTCGCAGGCGCTGGTCCCGCCCCCGTCGAAACGGAAACTTGATAGAGTGCCCCATTCGCCTGCGATTCAAGATGGGCGTTGCTGGGTATTTGCAACGACAAAGGCCAGCCAAGCTCCTGAGAAGACGCGCCGTTTACCAGATCCAGCGGCCGAGGAGGCGTTGCGTCATCGAGATATCTCTTTAATCGCCAGTTTGTAACGACGGCGCCGTGATTCGACATCTGGACTTGATAGATCGGACTATCAATCGAGATGACTTGCTCCTGGTTCGCGCGGACGGCTGGAATCGCAGGCAGCGGTTTCGCCGGTGCGACCTCCGAAGGCTTCTTCGGTAGGGAATGTTGAGCGGGCTGTACCGCTGCCGTCGCGGCCGCGTGCTGTTGAGACGGATTTGTCTTGGGGGGAGGCGGCGAGAAGTAGTGAACCCAAACCAAAAGAACTGCCAGGGCGATGACGACGAAAATTACGCCACGGGACTGATCGGATAATTCGCTCACAACATCCGCCTCTCGGTCGCCCGGCTCTTCATTTCGGTTCCAGACACCACCTGCAATTTGCGGCTCACGCGGCGGGGATGCTTGGAATGCGGAACATCGTCTGGAACTGGATCAAAGCCGCCCTTTGTAAACGGCCGGCAGCGCAGCAGTCTTTTCGCGGCGAGAACGAACCCCTGGCGTGCGCCATGTTTCGTGACTGCTTCGACGGCATAGTTCGAGCACGAAGGATAAAACTTGCACGCGCCGCCAAACACAGGCGACAGGCATATGATGTAAAAACGCAAAAAGCCAAGCAGGATCCACGCGCTGAAAGAACGCTGGCGCTTGGATGCGGGACATTTCGCTGATGGCGGCACTGCAACGAACCAACCGTCCGTTTCGGTGCCAGGTGGCCGCGCTGCGCCTTCAGCGGCAATAGCCTCCGCCGGCCCGATACTCGCCTGGTCCCGATAATCCGTCTTAAATTCGATCACTTTCATGTAACTGGTCCCGATACAGAATTCTGACTTCGCTTGTTAGCGACTTGGCAATAGTTTCAGCAAGTCGCGGCTTAACTCCGAAAACTCCGCCGCCCGCGCTGAATCGCGCGGATGAATCACCACATCCCAGCCGCCCCCGATTTGGTGCCGATGCAGCCTGACGATTTCGCGCAGGCGCCGGCGAATGAAATTGCGCCTTACTGCGTTCCCGGTCGCTTTCTTGATGCTCCACCCGAATCGGCTGACGTCGGAATTGTTGCGGCGAAGGAAAACAGCGAAGTACCTGCCTGACCGTCGACGTCCCTCGCTGTAAACCGCTTCATAATCCGAGCCACGCAGCAATCGGCACTCGCGGGGCAATGTCAGCCGGCCGGTGCCAGACATGTCAGACTCGGGTGAGGCTGTGACGTCCTTTTCTCCGGCGCTGTGCGAGCACCTTTCGTCCACCCGCGCTTTTCATCCTCGCGCGGAAGCCGTGCTTCTTGTGCCGCCTGCGAACATGAGGTTGATACGTCCTCTTCGGCAAATTAGTTTCTCCTTGGCGGGTTTAGCGTTGCTCGCACATGCGAGCAGCTTGACCCATCAGATTGGGATAAGAGTTCCCAGCAGTCGGACTGTTCGAGCAGAACCGCCAGGGAAATCGACGAGAGACTAGCCTGCGGCGAGCAGACACAGCAGCTTGAATCCTTCGCCGGGGCCCTCAGGTGCCTTCGATGCCCGAACCAAACGAGTAGTGTAGATGAGGCGTTCGCGACGGTCAAGAAAACCTCGCGCCGAGTTCGAGCATCCACGTTCTGAGAGTCGCACACTGACCATTCTTGCTGGACGATCCGCAAGCGAAATGGGCGCTGGTGCAAGGGATCGCCGATCCAGCCCGGGCGACGCGAATAGTACCTTCGTAACATTGACGCGAAGGCCGGGCGAACGATACTCTGCGCCCGTCAGACAGGAGAAAGCGACTGACTCAGCCAAGAAGGGGAGGTGTGTACTCTTAGGACACACACCGCGAAATTTACCCCTTGACGGCATGTGACCGCTATAGACTCCCTCCGGTTGTAAAAACTGTGCCCGGAGGGGTCAATGAACAAGTGGCTCATGCTGGTGGTGTTGGTTCTGGTGGTGCTGACGGCTGCGATGGGATTGAGGAGTTTCGCAACTCCATCGTGGAATGGCGCAATTACAGTGAACGCGCCGTCAATGACGATGGCGCCGACCACGCTTCCCGCGCCGCCGATACCGTGGAAGTAATTTAGCACCACGTACTGGCTGGGTCGGGCTTTAGGATATAAGGATGCCCGGCTCATACTCGATTACGCTTCTGGCCGTTGGGGTTCTTGTAGAACTCTACGTCGTGGTGTGCTCTCTTTATAAGAGAAACTTCCTCGACGATCTCTCCATAAACATATATATGCTATTGTCCGCCGCCGAGACCGTTGGCGGCGTCGTTTGCATGAGCCGGTATGGCTTCTCGTCGGCCGTATACGCCTATTATTACTACTATTCAGACAGTCTGATTACGATCCTGATGTTCTGGGTCATCATTCACTTTTATCAGGAAGTTTTTCGCGAAATGCACGTAAGCCGCTACGTCAGCAGGGCGGCCGTTCTGCTGCTTCTCGCCACGGCATTCTTCTCTTTTCTCGTCGTGCACCAGGCCCAGGGCCATCTCACTTCCCGTTTCATTCACGAAATCGGGCGAAATCTTTATTTCGTCGGGCTGGTACTAACCTACCTGTTGTGGGGCACTCTGCTGAAAATGCGTGAGTCGCGGATGCGCCTCGTTCAGTTGGTGCTCGCACTGGGCGTCTATTTCAGCGCCACAGCCGCGACGTACGCGATTGGCAACCTCTTCCCCGGCCTTTACTTGCCGGTTTTGCGTTTCCTTCTGCCTCTGCTGGGCTTGTGGTTACCAGCCGCTTGGGCATACACATTTACGAAAATCCCCGACGATGCACGGCTCGCGGCGGGCAGCCTTGTGGCGAGGGCGCGATGATTGCGGCACTAATTTTCGTCATCTCTGTGGCAGCGTTGCTGCAGTTTTTCATCCTGCATTGCCGGTCGATTCTCGCGTACAGCCGGCGAATTGAACTTTCCGGACACATCCGCGAAGTCACCGGGCTGGCAACCGAAGACGTCTCGGCCGGCGACTTCGATCGTTTGGTCCAGCTCGCGCGGCTTTGCCCGGACCGTGGAGACGACGGTAAGGACATCCGTGTTGTTAGCCTCTATTACCGCCTGCTGAATACGCTCGGGCGGGTGACGCGGTCTCTCGTCCCCAGCGTCGCCGAATGGACAGATAGCGAACGTCGTGGGTGCTCTTATTTCGCTGCTGTAGCTCTAGACCGTCGGATCTGCTACAGCCGCGACCTCTTCAGCCAGCAAGTCGCCGATCGCCCATAGTACGAGTCGTAGCGAGCGCTGGACGACGCGGGGCTCTCTCCGCCCTTTCTGTCCCGGTTGTCCCGCATCCATCGACCTCCGAGGCAAAGCAGCTATACTTAATCCCGGTTTGACAGCCTTGCTCGACCAGGCTCCAGTCTTGGAATGCCTGCCGAGACGTCAGGTATTGCTATGCATCGGCATCCACTCGAACAGCTTCTTCTTGCGCGCATCCGAGAGCAGCAGGTAATTCCGGCCGGGGCGCGCGTCGCCATTGCGGTGTCTGGCGGCGCTGATTCAGTGGCACTTTTTCACCTTTTGAAGAATATTCACGCGGCACTGGGCATCACGTTGTCGGTGGCACATTTCGATCATCTTCTGCGCGGCGCCGAGTCAAAGGACGACTCGCGGTTCGTAGCCGAATTGGCAAAGGCGAACGGCGTTGAATTTTTTGTTGAAAGGGAGAATGTCAGCAGAGAGGCTCATCGGAAGAAATTGAATCTGGAGGACGCGGGACGACGGCTTCGCTACGGTTTCTTTCAGCGCCTGGTCGAGCAAGGGCTTGCCACGCAAGTCGCCGTAGCGCACACGGCGGACGATCAGGCGGAAACCGTTCTGGCGCAAGTTATTCGCGGCACTGGTCCTACGGGGCTGGCCGGAATTTACCCTGTCGCGGGCGCGATCGTCCGGCCACTGCTGGAATTTCGACGACAGGAATTGCGCGCATATCTGAGCGCGATGGGTCAAACGTGGCGCGAGGATTCGACGAACAGCGACGGGTCACGCTTACGGTCGCGGATTCGCTTTAGACTGTTGCCGCAGATGCAAGAGGAGTTCTCCGGCCGAATTGTGGAACACTTGTGCGCGCTGGCGCAGCTCTCGCGCGAGGAATGTGTGTTTTGGGATGCCCTTGTGGAACGCTGCAGTCACGCGCTGGTGACGCCGGGCACGGGCTCTGCCGGAAAGTCTTTGACTATCCGAGCAGCTGACCTCCTGAACCCTCTAGCCGCGCTCGTCCGTCCAACTAACCTGCCGGCGGCTGGCCATAATAGTGGGTCTGCGGAATGGCGCACACTTACCGAACGGCTCACGCGCCGGCTGTATAAGGAACTGAAAGGAGACTCCCGGGGGCTTACGCTTACTCATATTCAGCAGGTAATCCGACTTGCTTCCAGGTCGACCAGCGGAAAGAGCGTGCGATTGGCAGGAGGCATCAGCGTTCAAAGGAACTTCGAAGCACTGTTGTTCTCAAAGCATCGAACGGACTCGACTCGACAGAATCGCCAAACCGATTGCCGCCATCTCGCTTACCAGTATCCAATTCGCCTTGAAAAACGAAAAAGAGCGCGCGTTGCGCTGCGGGAGATCGGCGTCTGCCTCCACCTGAAAACGGTTGACTGGGGTAAAACACGGAGCGAAACTACTGGGGAGTCCCAGGTACTGGACATCGGCTCGATCCGAGCGCCTCTAATCCTTCGGAATTGGTTGCCGGGAGACGCCTACACACCCCTCGGCCGCAGTCGGCCGAGAAAGCTCACTCGGATGCTCTTGGCTGCACGCGTACCGCGCGCGGACCGGAAATGGTGGCCGGTACTGGAAAGCGCGGGGCAACTCATTTGGGCTCTCGGCTTGCCTCCAGCGCGCGATTTTTGTGCTGGCGAGCAGACGCGGACCGCGCTAGTGATTGAGGAAGAAGGGATTGCGTGACGGTCGGTCAGGCCGGATGGGCCCCTGCATACGTATGCGCCGTGACGGCATCTAATATGTTGGCTACGTGGTAGCAGTGTTAGTGACAGAGGTCCCGTGAGACCTCGTATGCGGTATGCTGTGTTGGAGAGAGGTACGATACAGACGTGAACTCGACCGTACGAACTGTCCTGTTTTGGCTGCTAATGATAGTGCTGGCAGTCGTTTTGTGGAAGATGGCCTCCACTGGCGGCCAGGCCGCAAAGGAAGACCAGCCGGAATACTCGCAGTTTCTGCAGAAGGTGGGCGCCGGGAATGTAAAAGACGTCACGATCTACATTTCCCAGAACAGTTCCGAATTGCAGGGCGACTATCGTGACAACACGAAATTCCACGATGTAACCCTGGCGAACACGGCGATTCCCGATTTGGTCAAACAGCTGGACGCGCAGCACGTCGAGTACAACTACAAGGAAGTGAACAGCTCGAACTGGATCAGCTTCATGATCAATTTCGCGCCGCTGATTCTGCTGGTCGCGTTCTGGATCTTCATGATGAAGCAGATGCAGGCGGGCGGGAACAAGGCCCTCAGCTTTGGCAAGTCTCGCGCCCGCCTGCTGACGGCGCAGCAGAAGAAGGCTACGTTCAAGGACGTGGCAGGAATTGACGAAGCCAAAGAAGAGCTATACGAAATCATCGATTTTCTGAAGGACCCGCAGAAATTCCAGAAGCTCGGTGGGCGCATTCCGAAGGGCGTTTTGCTGGTTGGTCCTCCAGGAACGGGTAAGACTTTGCTTGCTCGCGCAATCGCGGGAGAGGCGAACGTCCCGTTCTTCTCCATTTCCGGTTCGGATTTCGTCGAGATGTTCGTCGGCGTCGGTGCGAGCCGCGTGCGCGACCTGTTTGAGCAAGGCAAAAAGAACGCGCCTTGCATCATCTTCATCGACGAAATCGATGCTGTTGGACGGCATCGTGGCGCCGGTCTTGGCGGCGGCCATGACGAACGCGAGCAGACGCTGAACGCCCTGCTGGTGGAAATGGACGGCTTCGAATCGAACGAGGGAGTAATCCTGATCGCGGCAACGAACCGCCCTGACGTTCTGGATCCTGCCCTGCTGCGGCCAGGCCGCTTCGATCGCCGCGTGGTGGTGCCGAGACCCGATGTGAAGGGCCGCGAGGAGATCCTGCGGGTTCACACGCGCAAGGTCCCGATCTCCGATGATGTGGACCTGTCCATTATTGCGCGCGGCACTCCAGGTTTTTCGGGCGCCGATCTTGCGAATTTGGTGAATGAATCCGCTTTGTGGGCTGCGCGCCAGAACCGCAAGGTTGTCGCGATGGCCGATTTCGAGATGTCCAAGGACAAGGTCCTGATGGGCGTCGAGCGGAGGTCGATGATCCTCTCCGACGAGGAGAAAAAGAACACGGCGTATCACGAAGCCGGCCACGCCCTGGTGGCGGCAATGACGCCAGGCGCTGATCCTCTGCATAAAGTCACGATCATCCCGCGTGGCATGGCCTTGGGTTTGACGATGCAGTTGCCGATCGACGATAAACACACGTATACGAAGGAATTTCTGGAATCGCAGCTGGCGGTGCTAATGGGCGGAAGAGCCGCGGAAGAACTTTTCCTGCACCACATCACCACGGGCGCGGGAAACGATATCGAGCGCGCCACTGAGATCGCGCGGCAGATGGTCTGCGAGTGGGGCATGAGCACACTTGGTCCGCTGACATTCGGCAAGAAGGAAGAGACGGTCTTCCTGGGGCGCGAAATTGCGCAACACCGGGACTACTCGGAAGATACCGCGATCAAGATTGATGTGGAGGTACGCAGCATCGTGAATCTGTCGTATTCACGCGCGCACAATATTCTCGAGACGTATCGCGATGCCCTCGAGCGTGTTGCCCGGAGTTTGCTCGAGCGTGAGAGTCTCGACGCGACGGAACTCAAGCTTCTGCTCGAAGGTAAGCCGCTTCCTGAAAAACCAGCGCCACCTATGCCTCCGGCGCCGCCGCTGCCGAGTAAGGAACCGGTCACGCTGCGTCCTGATCCGCGTCCGATTCCCGGGATGGCAAAGGGTGAAAAGCCCGCCCCGGCCTGACGACGTTGGTGTTTTGGCACTTCCCCGTCAGAGTTGCGACTTTTCCTGCTCAATGTTCGATAGGATAGAAAACGTCCTGGCGAACTAGCGGCCCGGAAAGAGAAGCACGTCTGCGGCTGAAGTGGCGCGCAGGGCATCAAACAGAAAATGGCAAAGTCGCTTGTAATCGTCGAATCGCCGGCTAAGGCGAAAACTATCAACAAATACTTGGGACGCGACTACACGGTCAAAGCGTCCATTGGCCATGTGATGGACCTGCCCAAGAAGACGATCGGGATTCGTTTGCCCGACGAGGAGCCAAAAAAGCGCAAGAGAGCAAAGAGCAAGAAGAACGGCAAGGCCGAAAAGGCTCCCAAGAACCCGGTCAGGCTCGACGATCCGAAGATCTTCGAACCCACGCTGCTGATTATTCCCGGCAAGGGAAAGGTCGTTAACGACCTGCGAAAATCCGCGAATTCCGCCGACGCGGTTTATCTCGCTGCTGACCCGGACCGCGAAGGCGAAGCCATTTCGCACCATTTGGCGATGGTGCTTTCCAAACCTGCCCGCTTCACCGAGGATGAAGTCTCGAACGGCCACAACGGCAACGGAAAGACCGCGGAGAAAGAGGAAGAGAAGCCGAAGGCAAAGGGCAAGCGCAATCGCGACGAAGTGAGCATCCCACCGATCGATTCCAAGAAGATATTCCGTGTCAGTTTCAACGAGATCACGCCGAAAGCGATACGCGCCGCTTTTGAGAAGCCGCGCGCCGTCGATGTCAATCTGGTGGAGGCGCAGCAGGCACGTCGCGTCCTCGACCGCATCGTTGGCTACAAGGTTTCGCCGCTTCTCTGGAACAAAGTGCGCCGAGGGCTTTCCGCCGGGCGCGTGCAGACCGTCGCGCTGCGGCTGATTGCCGAACGCGAGCAGGAGATTCGGGCGTTCGTTCCCAAGGAATATTGGACGATCCATGCCATGCTGGACGCAGGCAAGCCGCCCATCTTCGAAGCCAGACTGAGCAAGTACAAAGGCGAAGATATCGAGGTTTCGAACCAGGAAGCCGCGGATAAGATCGTTGCCGCCGTCAGGAAAGAGAAATGGCTGGTCACAGAGATCGCGCAGAAAGAAAAGCGGCGCAATCCGCCACCTCCGTTCACTACGTCGAAGCTGCAGCAGGCTGCCTACAATCGGTTGCGCTTCACGGCGAAGCGCACCATGGCTCTTGCTCAGCGGCTGTATGAAGGCGTGGATCTCGGCGAGGAAGGTTCGGTCGCGCTGATCACGTATATGCGAACCGACTCGGTAAACGTCTCGAGTGACGCGATTGTGCAAGTTCGTGAGCTGATCCCGCAGGCCTTCGGCAGCAGTTATCTGCCGGAGAAGCCGAACTACTACAAATCCAAGAAAGACGCGCAGGAAGCACACGAGGCGATTCGTCCGACGGACGTCTCGCGGACGCCTGAGAGCGTTCGCAAATACCTCGACGATCATCTTTTCAAGTTGTACCAGCTCATCTGGCAGCGTTTCGTCGCGTCGCAGATGGTGCCGGCAATCCTGGACCAAACCACGATTGATATTTCGGTGGGCGACTACACGTTCCGTTCCACTGGATCTGTGCAGAAGTTCGACGGCTATTTGCGGGTTTACCAGGCTCCAGTCGCTGGCGCCGACCGCGAGGAGGACGAAAAAGCCGAAGAAGGCGAAGGCAAGGCGCTGCCGCAGGTCACCGAGAACCAAACGCTTCGGCTCGAGCAGATCCGTCCCGATCAGCACTTCACCGAGCCGCCGCCGCGCTACACGGAAGCAACTCTGGTCAAAGAACTCGAGGAAAAAGGAATCGGCCGGCCGTCTACGTATGCGTCGATCATTTCGACCATCGTCGAGCGCGAGTACGTCAACAAGCAGCAGGGCCGCTTTACGCCCACGATGCTCGGCGAGCGCGTGAGCGCGCTCTTGGTGAAGGCATTCGACGACGTGTTCGATGTGACCTTCACAGCGCGATTGGAAGAAGAGCTTGATGACATCGAAGAAGGCAAATTGCCGTGGCGTGATTCTGTCCGCGAATTTTGGGGGAAGTTCACCGTCGATCTCGCCAAGGCCGATGAGGAGATGGTGTCGTACAAGATCGGGATTCCGACGGGGAAAAAGTGCGAGAAGTGCGGGCAGGGAGAACTGCTCGAACGCATCAGCCGGCACGGGTTTTTCCTCGGCTGCTCGCGGTACCCGGATTGTGATTTTATCCAGGACTTGGCACCCGAATTAGGCGACGAGGAAGACAGGACCGAATTTTGCGAGAACTGCGGCCGCGAAATGATGCTCAAGAGGGGTCGCTTCGGCGCGTTCCTGGCCTGCAGCGGCTATCCCGACTGTAAGACGACGCGGCGGCTCGTCGAAGGCACGCGCATTGCGCGCCAGCCGGACGTTCCTCTTGGCGAAAAGTGTCCCGATGATGGCGGCGAATTGCTGAAACGGCATGGACGCTACGGCGAGTTCATCGGCTGCACGAACTATCCTAAGTGCAAGTACACGCGGCCGATAACGCTTGGAATCAAGTGCCCGAAGTGCGGCGAAGGCGAGTTCGTTCGGCGCGGATCAGGCGGCAAAGGACGCGGCCGCATGCGCATCTTCTACGGCTGCAGCCGCTATCCGGATTGCGACTTCACCACGCCGTACGAGCCTATCAACGAGCCCTGCCCGAAGTGCGCCGCGCCTTTCATCGTCGAAAAGCGGACAAAGCTGGGCCACGTCCGTGCCTGCCTGAACAAGGAATGCGACTGGGAAGCTGCGGTGCCCGAGTCCACGGCTGGCGCTCCTCCCAATGGTGCACCGGAGCCAGTCGGCGCGGGTTCCAGTGCCCGTCCGTAACCCACATCTACTCTTATTGCTTAGCCGAACGGCTAATAATCCCTGTCTTGTTGTGCATATGCGCTCACAAAAAAACGCCCAAAACAGGACGCTAAAATAGCAGCACGTTTGTGTACCGCGCCAACCAGGGCCTGTAGGCAGCTCAAGTTCGCATCCTGTCTTCGCCGGCGTTAGCCGTACGTGAGGGTGGTGCTCTGTCCGACCTCGATAATGTAACCGTCAGGATCGCGGATGTAGCAGCGAATCTCGCCATACTTGGGGATCGGCTCGGTGATGAACTCGGCTCCTCGACTTTTCCACCATTTGTAGCACGCGTGAATATCCGCGACGCGGAAATTTAGAAAGCTGTTGATGTGATTCGGATCGGGGACGCTGAGCGTTACCGTCGGCTTGTCCGGGGTCGGGCCGCCCCCAACGTTCAGAATCATCCAGATATTCGCAAGCTGAAGGTATGGAGGCGCGTTGCCGTCACCCATGGTCAGAATGCGAGCGCCGAAGACCTTTTCGTAGTAGCGAGCCGATCGCTCGACGTCGGCGACAGTTAGAAAATGCGCGATGCTGATCCCTTCCCGTGGGGGCATCTCATAGCTCTTCTGTTCGACTTGCACCGGATTCACCGGCGGTTGCTTTTGTACGCTGTTCATTGGTGGCTCCTTTCGATACGGTGATGATCGGCTGATTCTGGTTTTCTTCGAACAGCTCCCCT
The DNA here is from genome assembly GCA_050747085.1 of Candidatus Acidiferrales bacterium. Lineage (GTDB taxonomy): Bacteria > Acidobacteriota > Terriglobia > Acidiferrales > UBA7541 > Palsa-295. The sequence goes on from JBOGNK010000024.1 coordinate 94,686, forward strand.
CTGGCTTCCTGACATAGCGCCCGCCGCCGCCCGTTATCGACCGCAAGAGCCTGAGACGCTCTAACTCAAGACTAGCGGCCTGGACAGAACTTCGCTTTGCAAGCCATGCGAATCCAAAGGCTGTGAGAAAGGTTTCGTCAAGGTGCGTATTGGGTGAAGACAAGGTCGTGAGCCTTGTTCTGCGCGTGACACGGGTAGCATGGTTTCATGAACGCGGCGTTGACGGGCTTGCCATCTGCGTTGAAGTGACCGAAACCCCAGCCTCCCGTCGCGGAGTACTTTGTTGAGTCCTTGACCATGAATTGAACGTTTGTCGGCGCACCGGGTACGAAAGATTGTGGTTGGCCAAAGATCTTGTCGTTCTCTTGCGAGGGAACGTTACGGTAATGCAATGCGGCAATAATTGTGCCGTCGGGAAACGGAAGCGTTTTTTCCCGGTAGGCTTTGACCGCTACATCATTTCCCAAAACAGCGCCCAAACTGTGGAGATTGCCCGCCTCGTGGGCGATCGAAATTAGCGTCCAATCGCGGTAGGCGCGAGGTTTCTGTTGCACCCATGCGGGAGCTGTATCTTCGCCAGCGCGTCCGGATGATGAAGCCATAGCGCCGAAAGCGCCGACTAACGTTGCAATTGCGACGAATACGAAAAGAATCTGCCTCGGTGCATTCATCACAAGTTCCCCTTTTATTTTTAGTTGTATATTCGACGAAAGCGGCCCGTGTTCACCGGTTGGTCGTGAGAAAGCGGTCCCATCACAATTTTCATGCTCCTGGTTCCTTCCCCTGAAGCGGATGAAAAGTCTTGCCGACGCGTCGATGAAGGCTACCTTGAGCGTCGATGTGGAGAGGGGCCACGAAACAGCGCGTGGCTAGATTCGTTTCCGATTGCTAGACGGTGGTGGTTGCTTGGGCGATCGAAGTGGACTACGGTTGCACCTGGCTGAATTGGTCGTTCCGGCTGGATACGGAGGAATTCTAACCAAGCGAGAAAGTAAATGTCCACTTCCATCGTGGACGTTTTCCACAGCGTGGCCAGTTCATCGAACGGCCCCACTCTCGCAATTGAGGATGAGCATTGATGTTCGGAAGTTCGGTCAGTGCCAGCGATGAACCAGGAGCGAGGACCGGCCGCGACCGCGAGAACCCGTGTCTGTAGCGTGCTGTGACGCCTGAAAGCCACTCGGAAGAAACCCCTATGGACAGGGATTCTGCGATTGTTGATCGCCCTCGGTTGTGTGTTGGGTGCGCAAGCGGAGACGATTTACGACAAGGATGTACACGTCGTGGACTACGCAGACATGTATTTCCCGGCCATCGCGTTGGTCGCTCATGTCGAAGGCGTGGTGGTAGTTCAGGTTAAACTAGATGATAAGGGCAAGGTGGTTGAGGCGGAGGCGCTTTCTGGGCCAGCTCTTGTGACACGCCAAACCATTGAAAATGCGAAAAAATGGACGTTTGAACCGAATGTCCAAAAGTCCGCAGTCATTGTGCCACAGCTTTCGAATTGAAGGTTCCTGCCATGCAGGGCGCAACGGTGGGTTCGACAGTTTGATGACGTTTTTCCCGCCGAAATTCGCAGAAATTACGGCCTGTCCGGCTCCCCCGATGACAAGCAAGACGTCCAGATTAAAATAGGGCCAGCTACGTAACCGGTCGGGTCAGCGGGTGAGCCAGGAGCGGGCGCGGACGGTGACGACGGCGTAGGGGAAGATCCAGAACATCGTGAAGAAGGAAAAGTAGCCGAAGATCACGGCAAACAGAAATTCGAGCGAGCGTTCGCTGCGCAGGAAATACAGAGAATAGAAAATGGCGACGATTCCCACGGCCAGCAGGAATCGAGCGAGCATGTACGGGTGCTCCCAGCTAAGGGCGGCGAGCAGTACGAGGCTCGCATAGCTCACCGGATAGCGCAGGTTGGTGACGAAGCGGTCCCACAGAGCGAGCGAAGCCGAAAGCGGCGGCCGCTTCCACACAATCTTCAGGAAGCGGATTTCCTCGCGCACGTAGCTGCGGTCCCAGCGCAGGAACATCTTGCACATGCTTCCGTAGCGCGTGGGAACCATGGTGTCCACCACGGCGGACCGTTGATAGACCGTTGAATAGCCCCGCGAGAGAATCCAGTTGGTCAGCGCGCGATCTTCGCCATACGTGCATTCGGCGCCGAGGAAGGTCTGCTTGAGCCACGGTTCGAGCACTTCGTTAACTATGTTGGCGCGATACGCCGTCAATGCGCCGGGGCAGCAGTAGACGGTGCCGTAGGACGATTCCACGGCGCGCAGCACGTCGAACGAGAGTATGTAGCGGACGTGCAGCATGCGCGGCAGAAGCCCTTCGTGGCGGTTGTAAGCTCCAACCTTGCCGGCTACCGCTCCTACCTTCGGATCGCGGAACGGCCCGGCAATCGCGAGCAGGGCGCCCGGCTGAAGCGCGCTATCGGAATCGATGGTAACGACCAGTTCTCCCTTGGCCGCCTTGAATCCCGCAGCCAGCGCCGCCCGTTTGCCCTGGTTCTTCTCAAAACGAATCGGCCGGACCTGGGGCCATTGCTTGGCAGCCTGCTCGATGTAAGTCCAGGTGTCGTCTCGGCTGCCGTCGTCAACGACGAACAGCTCCAGGCGGTCGGGGGGATAATCGGCGTTTACTACGGACTCGATGGACTTCAGCACCATCGGACCTTCGTTGTATGCGGGGATGATTACCGTTATGGACGGCGCCGTTTCATAGCTGGCGGAAGGAAACGGATGGTAGGCAATCCATACAAGCGTACGAAACACGAGCAGCAACATCCCCATTGTGATCCACAGCATGCTGGGAAAGATCAGGAATCGCGCCCAATGATGCTCGTCGGCGGCCTGCACGAGTGGCCGCAGGAACACGCCATGAATGTGCGCGCTGATCAGCGCCGTGATGCCGGCTAGGATCGCCAGGTAAACAACCCAGTACCAGGGATCGCGGAGCGCTTTAGCCCGCGAAGAGTGCGATTCATTGGCGACGATGGGGCGACGCAGTTCGGTTCCGGTGGAAGACACAGTTATTCTGCTGTCCAGGTCTCTCGGTGTTCCTGATTAGAGCCTTTATTCTAAGTGTTTGGTGCACAGGAAGGCAAAATGGTTTCACAACGGTGAGGGACCGGTTTCTAACCTGCCCGAGAATCGGCGAGCGGGCATTGACTGCGTGAGGAGGCCGGTGCGCGAGTAGGGCGACATTTGAGGCTCTTTGTTTTGCAGCCTCCCGCTGCGCTGCGAAGTGGAGTCTCGACCGGCGTATTGCGGGTTTCCTTGCCCGCATTAGCCCTAAAACTAGACTTCGACCGCCAAACCAGAGGCGGAAAGTCAGAGGGAACCTTCTTCTCGCCACCAGCCACTCGTCACTGCTTTATTCGTGTCGTAGAGCGCCCAATTATTCGTGTCGCAAGGCGACAACTGGGTCGACCCGCATGGCTCGTCGCGCCGGAATCCAGCATGCCGCAAGCGCGACGATCGCAAGCACGACGCACACCGTTATGTACGTCAGCGGATCGGTACCCCTGACGATCAGGAAACGCCCGGTGACGCGACCGGCTGCCAATGCAGCAAGCACACCGATGCACATCCCAATCGCAATCACGAACCCTCCCTCGCGAAAGATCATGCGGAGGATGCGGCCCGGTTGAGCCCCGAGTGCGAGGCGAATACCGATCTCGTGCGTTCGTTGTGCCATGGCATAGGAGGTGACGCCGTAAACGCCGACGATCGCTAGCACGAGTCCCAAAATCCCGAGCGCCAGAGCGAGCACGGCGCCGAACTGGAACGCAATCAGTGCCCCGGACAACGATTCCCGCATCGTTTCGACATCGAATACGGGCAGGCCGGGCGCCATCGACGCAATCAGATGCTCGATTCCGGATATCATTGCGCGCTGATCGGCCACTGTGCGCAGCTGAAGCGTTTCATACGACATGAAAAATTGTGGGAGCGGGAGATAAAAATAAGGCGAGGGTTTGCCGATCAGGGAGAGAGTGTGGCTGTTTCCGGTCACACCAATCACCCGTATCGGCGCATTGGAGCTCGTGGAGAGGGCAAACGTCCTGCCGATTGGGTTTTCGCCCCGCCAGAATTTTTCGGCCATGGCTTGGTTGATAATTGCGACTCGCGGGGAATGTTCATCATCAGCCGGACTAAACTCTCGACCGCTAATCGTCGGAGTGCCAATCGTACGGAAAAAACCGGGGCCCACGATATTGAAATGAACGAGGGGTGCAGGTTGCCCTTCTCGAGGCGCGTAGCCATCGATGGATAGCGTGTCGGCGTTATCGGTGTAGGGCCTTAGCGGAATTGCGAAGGCCAGCGTGGCCGACTGGACACCCGGAACGAGTTGCACTCGTTTCAGTAAATGGTCGTAAAACTCACGGCTCTGCGCGTCGTTATAACCGATCTCGTGCGGGTCCATGCTCAGATTCAGGAGATGATTGGGATTAAAGCCGAGATCGATATGTTGCGCCTGTTGGAGGCTGCGGAAGAAAAGACCGGCGATCACGAGCAACATCAGCGAACCGGCAATTTGCGCGACTACGAGCGCACTGCGCATGCGCTGCCGACCGCTTACCGTCTTGCTCGCCGATTCGTGCAGCACCACGTCGATATTCTGCCGCGACGCCCGCAGTGCCGGCACGATACCGACCAGGACACCGGCAATTGTGGTCGCGGCAAATGCGTACACGAAAACGCGCCAGTCGAAACTGAAATCCAGCAGCAGCGGCAACCCGTAATCGAGCGGCATCCGGCTGAGCGCCACGCTGGACCAAAGCCCCGCGAAAATCCCCGCTGCACCGGCAAACATTGCGACCAGCAGGCTCTCTGTCAATAATTGCCGAACCAGTCGGCTGCGTGCGGCTCCCAGTGCGGCACGCAAAGCCATTTCACGCTGGCGAGCCGTCGCGCGCGCAAGTAAAATACTGGCCACATTCACGCAGGCGAGCAGCAGCACGATGCCTGCAAGCGCCAGAAACAAAACGGAAACCATTTTCAGCGGCCCACCCGTCGTGGGCCCGAACTGCGCCACCGTTTCGGGATACGCGCTAATCGAGAAATGTTTGTCGTTCTTGGGATCTTTGGTTGCAAGCCGCTGCGCGATCACGCGCAACGCGGAATTTGCATGGGCGAGCGTGACGCCGGTTCTGAGACGCGCCAGCACGTGCACGTTGCGCCAGCCGCGATTCGCTAACTGATAGCCACTGGCCGAAAACGGCAGATAGGCTTGCGTTTCGACGAAGGGCATTGTTCCGTGGAATCCGCACGGCGCAATGCCGACGACTTTCATCGGCTTCCCGTCCAGGTCCACTGTCTTGCCAATGATGTCTTCCTCGCCCCCGAGCTGCGCCTGCCAGTACGCGTACGCCAGAACAATAACGGGATCGGGCGATACTGGCCCGCCATCGGCTGGTTCGATCAAGCGTCCCGCGGCGGGTTTCAGCCCAAGCATCGGGAAAAAATTGCCGGTCACATAACTTGTGAGGACGCGGTCCGCGCGGCTCTTCGTGCTGAGCCCGTCGAAGTTGCTCCGAAAGATGGCTATGTTCGAGAACACGCCAGCCGATTCGTCGCGTATGTCTTTGTAATCGGCGTACGAGAAATATTCAATCGGTTCGCTGTTCTTCTGCTGCCATGCAAGGTCTACGATTTCGCCTGGGTTTTTCACCGGCATCGGACGCAGCAGAATCGAATTCACCACGCTGAAAATAGCTGTGTTCGCCCCAATGCCGAGGGCCAGCGTGATCACCACAATTTCGGTGAATCCCGGAGACTTGTGCAGCATGCGTAAACCGTAGCGAATGTCGGCCCACAGCGATTCGAGCCAGAATCCGCTACGCTGCTCGCGGCAGCCTTCTTTCACGCCTTCCATGGCTCCGAGTTGCGCTTTCGCTTGGCGCTGCGCTTCGTCCAGATGCATCCCGGCTGCAATGTTCGCTGCAATTTGCTTGTCGAGATGAAACTGCAGCTCTTCATGCATTTCCCGCTCGAACGCGCTCTTCCCTCGCGACCGTCTCATTTTCATGTTCATCGTTCTCTGCCAAGCCTTATTCGCCATCGTGAGCGGTGATACTCGAAATTCGCGATTTCGGTCCAGAATTTACGCCGCCGGTTAGCACGGAATCGTGCTATGCCATTTCGCCGGCAGAAGATCGGAGCGAAGCGGTAGGCTGCAAAACAAAAACGGTAACAGTTTTCCTAAAGCCATAACGCTTCTATGCTCGCTGAAGAATCAGGGCTACGGCGGACGACAGCCGCTCCCACTCCGCCTGCTCCTTTTCGAGCTGCTCGCGTCCCGCTTTCGTCAGCGAGTAGTACTTGGCGCGCCGATTATTCTCCGAGGCGCCCCATTCGGCGCGAATCAGTCCTTTCCGTTCGAGCCGGTACAAAGCCGGATAAAGCGATCCTTGCTGCACCTGCAGCACGTCCTTTGACACCTGCTGGATCCGCTGCGCTATGCCCCAGCCATGCATGGGCTCCAGCGCGATGGTCTTGAGGATCAGGAGATCCAAGGTCCCTTGGAGAATGTCGGATGATGGCGGCATGTTGTTCCCCTAGATATTCTACAAATCGTCCGCATCTTCCCGCCGTTCCTGTAGAATGTCAAGGGGAAACAACTTCGTGCAACCACACGCCAGCCCCTATGCGGAAAACGGTAGTCGCTGAAGCGTATTCAAGGTCGCTAAATCCTTTGTAAGTGCATGAAAATAAGTTGGATGAGTAGTACTAGGGGCGGGTACTGGTAAAAATGAACCTTTCGAGCCATGTTCGCTGTCGGGTGCCGCAGCGAGGATGTATGTGCGGGTTGGACGCGGCGATGCGGGGACGACGGCTCCGAGAGGGGTCGTGCACGCTAAGCCAACCCGTTTACTTCCCTCCGATTCCCATTTAGCGATATCGCCCGAAGCCCTATCCGCAAAACGCCCCTGATTACCTCGCTCCCGCGGGCGACCAGCGCTCAATTAGAACGAAGTAAGTGCGAGAAACAGGTTATAGAAGCCGTTTGTATCGTTGGCGACCAGGTTATTGGCGGCCGAAATGAACGTCACTGTGTGACCGTCGGCGCTGATCCAGGGCATAAGGCTGTCACCGTTCGCCGGCGGCGGCGACGTTCCGGCACCCTGCGTAGCCAGTACCGTGGTCGGAGTGCAGTTCGAAACGCTGCTCGAGAAGCCGACGCACGATTTCCGGACGAAAACATTCGAGACACCATTCGAGGCATTACTCGCGAGGTTTGAAGCCCGCGAGGCAAATGCCACGAATTCGCCCGTGGTGGTGGATGCCGTGACGGCGGAAGAACCCAAGCTGATCGTCGGATATTCGCTCGGGCCGTTACCCGGGGTGGAACCGTCTGAAGTGGAGATCAGCGTGAGTCCCGGCAGGCAGCCGGAAATTGGGGCAGCGGAACTCACGCACGTGTCGTACATGTAGACCTGCTGCGTGGGGCCGGCGCCAACCACCAGATTCGTTGCTGCGGAAGCGAACACGATAAAGCGTCCCGCGCCCGCGATCTGCGATTCCGAACTTGTCGCATTTGCGGGAGTGACTCCGTCGGGCGTCGAGATCAGCGTTGTGACCGCCGCGCAAATCGCGTTCGTCGGCAAGCATGTGGTTCGCTGGAATATTTCCTGCGTGCCATTGGGATTTGGAGCAGCCGCCCCCAGATTCGTTGCAACCGACGAGAAAGAAATATATTCGCCACTGCTGGAGATGCTCGGTTGCGAACTCACGTCGTTTCCCGGAGTGATCCCGTCGGGCGTTGACACCAGGTATGTGGTAGGCGTGCAGGAACTCGTTGTACTCGACACTGCCACGCCGTTGCACGTGTCGCGCACGAAGACCTGCGGCGTCCTGCCGTCGAGATTCCCTACGTTCGCAACCAGATTCGTCGCCAGCGAAACGAACGCTACGTAGCGGCCATCCGGACTGATCGAAGCGTCATAGCTATTGCCGTTTCCCGGCGTGATATCGTCAGGGGAGATCGATACCAGCTGTCCCGCCGCGCAGCCCGAAGTTGTGCTGCTCGCCGTGCAGATCGGCATCCAGTACACCTGCTGACTTCCGGGCGCAAGCGACACGCCTGCCACCAGGTTGCTTGCCGTCGAGGTGAAAGCGACGTGACCGCCGCTGTTATCAATCGTTGGTTCCCAACTCGAGCCGTTTGAGACCTCGCCGTCCGGTCCTATGCTCACATCCGTGGTTGCGGGAGTGCACGAGGCGTTGGACAGGCATGTGGTTCGTGCAAACACATCACTCCCGGCGTTGGCCTGATCCTTCAGCAAATTCGTCGAGGTCGACGCGAACACGACAATTTTGCCGTCGGAAGTCATCGAAGGGCCGGCCGTCAGCAGAGTGGGCGGTCCGGCCGCGCAGTTCGTTCCGCAGAGCCCCTGGTTGGCTTCCGAGCCGTCGAAGCCGTAGTCGAGCAGCACGGGCAGACCATGCGTGAGCGTCGGGTTCACAGGCAAAATCAGGATATTCGAGACGCCACCGCCGGGCCCAGGATTCACCACTTGAACGCGATGGACCGCCGCCGTGGCCAAGTCGCCGGCCGTCAGGCTTATGCCGAGTTGCGTCGGGTTGGCGAAGCTAACCTGGTCTGGAGTGGCAGCGCCATCGATGTGGACCACTGAGTTGGTGACGAAACTCGAGCCTGTGATTGTCACTGCCGTCGTCGCAGTTGTTCCAGACGCAAACGATGTTGGAGAAAGCGAAAGGATCGTCGGTACCGGATTCTTGACAATCAACGATATCGGAGTCGATGAGCCGCCGGAGCCAGACGACGTTCCGGGTGGATTCTCCACCACGATCTGCACAGTTCCAGCGGTCGACACGTCATTCGCTTGAATCAGCGTCGCGAGAGTTGTGGTGCTGACGAAGCCCGTGGTGCGATTGTCGCCATTTACGGTAATCACCGAAGCGTTCGCGAAATTCGTGCCGGTGATGATCAGTTGAAAGCTGGCGCTGCCTGCCATCACCGTTGAGGGTGAAAGCGACGTGATCGTGGGCACCGGAGACGATGGCGGCGTGATGGTGAAAATGGCCGAAGTGGATACGCCTCCGCCCGGTTGCGGCGTCTCGACGTTAATCGCGGCTGAACCGGGGCTCGCCACTAACGCATCGGGCACAACGGCGTCCAGCTCGTTTACGCTTATGAAGAAAGTCCTGAGCGGCGTGCCATTCCAAAGGACCGTAGAAGCAGGCGTCAGCTTCGATCCGTTCACTGCAAGGGTGAATGTGGTGCTTCCTGCCTGAACGGTGCTCGGGTTCAGCGGTTTAGTCGTTGCGATGGCGGGCGCCGGATAGTTGATGATGTCGTTGCAAGACGGAAACAGGCACAGGCCGGCGACGATCGCTCCGAGAACGACCCACGATGTGCGCGCGAAGGAGCGGGCCTTCGCCCCCGCAAGGAAGGAACGCAATCTTGTGAAGCTCACAGTCTGCTTGTGGTAGGCAGGGTTCGACAGCTTGGTATTCGTCGGGATATTCCCGTCCTTTTCGACGCTCGTCACTTGTCGCTCGGCCACCGTTTGGGCAGTCGTAAAGCCTACTAGAAGATGGCCGGGACGGGCAATCGGGATGCCTGAGACTTAGCGACGAAAAAACGGCGGCCCAGGACATCGCGCGGAGACTTGCCTCGAAGCGTAAAATTGCCATCCCCGGGAAAGGATGGCACACGCTTCGCTCTTAAGCGAGAGCAATACCGAGAGTTGCAGAAGCTGGCAAATTTCGACACGAAAACGTCGAGCTGGGTGAAAACGCCCCCTGCGATCAGAAAACTCGACGGCGCACTCTTTTGCGATCGCCGCTACGACGCTGTGTTCGTGTATCACAACGGCGCCGAATCTTACTACGCCGGCAGAAGATTCCGAGGCTCGCTGCGCGTCTAGTCCTGCGATCTTGGCAGCGAGCCACGGCTGATTTATGCCTAGCGCGCCGCGCCGGCCTTGCGGATGTAGATGGACCCCTGGAAATTCGTGAACTGAATTTCCGGGCCGCCGCCATTGATTGCGCCATGCACCGTCTTGTCGATTTTGACGCGATACTTGCCGCCATGCCCCTCGCTGCCTTCCACCACTTGCTTCGGCGCGGCAGCCTGGAGTTGAACGTCGAAATCGCTGAAGATGTCGCCGCGGTCGGAGCGAATGTTAAGGTTCGCCTTCAGATCGGCGGGAAACGTGACGTCAATGTCGCCGTTTAGCGAACTGAAAGCCATCGGCTTCTGATTGACTCTGTTGAACGTGGCAAGAATGCGGCCGTTCAGCGCGTGCACCACCGAATTCCCCGAGACATGATTCAAGGTGACGGCTCCGTTCACGTCGCTCACGTCCATTTCACCGTCGACGCCGTCGACAACGATATCGCCGCCGTTCACCGAGCTCAATTTCAGCGAGGTGTGAACCGGAACGGAAATCGTCAGGTCGATCGGGCGCATGAAAGAATCGCTGCCAACGCTCACTTCATTGTTTTCTTCCTCGACGCTCAGGCCCGTGCGCGAAACGTCCAGGCGGTGCATGCCCGCAGGCGCGGGCTTCTCCCCATCGCGCTCCGCGCCGCGCGACCGAGCCTCTACGATCACTTGCTGGCCGTCGTAGGCCTTCACCGTGATGCCGCCGTTTACCAGGCTGGCTTTCACCAGCGCCGGGCGCGATGGATCATCGAGTTTTACGGCAATACGATCCGGGCTCGACGCCGACACGGTTTGAGCACGACTGGCGGGCGCGGCCAGGGCGGCTCCTGCAAGCACAACTGCGGCGAACGTTCTAGGGAACCACTTCGTTGTTTTATTCATGGTTTTCTAAAATGCGAATGTCTCCATTTAGATTTTCAATCTGAATCTCAGGGCCGCCGGTTCCGATCTGAACGCCCGTCATACGATCGGCCCGGAAGACTATTCTTCCGCCATGTCGCTCCTCCGAAACGGGACGGAGCGGGAGCGCCGTGGCAGTGAAGTCCGTGTAAATGCCGCCATTGAAGGTTTTCATCCGAAACGCACCGTCCAACCCCGACTGGAAGCGGAGCTCCACAGCGCCATTCACAGTGCGAAAATCCGAATTTGCGCCAGGATTCTGCCGGAAGGCAACCGTGACAGGGCCATTAACCGTCCGGGCGCTGCCGGAACCTGCGATCGAGTCCATTTCAATTCGGCCATTGACGTTGCGAACCTCGAAATCGCCAGTGATGTTCTTAATGCTCACATTGCCGTCATCCACGGTGCGGGCCTGAAGATCGATTTGCTGCGGCACGGTGACCTTGAAATCCATTTGCACGACGTAGTCGTCATTGTGGTGGCGACCGCGGCAATCGTCGCAGTTGCAGCGAAATGGACCATTTTCATAAAGCTTCAGGTCGCCCGCATTCTGAGTGACGTCGAGCGTGACTTCCTTTTTGGCGCGCTGCAACGCTTCGTCGGATCTCGCGCGAATCGTCTTCAAAATGGTCACCTGAACCTGGTTGCCCGAGCCGCCCACCACATCGATCGAGCCCCAGACGGTGTCGATGTCCAGCGACTGCTGCCCGGTGGCGGGCATCGTGAACGATTTTTGGATCGTCTCCTGCGCCTTTACGCCGAAATCGTCCCAGTCATCCCTCGAATGCGAAGCGGGCGAAGCGAAAGCCGCCCAGGCGAGTATAGGAACAGAGAGCACGGCAATCACGAAGGCAGCGAGCAGCGTGCGAGTGGATGGCTTGCGCAAGGTGCACCTCATTGGAGTTTGCTCAAGGCCCACTCAGCGCGCTGGCGCACGGTGGGGTTCAGGTTTGGCGATTCTTGAAAATTGCGAAGGCGCTGCACGGCATCCGGCTCGCGCCATTCGAGAAGCTGGTCGATCAGCGCCACTTGCACCAGCGGCGACTGCTGTGCCTGCAAAGCATTGGTCACGCCGCTACGAACCTGCGGCTGCCCGGAGTGCTGGCTCAGGGCGTCAAGCGCTGCCAGGCGCACGTCCACGCTCGAGTCGTAGCGCAGCGTGTGGAGGAGCGCGCCCAGAACCTGTGGATCGAGCCGCTCCTCGTGCTGACTGAAGCTCACCGCCTGCAGCCGCTCGCTGGCCGACTGCTCCTGCAGCATCGAAAGAACCACGAGCTGGCGCGTGCTGGCCAGTTGAGCGCGCATGGCCACCAACTCGTCCGACTCCGAACGCGTGCGACCCAATCCATTGCCAAGCGCGAATCCCATAGCAACCAGTAGGATGCTTGCGGCCACTTGCAACAGCGGCGAGCGGTACCAGTGGGAACTCGCCGGTCGGTGGACGGGGTGCAATTCGGCCAGACTGGAAGCCTGTGGCTCCGTCCGGCCAGCCCGGTAGGCGCGCAGCATGCTTTCAAATCGTGTGCGCGCGTCGGGACTGGGTTCCACGGCCGGCAGCAGCGCCAGCTTTTCCCACACCGCCACTTCGTCGCGGCACTCCGCGCATTCGCTCAGGTGGCGCTCCACGGCTTCGGCCCGCTGGCGGTCCAGGCTTCCTCGCAGGAAATCCGGCAGGAGTTCGGCGATTTGCTCACAGTTCATTGGCTCGCCTCCTCAGCGAAATATCCGACACATTGGAACCGCGCTCGAGCTTGCGAAACGCATCACGCAAGTCGTGCAGAGCGCGATGCACTCTTGTCTTCACCGTGTTCAGCTCGCATCCAAGGAGCCTCGCGATGTCCGTATATTTCATTTCTTGAAAACGCGCCAGGATCAGCACTTCGCGCTTGTCGTCGGAAAGCTGCATCAGCGCGCGCTGCAAAAGGGCGCTCTCCTGTTCCTGCTGCGCCGAATCCGGCAGCATAACGGGCGGAAGCATTTCGGGTTCGAAGGCCTCGTGGCGAGGCGTCTTGCGATAATGGTCGATACGCGCGTTGCGGGCGATCTGATAGATCCATGGACGAAATGGCGTTCCCGGCTGGTAGGTGTCGCGATAGCGCAGGATCCGCAGGAAAACTTCCTGCACCAGATCCTCGCTCACCGCGCGATCGCCCATCAGCCTCACATAAAAACTGAAGAGCGCGTCGTGATATCGCTCGAACAACACCCCTAGCATCTCTCCCTCGCCATTGCGTACCTGCAGCATCACATCCTCGTCGGCAACCAGGTTCATTCGTGGACTGTTTTCCGCATCGGCCTCATTGCGCCTTTGCATAAGGGAATACCAGCCTTCGCGGGAAAGGTTCCCGCCAGTTTTCCCGATTGTAGTCTTTGCCGAGCCGAAGGACAGGCGTGGGTTGTTCAAATCACCGGCGCCCTCGAACAGAGTGCCAGAAACTACTCGCCCGCCAACGCCGTCAGAACTTTCCGTCGTCCTCATCCACAGGAGGCTCGGAAAGCAACGCTTTTACGTAACGTTCTGGCGCAGAAACAAAGCCCTTGAGCAATTGAAACGGCTGGCTGTTCCGGTAGTCTATTTGATGAATCTTCCCTTCATCGAAGGAAAGAATCTGGGCCGCTGGATACGCGAGGATAATCGGCGAGTGCGTCGCGATGATAAATTGTATGTCATCGTTGTTCGTCAGCAAGTCGTGCAGTAGAATCAGAAAACTCAATTGGCGCTGAGGGGACAGCGCAGTCTCGGGCTCGTCCATTAAGTAGAAGCCGGATCGAGTGAAACGATTCTCCGTGCGACTGGTCATGAAGACTCTTGCCCCCGTAACTGCTTGACAAGCCTAACCGATCGACGTGGCTGGCAACGTTGAAGAAACTTTCGGCTCTTAAGTAGAAACCGCCGCCGATCCTGTTCGTGAACGCAAGCCTCAAAGCTTTCATCAAGGGTTCGATCGCCCTGACGGTATCGGTTGTGCTCGGAGAGAAACTGCGGTTCCCACCTTCCAGTCCGAATCCATAATGAGCAGCTATCGCCTCAAGTAGCGTGGATTTCCCAGTCCCGTTTTCGCCCACGAAAAAACAGACGCGACTACAATAGTAACCTCAATCGAGCTGAGGGACGCGATCGTCGGGATATTGAAGGGATACTCGTGAGGCTGCGCTACGCGTTCTTTCAAAAGAATGATTTTCTTCAGTCGCATCATGAAAATGGCCAGTGAGATCGCCATTTTAGCCCAGAATTCGGTAGGTTCAGAGCGGAGCGAGAGCGGATCCACGCGCGGAATCGTCGCCGCGCCAAGAGTTCCAACATCGTCAACAAGGGCGTTCTTTGGCGCCGGAGTTGGCCTCTTTTTTAGATTGCGCCCGTTCTGGCACAATAGCTCAATATGAGGATCGTTGACGCGTTGCGACAGCAGGCAAACCGATTCTTCAGGGTCAGTTGATGGATACCGGCGCGGTTCTTTGTATTGATGACGAGCCCGTTTCGCTCAATCTATATAAGTCAATTCTCGAAAGCGGAGGGTATCGGGCTTTGTTGGCGCAGTCCGCAAATGCCGGCTGTGAGATAGCGCGATCGCAGCATGTCGACGCCGTGTTGTTGGATTATTGGATGAGCGGTAAGAAAGGCTCTGAAGCGGCTCACGAACTTCGTGTTCAAAATCCAGGACTGCCGATCATTGTGATCTCGGGATTCGGTCCGCTGTCGGGAGAAGGCCTCGGCGACATCAGCCTCTGGCTGGTGAAGCCTGTGCCACCCGAACGCCTGCTTGACGAACTGAGAAAATTGCTCGATCCCAAACCTAAGCGATAGTAAGTGTCCCCGCTACTTCGGGCTGCGAGTCGACTTCTCTGCCCTGAGCCACCGATGCAAGTCATCGCAGCAGGCATGAACCAGACGCGGTCGCCACGGTTGCACCCGGAACCGCTGGTGAGCTTTAGATTGGTCGCCCGAGAATGAGCCAGACGGCTTCGATGACGATATAGGCGGAGAGCACAAGAGTGTAGGGTCGTAGTGTCAGTCGACGAGTTACCGACCGGTGGTTTCTGTCAAACGCCATTAATCCCAGTAGTAAACCGTCAATCACGATAAGGCAGACAGTTTGCGACCAAGATTGCCGAACGTCAAACCAATATCCCAGCATTCTCGCCAGCCCAGCCGGCAGCAAGACCAGCACAATGCAGATCATGCATCGCATGTGCATCGCAACATCGCGCCGGCGAATTGCTGCGATCGCGACAACATACAACGTGCCGAAAAGTAGCAGCTGGACCGCCGAGAGGAACTCCGCGTTGCGGGCTGCCCCAATCGTCGCGCCCGCCGCCAGATGCTCGTGATATTCCTTCCACAACACCGCGACAGAGAAGACGACTATGAAAGGCATCAAGATGTTCGACAGTTTCCCCAAAATACGATGTGCGGAGAATGCCTTATAGCGTATGGCCAGCGGCTGAACGATCAATAACCCCAGAAACGAAAACAGCAGAACCGCGTGCACGTGGACGGCTCCGCTGATGGACTGGTCGAAGCGCGGAATCTCGGATAAATATGGAACCCAGAAACCCGCGATGAAAATCGGGAGAAGAACGATCAGGACGTAGCCGAGGTTGCGATAGGCGCGCTCCATTCGTTGCTCCGACCGAGGCGGGAATTATAGTTGCGCGCCTAAAACAGTTCAAGGTAAGATTGTCTTACCGTGAAAACCAAGCTATCTACCAAGGGACAAGTTGTTCTCCCTCTTCGCATTCGCCGGACGCTCGGCCTGCAGCCAGGAGATTCGCTCGACGCCAAAGTGCAGGGCGGTGGGGTGATTTTGACTCCACAACGGACGCGTTCGAGGAAGCCAAAAATTCTGGTCGACGGCATCACCGGTCTTCCCGTTCTCAACGCTGGAGACGATGCCCCGCTCCTGACGAGCGGGCAAGTCCGTGAAAGTCTCGACGAATTTCCATGACCTGTCTGCTGGATGTAAACGCTCTCGTCGCCCTCGGATTCTTCCAGCATGAATTCCATCAGCGGATGGCGGCTTGGGTGCGCACCTCGATGGCGAAGGAGCCATTTGAACTGGCCACCTGCTCGATTACTGAACTGGGATTCGTTCGCGTCCTCACGCAGGCGCCGCAGTATGGTTTTACCGTCTCGCAGGCGCGCGACCTGCTGCTGCGTCTAAAATCCTCGAAGGTCGTGGCGTTTAAGTTCCTGCCGGACGATCACGACATCTCGCACCTCCCCGCCTGGGTGAAGGCGGGAAAGCAAATCACCGACGGCCATCTTGCTCAACTTGCCCGCGCCAAGGGCGCCATTCTCGGCACTCTGGACAGGCGAATTCCAGGGGCGCTCTTAATCTCCACTGGCAAGTAATCAGGTTCGCAATTCCGGCTCTCGCGTTTCTGGCGATCAGCTACTTCGAACGGACCGGGACACTCGCCATTTCTGATGCTATGGAGAGTGCCGCAAGTCGGGGATCGGCCGCAGCGGTAATCGGCCGGCCGATGACGAGGTAATCCGCTCCCGCGCGGATTGCTTCCGTGGGAGTTGCAACGCGCGACTGGTCGTTGGCCGAAGCTTCGGCTGGCCGCACGCCGGGAACGACGATCAGGAATTTGGGTCCGCATTCCTGCCGAATCGCACTCGCTTCATGCGCCGACGCGACGACGCCGTCCATTTCGGCCTGTTTCGCCAATTTCGCCAGCGCGAGCGCATGCGAGGCGGGTGTTTCGCGGATTCCGATTTGCTGCAGGGCAGCCGCATCCAGGCTTGTTAGCACCGTTACGCCAAGCAGCAGTGGACGCGTCTTCCTGTGCGCGAGCGCTTCGCGCGCAGCCTTCATCATCGCCACGCCGCCGGACGTATGCAGAGTCAGCATCGCAACATCGTGCAGATCCGCGGCAGCAGACACTGCTCCTGCCACGGTATTTGGAATGTCGTGGAATTTCAGGTCGAGGAAAATTTCGTAACCGAAGCTCGCCAGCCGGTCGACTGCATGAGGCCCTTCGGCCGTGTAGAGCTGGCTTCCAACCTTCAAAAGCCCCGCCGCGCCCCGCAGCTTCCTCGCAAGCACGAGGGCAGGGCGCAGGCGGTCGTAATCGGCCGCGACGATTATTCGCCGTGAATCTGACTGGGCCGTGAAGGTACCTCCAGCAGCGCGATCTGGACCTTTGCCAGGCCCTTTTCGTCGAACCCAAGGTCCCGGGCGACCTGGTAGGTCACGTCCAGTTCGCGTCCCCGAACATAGGGTCCCCGGTCATTGATGCGCACCACCTCGCTTCGGTGGTTCTTGGTGTTCGTCACCAGGACCAGCGAGCCCAAAGGCAGCGTCGGGTGGGCCGCCGTAGCGCCATACATATCATAGGATTCGCCCGTAGCGGTGGGCTGACCGTCAAAATCCTGACCATACCAACTGCTGGTGCAGTCCCACACCGCAAGCGGCTTCAGCTTGGTCTCGTGCGAGAGTTGAGCTACTGAGGATAGAAGGCTGTTGTTCTGCAGAGACGTTGCAGATGGATGCGTATTGTTCGCACTAACCGTCGCGTTGGGATTAGCCGACGGGGTCATCGCGAGCAGTGCCACACCTAAGAACACCGACTCAAGCATAACGAAGGCCTTGGCTCTCATGGTCACCTATCTTCATTTGAATCAGCAAATTATAAGCTTTTGGGGCTCTTTTTGCCAGCCAATTCGGTACGGAAAGAGCCTTGTAACTCGCTGATATCAAATAGATTTTGGTCTCGGCACCACGTTTCGAGCCCCGCAGCAAGCCTTTGTGAAGCCCTCGGGTCTGCGAAGTGCGCAGTGCCTACTTCTACGGCCGAAGCACCTACGAGCAAGTATTCAGCTACGTCGGCAGGACTTTCGATACCGCCAAGCCCTACAATCGGGATCTTACATACCCGACTGGCCTCGTGTACCAACCTCACCGTTATAGGTTTTATCGCAGGACCCGACAACCCGCCTGTCGTACTACCCAGACGTGACCTTCGATTGTGTACATCCAGACACATTGCCGGGTATGTGTTTGCGATGACGAGAGCGTCGGCTCCGGAGGATTCCGCAGCCTTTGCTATAAGCCCAATCATTCCAACAACAGGAGACAGCTTAACCCAAAGAGGGCGCTTTGCCGCCGCACGCCGGGCGGCGCTGACGACCTCCGCGGTCAAATCCGGGTTAGTACTATATTCCGCTCCTCCCTTCTCGACGTTCGGACAAGAGATGTTCAGCTCGTACGCAGCGAGGCCGTCTGTATCCTCCAAGACACGAATTACCTCGACGTAGTCGGCAGTCCAGCTGCCAAAGACATTGGCGATAATGGCGGTCTGATAGCGGGTCAGCTCGGGGAGCTTTTCGGCGACGAACGCCCGCACCCCGATGTTTTGCAGCCCGATCGCGTTGAGCATGCCGCTGGGCGTTTCACACATCCGGGGAGCGGGTGCCCCGGGCATTGGCTCGCGAGATAGACCCTTGACGACAATCCCGCCCAGCTTGTTCAGGTCAACCAGGTGGGCAAACTCGAGGCCGTAGCCAAACGTACCGCTCGCCGCGATGATGGGATTCTTGAGGGAAACGGAACCGACATTGACTCGGAGATTGGTGGCGGAGGCGTGCCGCGGAACTTCTGGCAGCGTTAAGCTGCCCGCATGCGGGTCAGTCACACCTTTAGCGCGTTGGTCGTCCCTTGGCGCCACGGCCTAGATTTTAACACCACTGGTCAAGGAAAACGGGTCGTAACCAGCCCGGCGCAAGCCTTCACAGCGTGCTTACCGCGACGACGCGGCCCCTGCGGCTCCATTTGGCGCTGGCTCACTCGGGCAGCGCGCAGGCCGTGCGCCGGCCCTTCGCTTGACTACGCAATGAATCCCGCAGGGTTCAGTTCGTTTGTGTCGAGTCCCAGGGCCGCCTTGCCAGGGTGGCGTCGCCTGCTGCGTTCGGCAGAACCTGTGTTTTGTCATCGGGGCCAAAGCAGAGAAGGGCGGCGCGAACCGCGTCGGCAAATACAACTTTGCGGCGGAAGCGGAAAATCGACGCGCGCAGGCCAATAAGTCCTTCCCATTCATCTTCGGTCTCGCGGAGGCGCCTCGGAATTCATCGTAGCCTCCGGACGTCATTGGTCGACACGCCTGCTAAGCAAAAATCCGCGTAAGTCCTTTGCCATCAGCGAACCTGTAAAAATTGGTCGACACACTTTCAGCGTTTGTGACCTGCGCTGTCGATTGCACTACTTTGGTGCAATTTCGATCCTGAGCCGGATCAACATCGCAGCTTGTACCGCGGTCGCGGCAGTCTGTGTGTTGTGAGGGGAGAGCAGTCGATTAGGTCTTGATTGCTTGCGTTGTAGGATCCCACGTGACGCCATGGCCCGCGAAGTACGACTTATTGGCCATGTGGCACGCCAGCGCGGCGTGGTGTCCGAATACAACGTCCTCGACCACCGGCTGGCGGCTCTTCACTGCCTGGAAGAAGTTCCACAGGTGCGGCCTGGTGTCGTCCCACGAAGGCCCGGTGTATCGCACGCTTTCCACCACCCTTTCCCTACCAAGGGTGTCGTGCTCGGCATTCCATTCCTTAACGTATGTTTCGTGCATGGCACGAGGAAAACTGGCGGCGTAATAGCAGGGCGAATCATCTTCGCCTGACTGCGGCATGTACGTGATGCTCGTGCCGGTCACCTGGAGGATGCCTTTCGAGCCCATAAATTGGTACATCTCGGGAAATTCGGTCCCCAGATTCAGTTCGAGATAAACGGGAACCTTCCCCAGTTTTTCATAATTGAATAGCGCCGTGTGAACGTCGGGCATGTTGCGTCCATCCTTCCAACGCAAAATACCGCCCATCGCCATGCAGCGCTCTCCGGGGCTTCATTGGAGCCAAGCATTGCAAGCATTCCGCTAACGATATGAACCATCAGGTCGCCAGCCACGCCCGTCCCGTACTCGCGCCAGCAACGCCAGCGGGCGAAGTATTTTGGATCGAAGGGCCGGTGCGGAACAGTTCCCTGCCAGGTATCCCAATCGAGAGTTGCCGTTGAGATTCCCGGCGGCAGCGGATACTGCCAGGCGCCGCAAGGCGAGTTTCGCCCATTCCACGCATGAATCAGAGTGACGTCGCCGAGGATCTCTTGCGCCAGAAGCTCCTTTGCTTTTGCGGTGATGATCCCGCTGACTCGCTGCGATCCAGCCTGCACGATCCGGCCGGCCCTTTGAGCAGCCTCCACCATGGCGACTCCATCGGCGGGCGAATGCGACATGGGCTTTTCGCAGTACACGTCCTTGCCGGCGCTCACCGCGTCCACAACGATCTGCTTGTGCCAGTGGTCAGGGACGGCGACGATCAGGCAATCAATGTCCTTGCGGCTGAGGAGATCGTGATAACGGCGGGTTGTTACGATCTGTGGTCCTGCGATTTCTCGCGAGAGAGTGTGGCGCGCGTCATACAGGTCGCATGCGGCAACACATTCGACACCCGGCAGCTGGATCGAATTAGCGAGCAAGCCCGAGCCTTGCATGCCGACACCTACGATACCGAACCGCACACGGTCGCTTGGCGCGACTTGGCGCACCGCAGAGTTCGCCCAGGTTGGGCTTTCTGGCTGCAGCGGGATGGTCTTCGCGACGGCGTAAGCTCCGGCGGCAGCAGCGCCGTCTTTCATGAAGTCGCGACGAGAGACGCGTGGGGGAGCCATGCGTTTGAGGGCCAGATTATGCTACGGCGCTTGGACGATGTCGCGGGTTATTATGCGCGCCAATCTGCCTTTCGGTAGGTGCGAGCGGAGGCCGTAAAACAAGAACTCAAGAACTCGTCCAGCGCAATCCAGCGGAATTTGCCGTCGGGGCGATCGAACGAGCTATGCGGAGTGAGTGTCCGACAGAAAAGCCGTCATGGATGGGCGCGCTTCAGTCGCTTGGTTAGCGCGTCGTGCAGCCGCATCCGCGTCTCATCCGGCAAGGGGGCGGGCTCGGAGTTGCAATAGATCTCGATCGTCTTCTTGCAGGTGTTTACGATGATGCGGCATTTCTTGCACTTCAGCAGGTGCTCTTCGATCGACGCGCGAACGGCCTGGTCCAGCTCCTCGTCCAAGTAATGTTCCAACTCGATCACGAGATTCTTGCAATTCACTGGTTGTCGCTCCGTCGAAAATGTCGGGAGAGTTTTTGGCGCAGTTTCAGGCGCGCCCTCAGAAGCCGCGATTTCACGGCGGGCACGGACAGACCCAGCGCTTCGGCCGTCTCTTCCGTTGATAATTCCTCGATGTCGCGGAGTTGAAACACGACTCGGAAAGGTTCATCGAGCTCCGAAATTGCTCCGGAAAGAATATCGGACAATTCCACTCGCCCGTAGCGCTCCTCCGGAGACGGACTCCAGTCTTCCACGTCTCTGGGGATCGTATCCTCGCCTGTTTCCACTTCGGCATCGAGAGAAACCTGATTTGGACGGCGCTTGCGGAGCTTCATCAGCGCCTGGTTCACGGCAATGCGTACCAGCCATGTATAGAAACGCGAATTACGCTGGAATTCGCCCAGGTGCTCGTAGGCCTTCAGGAACGCCTCTTGCATCGCATCTTCGGCGTCCTCGCGGTTCTGCGTGATGTTCATGGTCAGGCGGAAGATCTTCCGTTCGTAGCGTTCCACCAGCGTTTCGAACGCTTCGACCTCGCCTGCCTGCGCCGCTGCGACCAGCTTTGGCTCATCTTCCTTCACCACTTGCGACGGAAGCGGCTGGCGCGACGGCATCGGATTGGTTTTCGGAGAACTCATCGGCTCATCCATGGGAAAGGGTACCACAGCATCCGTCTTGAACGAATGCGCCGCCGGCATCGCGCACAAAGTCGCGTCCCTCGTTGAACGAAGACCTCGCGCCAAACGGCACTGCGGTTGGAATATCATCTCTTTCTCACTTCTTCTCTTGCAGAGCCCCGTTGAACCCGCTCAGATCGTAGTGCTCGCAGCGCTCGGCGTAATGCGATAACAGCTTGTGCGCCTTCTCGGAAATGACGGGAGTTTCATAGCTTGCTCCAGCGAAGCCTTTCACCGCGTCAAGCGAATCGAACCAGAGCATCGTCACGAACTCGACTTCATTTTCGCGGTCTTTTCGAAGAAGCTGAAATCCGCGGTATCCGCGCGCGCCGAGTTCGTCTTTCACGTGAGGAAGCAGCTCGTTTTTCAAATACGAATCGTAAGCATCGGCGTTTGCCGCCAATGTCCAGCCGCGCCACATCCGGCAAATCATCCTTGCGTCCTCAATTGCCTAAGGCGGATTTATTCGATTCCGAGCGGCCAAAACCCAACGAACCGACGGCGCACTCGCCCATGCGCCCAGATTGTTTCGATGCGCCTGCCCTGCGCGAGGATTCGTGATGCTGCTGCTATACTCGACTGGATATGCCCTCATCGTTTATTCACGAAATCATTCCCGTTGGGATGCTGCAGTGCAATTGTTCGATCCTCGGCGACCCTGAAACCGGCGAGGCCATCGTGGTTGACCCCGGCGACGAGGTCGAGCGCATTTCGGAGCTTCTCGGCAAACACAATCTGAAAGTCCGCTTGATCGTCAGTACGCATACGCACATCGACCATGTCGGCGGCTTGGCGCGCTTGCACCATGCCACCAGCGCGCCGGTTCTGATTCATGAAGGCGACCTTGAATTGTACCGGCACCTCGATGTGCAGGCGCAATGGCTCGGCGTTCCCACGCCCGAAATGATGCGCATCCAGGATTTCGTCAAGGAGGGCGACGCATTGCGTTGCGGCAGTCTGGAAGCGCGCGTCCTGCACACTCCCGGTCATACGCCGGGAAGCATCTGCCTCGTCGTGGATCGGGCCGCCGAAAAAGGTCGAAGCGAAGCGGCGCAGGCGGTTGGCGACCAACGGGCCGCTTCGCCCGCCGGCACGGCGCGGCTTATTTCAGGTGACACTCTGTTTCAAGGGAGCATTGGCCGCACGGACCTGTGGGGCGGCTCGTACCCGCAAATCATCAACTCCATTCGCGAAAAGCTGATCGTTCTTCCGGAAGAGACGGCGGTTTATCCCGGACACGGCGATCCCACTACAATCGGCGGCGAACGTGATGGCAATCCTTTCCTCCGGTGACGGCACTTCCTATC
>JBOGNK010000025.1:0-8387 GCA_050747085.1 Candidatus Acidiferrales bacterium
GCTCCTGCATCGGCACCTTCTCCCGGAACTGTAACTCTGACTGCCACATCCGCCGCTGACGGCAGCAAGACTTCCTCGGCCACCATCACTGTCGTCGCTGGAATTGCCGTAAGCCTTTCACCCACCATCGCCAATGTAACCGTCGGCTCGACTCAGAAATTCACAGCTACCGTGTCGAACGATCCCGCCAACAAAGGCGTTACCTGGTCTCTCGCAGGAAGCGGCTGCTCCGGCGCATCCTGTGGAACACTCACGAATCAAACAACCACGAGCGTCACTTACACCGCCCCGGCATCTGTGCCTTCACCCGCGGCGGTGGCGCTGACCGCGACTTCCGTAGCAGACAACTCTCAGATTGCGTCTGCAACGATCACGATCGTCACGTCGGGTTCGATCACCGTATCAATATCGCCGAAGCGCGCCGCTGTAGTGACTGGAGGGGTTCTCGCTCTGACCGCATCTACCAACGACAGCGCCGGTGTGACATGGAGCGTTAGCCCGGGCGACGGGTCATTCAGTCCGCAGTCAAGCCAGTCGGGTAATCCAGTCACCTTCACTGCACCTTCATCCGCCGGTGTGTACACCATCACTGCGACCAGCATCAGCGACGGCAGCGCAAGCGCCTCCATCACTGTCGGCGTCACCGATCTGACGGGCGTGCTGACCTACCACAACGACACTTCGCGCGACGGCGTTAATTCTCAGGAGTATGCCCTCACTCCTACGGACGTGAATACGTCCAACTTCGGCAAGCTATTTTCCTGCCAGGCTGACGGCGCCATTTACGCTGAACCTTTGTGGGTTCCGAACGTGACCATTGCAGGAGGAACGCACAACGTTGTCGTCGTCGCCACGGCGCGCGATTCCGTGTATGTGTTCGACGCCGATGCCAATCCTTGCGTCACCTATTGGCATGACACTTTGATCCCTTCCGGCGAGACTTACGGCAATTGGTCCGATCTGGGCAGTCATGACATCTACCCGGACATTGGAATCATCGGTACGCCTGTGATCGATCCGAAAACAGATCGAATCTATGTCGTCGCCAAAACGAAGGTCGTCTCAACCGGCGTCTATCATCAACGACTGTACGCACTCAATCTCGCCGATGGCTCTGAACCCGTCAGTCCGGTTGACCTAACACCATCATTGATCACCGTTCCGGGAACGACCGGCGATACGTGCACCACCGGCTTAGTGTCCTTCTGCCCGCAGCAACAGAACCAACGTCCGGGACTTGCGCTGGTGAACGGGACAGTCTATGTCGCTTGGGCTGCACACGAAGATCATCGCCCCTATCACGGCTGGGTCGTTGGGTTCAGCCCATCTACTTTGGGTGTGACGGGTATCTACAACGACTCTCCGAACACCAGCGAGGGAGGAATCTGGATGTCCGGTGGCGCACCGGCGTCAGATTCTGCAAACAATCTCTACCTAATAACGGCAAATGGCAATTTTGATGGCAAAACCGAATTTGGTGACAGCTTCCTCAAGCTCGGCACCGACAGCGGCCTCAAGCTCCTCGATTCGTTTACGCCTACCAACCAATCCACCCTCGATGGCACGAATGGTGATCTTGGGGCAGGCGCTGCCGTCATCTTAACCGACTTGCCCAGCAGCGCTCCCGTCCAGCACTTGCTCATCGGCGGCGGAAAAGATGGAGAGTTGTACGTGCTCAATCGGGACAACCTTGGCGGCTACGATCAGGGCAACGGAGGAACTGACGATGTCGTCCAAGAGTTCTCGATAAACCACCCCATCCTTTGTGCTGCGGTATTCTGGCAGAACACCTTGTACATCGGCGGAGTCGACGGCCCCATTGAAGCGTTGAACCTGAACGCTTCGACCAGCACGTTGAATCCGGTGGCCGGCTCGCAATCGAACAAGACCTTCATTTTTCCCGCTGCCGAAATGTCGATCTCTTCGTCGGGGACTAGCGACGGTATCCTCTGGGCCGTCGATTCTTTTCAGTACGGTACCAGCAATAGCGGTAGCCGCACGGCAGCGCCAGCCGTCTTGCATGCTTACGATGCTACAAATCTCAGCAACGAACTCTGGAACAGCAGTATGGTTTCCAGCGACGCGGCCGGCAATGCGGTCAAGTTCACAATCCCAACCGTGGCCAACGGCAAGGTATACCTTGGCACCCGCGGCAACGACACTACTCAGGGGAGCGGAACTGTCTTCGGCGAGCTTGACGTGTACGGGCTGAGGCCGAACTGATTGGAGGACCTCTCGTGAGTTGAGGCTCGCCTGCGAGAGACGTTCAATTACGCTTATAATCGTCTGTCATGAACAACGATCGGCCGCCCGACCTTCCCAGTCGGGGTGCGGCTCCGCACCGATCAGATCGTGCCTATCTAGGCTTTCACTCCGTGCGCGTTTACGTGCGCGATCAGGAGCGCAGCCTCCATTTCTATCGCGACCAGCTTGGCTTCGAAGTCGCTTTCGACGCTCGTCTTCAGTCCGGCGAGCGCTGGCTGGCCGTCGCGCCGCCTGACGGCACCACTTTACTCTCGCTCGTCGCGCCGCGCGCCGACTCGCCTGAACACAAGCTGATCGGGCGCTCGACGCATGCTGTGTTCATCACCGACGATGTCGCGGCGAAATTTCAGGAATGGGTAACGCGCGGCGTTCGTTTCCAGGTCCCGCCACGGCTCAAGCGCATAAAGTACGATCAGGCAACTACGGATGGGTCCGGGATGCTTGGCCAGAGTTCGCCAGTGTGGGGCGCGACTTTTGCCACGTTCCGCGATGTGGACGGGAATTCATTCGCGCTCGTCAGCTTCGACGAAGTCACCCGCGCCCTCGAAGCGCGGCGCCGCTCCGAAGCTGAGAAATTGGAAGCAGAACGCCGCAACGCGCAGGAAATTGAAATTGCCACGCGGGTGCAAGCGAATCTTTTCCCACAAACCTTGCCTGCACTGGCCACGATGGATTACGCGGGCGTTTGCGTCCAGGCCCGCCAGGTCGGCGGCGACTATTACGATTTCCTTGACCTCGGCTCGTTGCATCGACTCGACCGCGGGGCCCGTCGCGATCTTCCTGCGACCGCCTGGCATCTCGCCTTTGTTCTCGCCGACGTCTCCGGCAAAGGCATCGCCGGCGCTCTGCTGATGGCGAACCTTCAGGCCAACCTGCGCAGCCGGTACGCCTTGGCGCTCGACGACCTTCCTCGTCTCCTCTGCTCGGTTAACCAGCTTTTCCTCGAGAACACGCGTGACAGCAGCTTTGCTACATTGTTCTTTGCAGTCTACGATGACCGTTCGCGCGAATTTGAGTATGCGAATTGCGGTCATAACACTGCGCTGCTTTTTCGTTCCGACGACTCGATCGAGCGCCTGACATCTACCTCCACCGTAATTGGCGTGTTCGCGGATTGGGAGTGCGTGACCCAGCGCGTAACCCTTCGCCGGGGAGATGTCCTCGTGCTTTACACGGACGACGTCGTGGAATCCTTCGACGGATCAGGCAACGAGTTTGGCGAGCAGCGTCTTATCGACTCGCTCCGCCGCCATCGCCATCTGCCATCGCACCCCCTCGCAAATGCGATCGTCGACGAAGTCCGCCGCTTCAGCCCCCACGAGCAGCACGATGACATCACCCTAATCATCGCCAAATCCCGCTGATCCGCCGCGCTACGAATTCTCTGCACGGTCCGCGTCTCTGCCGTAGACGTTTTTCACAAATGGTTGATCACACTCGCCACGCATCCCGCCCCAAACCCGTTGTCAATGTTCACGACGCTCACATTCGAAGCGCAGCTATTGAGCATCGCGAGCAGCGCGGTCATCCCGCCGAAACTCGATCCGTAGCCGGTGCTGGTCGGCACCGCGATCACCGGCGCGGCCACCATTCCCGCCACCACACTCGGCAGCGCGCCTTCCATTCCGGCAACGCAGATAATCACTCGTGCTTCGGCCAACTTTTCTCGGTGTTCGATAAGGCGATGCAGCCCCGCAACGCCCACATCGTAGATCGCTTCAACGCGATTGCCCATCGCGCGCGCTGTGACGAGGGCCTCTTCCGCCACGGGAATGTCGCTCGTGCCCGCGGTCACGACGAGAATCAGGCCTTTTCCCCCAACGGTCTCGTTGCGCAGGATCGTGATCGCGCCTGACAGCTCGTGAAATTCCGCTCGCACGCGCAGTTTCCGTCCGCCAGCGAGCCGCTTCACCGCCGCAAACATCTCTTTGGTCGCCCGTGTGATCAAAATGTTGTGCGACGCGTCAGCGCGCAGCATCCCTCGCACAATCTCCACCACCTGCTTCGCTGTTTTTCCCCGTCCATACACCACCTCCGGATAGCCTTGCCGCAGGGCGCGATGGTGATCGATCTTCGCGAAGCCAAGGTCCTCGAACGGAAGTCTGCGCAGCCGGTCGATCGCCTCACTCGCACTGACTTTCCCGGCTCGCAGCGCTTCAACGAAATGTCGGATGTCGTGCTCGTTCATCTCGTTTTTCCGCCGACGATTCTAGCATCCCTTCGCGGTCACTCCGGCGCGCACGATCTCGTACCATACAGCATAGGAAGAACGTTCTCTCTTGGAGAACGAAGAAAAAAGAGAGCAACGAATCTTCTGCGGTGTCGCGTAGCGACATACCAAATCTATGTTAGAGTCCCCGAACTCCGATTGATCGTGTCGGGAAAGCTCGAACCCGAACTCTCATCTCGAGGCACCGCATGTTGTGGCTGTTGTGGACAGTTCTGATCGGAATCTTCGCCGGCTTTCTCGCGGGTCACGTTGTCCGTGGCCGGGGCTTCGGCGTTCTGATGGACTTGATCGTCGGAATCGTCGGCTCAATCCTCGGCGGTTGGCTCTTTTCGCTTATCGGACTCGCTGCGTACGGCCTAATCGGACGCCTTTTCACCGCCTTCGTCGGTGCCCTCATCCTGCTGCTTCTCGTCCGCGCGCTCAAGCGGAAGTAGCACACTGCACGCTACGGTACTCGGTCAGGCCAGGCAACGGAATAAGCTGCTAACACGCGATACGCCACCGCTCGCTGTTGTTGAATATCCCACTGTAGCCGAACGTGTTATTGCTCCTCTTGCTTCAACCAGATGACCGCATATCGTCTTGCCAAGTGTCTGGGAAACACCGGAGACCGCATCCGAAATCATGGAGGGCCCACCAATATCATCGCTTCTGACCGACTTGACTTCCGCGAAACCAGCCACCTAGACTCGACGATTCGCGGCGGCACCTTCGCGTCTTACCGACGCCAACCGGAGAATCAATGCTGAAACATCATGGGCGCACGGTCACGATCGGGATCACCGGTGCGAGCGGCGCAATCTATGCGCGTCATATTCTCCGTTTCCTCGAAGTGGACTCTCGGGTCGACCATGTTTACCTCGTCATCAGCGACGCCGGCCTTCGGCTTGTCACAACGGAACTTGATATCAACGTTTCGAGCGACGGCAAAAAGCTTCCGAGCCTGATCGCCGATGCGCCGACAAGGAAAATTGAATGCCTGCCCAATAAAGACGTTGGCGCGAGCATCGCGTCCGGGAGCGCCGCCATCGATGCCATGATCGTCGTTCCGTGTTCGGCGGGAGCCCTCGGCACAATCGCCAGCGGCATCGCCAACGATTTGCTCACTCGTGCCGCCGACGTTTGCCTGAAAGAGCGACGTCCGTTGATCCTGTGTGTGCGCGAAACACCCCTCAACCGCATCCACATGGAAAATCTGTTGCGCGTTCACGACGCGGGCGCAACAGTGATGCCTGCCATGCCTGCCTTTTACTACGGCCCGAAGTCAATCGACGATACGGTCGAACAGTTCATCTGCCGCGTTCTCGCACAGGCTGGGTTGCCGCAGGAGAAGCAGTACCGCTGGAAAGGCGGCAAGCGGTAGCCCCTCAACGCAACAGGAGACCGTCCCTGATGTCGATCAGTGACAGGGGGCCCGAGCGTCTACATGCCGCTCGGTTCGCGCGGTCCTGCTAATATGGGTCATGCAGTCTGTCACAATGGTCGAGTATGATCCCGAGTGGCCCGCGCGGTTCAGCGAGTTGCGCGATCGGATTGTGGCGGCGCTCGGTCCTCTGGCGATTGCAGTCGAGCATGTGGGGAGCACGTCCGTTCCAAATATGTGTGCGAAGCCTATCATCGACCTCGACGTAGTCGTTCGATCGGAAGATGTTCCGACGGCAATCTCTGCTGTCGAGGCGCTCGGTTACCGTCACGAAGGTAATCTCGGCGTCGCTGGCCGCGACGCCTTTCGCTGGGTCGGTGATTTTCCCGAGCATCATTTGTACGTATGTCCTGAGGGGAGCCCGGCCCTCGAACGGCACCTGCTGATCCGCGATTACCTGCGAAAACATCCAGACATCACGCGCGAATACGCGGTGCTGAAGAAGCAGGTCGCACAGAAATATCGCGACAATCGCACAAAATATCAGGCGGCAAAATCGGAATTCGTCGACGCGATGCTGGATAAAGCGCGCGAGGAACTTGGAACCAGAGATGGTTAGCGCGCAGGTCGGTTCGCCTAACCTAACCAAGGGCCGGATTCGCACCGTACTCGAAATGATCAAGTTCGAGCACTCCGTGTTCGCGCTGCCCTTTGCGCTGGTCGCTGCGCTATTGGCCGCAGGTGCGGCTGGCAGCCTGCCGACGTGGCGACAGATCGCCTGGATCGTCGTTGCGATGGTTGGAGCGCGGTCCGCGGCGATGACGATCAACCGTATCGCCGACGTCGAGTACGACCGGCGCAATCCACGCACTGCCAATCGGGCGCTGGCGACAGGTCAGCTTTCGGTCGGATTCGCGTGGGCGTTCACAATTGCCGCTTCGACTGTGCTGGTGGTCGCCGCATCGCAATTGAACCGGCTCGCGCTGGGACTCTCGCCCGTCGCGCTGGCAATTCTGTTTGTTTATTCCTATATGAAACGGTTCACGTCACTTTCGCATTTCGTGCTCGGATTCTGTCTGGGCATTTCACCGGCTGCGGCCTGGATTGCCATTCGGGGCTCGCTCGATTGGCGCATGCTCATCCTGTGCGCGGCCGTGACGCTGTGGGTGGGCGGCTTCGACGTGCTATACGCTTGCCAGGATGTCGAGTTCGACAAGTCCGCGGGACTCTATTCAATTCCGAAAAGGTACGGAGTTTCGCAGGCGCTTCTCTTTGCGCGTGCGATGCACATCGTAATGGTCGGATTGTTGATGTGGCTCGCCATGAGCTTCCATTTGAGTTGGCTGGCCTGGGCGGGAATTGCGGTGGTTGCAGGACTGCTGGTTTACGAGCATTCATTGGTGAAGCACGATGACTTGAGCAAAATCAATGCTGCGTTTTTCACGGTGAATGGCTATATTAGCTTGTTATTCTTGTTGTTCTGGGGCGCTGCTGCCTTGTTGATGCGGCGCTAGGTTCGGTTTAGCCATCTTAACTTCATGAGCGCTGAATTCAACACAACGGACGCGAAACTGAGGTCGATTGCAGAGAAAGTTCGAGCCGCCGAGCGGCTTTCCGCCGAGGACGGCGTCGCGCTTTACCAGTCGCACGACCTGCTGGCAGTTGGATGGCTGGCGAACTACGTGCGTGAGCAGAAACACGGCGATACTTGCTATTACAACGTCAACCGGCACATCAACCCGACGAATATCTGCGTTGCGCACTGCCGGCTGTGCGCTTTTGGGCGCTCGCCCGATGCGCCGGGCGCGTACAACTTCTCCCTGGAAGAGATTTGGTCACGCGCCGCGCAGGGCGTCGCCGAGGGTGCGACGGAATTCCACATCGTTGGCGGTCTGCATCCGGATTTGCCGTTCGAGCATTACCTTGAACTGATCCGCGGGCTGAAGCAACGATTTCCGCACGTCCACTTGAAGGCGTTCACGATGGTGGAGGTCGGCTACTACTCGCGCATTTCGAAGCTGACGATCCGCGACACTCTGCTAAAGATGAAGGAAGCGGGAGTGGATTCGCTGCCAGGCGGCGGGGCGGAGATTTTCCATCCTCGCGTGCGCAAGATCATTTGCGATCACAAAGTGAGCGGCCAAATGTGGCTGCAAATCGCGCGGACCGCGCACGAAGTTGGCCTGCACTCGAACGCCACCATGCTCTATGGCCACATCGAAACACCGGAAGAGCGCGTGGATCATCTTTTGAAGCTGCGCGAGCTGCAAGATGAAACGCACGGCTTCGTTACGTTCATCCCGCTTGCATTTCACCCGGCGAACACGGCGCTTTCGCACTTGCCGAAGCCAACCGGTCTCGATGACCTGAAAACGATCGCCGTTTCGCGGCTGCTGCTCGATAATTTCGATCACATCAAGGCGTATTGGATCATGCTCACGCCGAGGATTGCGCAGATCGCGCTGCGATTCGGCGCAAACGATCTGGACGGCACCGTGGTCGAGGAAAAAATTTATCACGATGCAGGCG
>JBOGNK010000026.1:0-27713 GCA_050747085.1 Candidatus Acidiferrales bacterium
ATGATTTCGCGCTTCCTTTCGGGCGGAGTGAAGGATTGATGATAGCCGTAGAGAATCGCGCCGGGCCGCACCATGTCTTCCCAGCTGCCCGACCGCGCGCAGATCGCGCCGCTATTGGCCATGTGCACGATGCCGGGCGAAACGCGGAGTGCCTTCAACCGGTCCAGGCAATCGCGGAAGACCCGCTCCTGGTCTTCGCTCTGCGCGGATTCAAAATCTTCCGACGATGCAAGATGGGTGAACGTACCTTCCAACTCCAAGTGTTTGCAGGAGGCTAGCTCGCTCGCGAGATCTTCCACTTCCGCCGGAACTATTCCGAGCCGATTCATTCCTGTGTTGATTTTCAGGTGAAATGGAAGCCGCTGCGGGCGGGAAGCTTTCTTTGGACGCGCACGTTTAGCCGAGCGCTTTTGCCACGCCTCTGCTGCGCGTTCCAGATGTGCTACGTCTCCGATGCGCGACACCGTTGGTGTCAACTCATGCTCGATCAGCCGTGTCTCCTCGCCCGGCCAAAAGCCCGTCAGGACGAGAATCCGGCCGCGAATGCCAGCTTCACGCAGTTCGATGCCCTCGTTGGCGCAGGTGACTCCAAACCAATCGACGCCGACTTTTTCCAGCATCTTTGCGATCGGCACTGCGCCCAACCCGTAAGCGTTTGACTTCACAACTGCCAGGATCTTACGGTCGGCGCCGACCTGTTTCCGAACGACGTCCAGATTGTGCCGGATTGCCTGTAGAGAAATCTCCGCCCACACCGGCCGCCCGTCGACATGGACCGTCTTAGTCATTTTCCTCGTCCATATACCATGCCAGAGTCCGCTGCCATTACGCGCAACAACTTCCTCATCTCGCGTCCAACGCGTCGCGTTTGGGTAAACATTCCACTTGAATGCGGGCATGCAGATGGCCGCTTTGGTCTTCGCCGCCGATTCGCTGTTGGATACGGCATGTCTATTGGAATCTGGCGATTACGGAGCCCAGCCAAACGGCACGAATCGATGCCGCATCGTCGTTCGCGTCTGCTGCGGCACAGGTGTTGACGGATTGACGCGTGTGGGACGGCCGGGCGTGCTTGACGCCAGTGCTATGACGCCGGGATCTGTCGCGGAATTGACGCACGAGCGTGCCGCAGCTAAGGACAGGGGCCGTTCTGCGGGTTAAAGAGCCCTGTAGAGACCACGTCCTACTCGTCACCTATTGTCGTCCAAGCGTCCGGGGCCGCTTCCTCAAATCGCGTGTGGCGAGCAAGGAAGACGAAATTCAGGGTTCCAGTCGGGCCGTTGCGCTGCTTGGCAATGATCAATTCTGCTTTCGCGCGCTCTTCTTCGGGTAGATCAGTCTTGTAAAAATTCGGCCGATTGATAAAGAGGACCACGTCCGCATCTTGCTCGATGGCGCCGGACTCGCGCAAGTCGGCGAGCTGTGGTTTGCGCTCGTCTCGTTCGGGAGCGCGCGTCAACTGGCTGAGCATTAGCACCGGGATCTTCAACTCCTTTGCGAGACCCTTCATCGCCCGCGACATGCTGGCAACCTGCTCCTGGCGATTCGTATTGCGTCCGGTGTTGCTGGGGACAACCAACTGCAAGTAGTCGACGATCATAAGCGAGAGGCCTTTGTCGCGCTTCAGCCGTCGCGCCTTCGCTCCCATTTCAAGGACAGTCGAAGACGCAGAGTCATCGATCCAAAGGGGCGCCTCTCCCAAATTTCCGAGGCCGGTCGTGATCTTGCCCCAGTCGTCACGATTCATGTGTCCAGTACGGAATTTATGCGCGTCAACGCGGGCCTCCGACGCGAGCATGCGGAGCAGCAGAGACTCCTTCGACATTTCGAGGCTGAAAATCGCCACCGGCTCCCGCTGCCGTAGCGCCACGTTCTCTGCGATGTTCAGCGCGAGCGCCGTTTTCCCCATCGAGGGCCGCGCTGCCAGAACGATCAGTTCCGAAGGCTGTAGCCCAGCCGTCTGATTGTCGAGGTCCGTATAGCCGGTAGCCAATCCCGTAATACGGCGGCCTTCGCTGAAAATCTTCTCGAGCCGCTCGAAACCTTCGCGGACCAGTTCCTTGACGCCGATCAGCCCCGCGCGCACGCGGTCTTCGGCAAGTTGAAAGATGGCGGACTCGGCGCGATCGAGAATCAGATCGGCATCGTCGCCGGCAGCGAGCGCCTGCTCCTGAATGGCAGAAGCGGAGTAGATCAGGCTGCGCAGCACGGCCTTTTCCTTCACGATGCGCGCGTAATGCTCCACGTTCGTGAGTCGCGGCAGGCCGTCCGTGAGCTGCGACAAATAGGCGATCCCCCCGGCGGCTTCGAGTTCGTTCCGCCGAGTCAGGTCTTCCATCAGAGTGATCGTATCGATGGCCTCTTGTTTTTCGGCAAGGTGAACCATCTGGCTGAAAATCAACCGATGCTGCGACAGGAAGAAATCTTCGGGGCGCAGTTTCTCGAGTGCGGCGTTCAACGTGTGGTTGTCAAGAATGACGGCGCCGAGAATGCTGCGTTCGGCCTCGATGTTGTGGGGCAGCGGTCGTTCGAGTGCGGTGTCGGTGGGCATCTAGTTCGCTTTATGTTCGCCTAAGACAATCCCCGGTGCAATACCCTTCGCTCGTCGATTTCAAGGCGCCAGCAGGGCACGCGCGTGCGCCCCGTCGGGCCATGCTCGCCATTATTCGGCATCGCCGACCGTGGTCAGCAGCAATCTGTCGTGATGGTGAATGATTACGCGCGCAAATTGTGCCAGTTTGAGCGCAGGTTCAAATCGGATGTTGAAAACGAACAGTGGAAAAGTCGGCCGTCGCGCGGAAATGCGCAGAAAATACTCGCTAATGTGCGAAGAGCCCTTGTGGAAAATCTGGGGAAAACTCTGCGTCAAAAAAAAGAGCGCGGGAGAACCCGCGCTCTGATATTCGCTAAGGGTGAAAAGCCTTCTTGCTATTCTTCTTTGCTGACGACGAGCTTCACGCTCGCGCTGATTTCGCGGAACAGCTTGACTGGAATTTGATATTCGCCGACTAACTTGATGGGATCGGACAACGCAATCTTGCGCTTCTCGATCGTATACCCCTGCGCGGCAAGCCCTTCGGCAACATCGGCAGAAGTAACAGATCCGAACAGCTGATCGTTTTCTCCCGCCTTCCGCGAAACGGTCAACGTGACCGTGTTGAGTAATTCGGCCAGCGTTTGCGCCGAGTCTTTCTCTGTGGCTTCCTTCTTCGCGAAGGCAGCGCGCATCTTCTCCAGGCGTTTCATGTTTCCCGCAGTCGCTTCCAGTGCGAGTTTTCGTGGTAGCAGGAAATTGCGCGCGTAGCCTTCCGCCACAGTTACGACCTGCCCCCGGTTTCCAAGCTTTTCGACATCTTCTTGCAAAATAATCTGCATTTCTCAGCCCTCGAATTTCATAGGAATGTTCACACGCACTCGGCTGTCAACAGCCGCAAGTACACCTTTCAAAGCCGATCTAGATTTCTGCGCCAAACGGCAACAGCGCGATATTCTGTGCCCGCTTGATTGCCACCGTAAGCCACCGCTGGTGCCGCGCACAGGTCCCCGTCATCCGGCGCGGAAGAATTTTTCCTCGCTCCTGAATGAACTGCCCGAGGACATCCGCCCTCTTATAATCGATAAAGTCGACCTTATCGACGCAGAACCGGCACACCTTCTTTCGCCGGACGTAGTTGCGCCTGCCACGTTTTGGGCCGCCGGGACCGCTGGGGCGCCCACCAGGACCGCCGCCCCCGGGCCGCGGGCCTCCTGGACCCGCTGCGGGTGCGGGCGCCTGCTGCTGATTCGAATTCTCTTCTGGCATTTCCTCTCTCCTCAAATCTCGTTAACCGAATCGCGGTTACGACTGTTAGATCGCCGCGGTTAAGATTGCGCGACGGCTTGCTCGCCGCCGGTTGTCGCAGCCGCTTTGCGGGGACGCCGCGCTGCGCGACGTTCGCGATGCCGCTTCAGCTTCGCTTGCCGCTTCAGCTCCTCGTCGAGGCGTACGGTCAAATATTTGATCACTGGATCGGATACTTTGAGCCTGCGCTCAAGC
This sequence comes from Candidatus Acidiferrales bacterium, assembly GCA_050747085.1. GTDB lineage: Bacteria > Acidobacteriota > Terriglobia > Acidiferrales > UBA7541 > Palsa-295. The sequence continues at coordinate 4,037 of JBOGNK010000026.1, forward strand.
TCCTTCACCAGTTCGCCGTGCGTCGTACGGAGGGTCATGTAAACGTAATAGCCTTCGCGCAGCTTGTGAACGCGATATGCCATCCGCTTGCGTCCCCACTTCTCTGTCTTCTCAATTTTCGCTTGCTTGTCAGCCGCGGCGTGCTCGAGTGTTGCGACAATCTTGTCGATGTCCGCCTCGGGTGTGTCTGGCCGACAGATGAAAATCAAATCGTAAATTCGTTCTTCCATGTTTCCTCGTTTCCGCTTACTCCGAATCTTCTTCTGAACGCTGCACGCGGCGGTTGTACCGGGTCATCGTCGCGCTTACGCCTTCGGTCAAAATCAGCTCGATCGCGTCAGCCGCTTCGGCCGACATCTGCTGTGCCGTCTCGCGTTCGGCGCCCTTCATCGGCCGGAGAACGTAATCCCGCAGTTCGCCCCACACCTTATCCGGCCCGACTCCCATCCGAATGCGGATAAACTCCGCGCCAACGGCCTGCACGACCGACTTCATCCCGTTGTGTGTCCCGGCGCTGCCGCGCTCGCGAATGCGCAGCATGCCCCAGGGCAAGTCAACTTCGTCCACGAGGACGATCATTCCGGCCGGATCGCAGCCGTACTTTTCAATGAGCATCCGGACGGCTACGCCGCTCAGATTCATCATCGTCTGCGGCTTGGCCAGCAGCACCGCATGCCCGGCCACGTCCCCGCGACCGACCAAGGACTTCGCTTCCGGCCGTGTCACGCGAATCCCGGCGCGCGAAGCCAGCGCATCAATCGCCAAAAAACCCATGTTGTGCGGCGTTTCGGCATACTCCGCGCCGGGGTTTCCAAGACCGACGATTAACCGCATCAGCGGTTCGCCCTTTTCCGGCGACCCGCTTTCGGGGCGCTGGGTCTTCCGTTCCAGAAGTCCAGAGAGGAATCTCGTTCCTTACTTCTCCTTGCCCTTCTTCTCCGGCTTTTCGGCCTTTGCGGGAGCGGCTTCCGCGCCTTCTTCGCCCTCGCCCTCTTCTTCCTTCTTGCCCTTCTTGATGACTTCGGGCTCCGCCGGGGCCGTTTCGGTCGCAACGGCAGCTTCCGCAGCAGTCGGCTCCTCTTCCTTCTTCAGCATGACGACGTGCGCGATCACACGCTGCGGATCCGTTACGAGCTTGATCTTGTTCGGATCGAGCGGCAGATCGCCCGCGCGCAACTGCTTGCCGATTAGCATCTCCGTCACATCCACGCGAAACTCTTCCGGAATGTCGCTCGGCAAACACTCAATCTCCACTTCGCGCGTAACCGTTTCGAACACGCCGCCCTGCAGCTTGACTCCCTGCGGATCGCCGAAAGTGTGCACCGGCACTCGCACGCGCATGCGAACGTCCATTGCGATGCGAAACAGGTCGGCATGCAGCAGCATTCCGCTGACCGGGTCGATTTGCCAGTGCCTCAGCATGGCGCGTTCTTCCTTGCCATTACCCACCTTCACCGTAAAGATCGTGTTGTGCCCGGATTCCGACCGCAGGATGCGGCCGAGTTGCTTCGCATTGATCGACAGCACCAGCGGTTCTTTTTTAGCGCCATAGAGCACCGCTGGAATGTTTCCGCCTTTGCGGTTTCGACGCGCGGCATTCTTCCCGCGCTCTTCTCGAATCGATCCTTCTACTGTGTACGTTTCCATTTCTTTTTCCCTGACCCTTCTCAGAATCTAGATGAACAGCTCACTGATCGACGTTTCCTCATGAATCGATTGAATACCGCGTGCCAGCAACGGGGCGACGCTGAGCACTGTGATCTTACCGAGCTTCTGCGCGGCTGCATTCAACGGAACCGAGTCCGTTACAACAACTTCCTCGATTGAGGATTTCTCGAGGCGCTCGACGGCCGGCCCGGAAAGGACCGGATGCGTGCACGCGGCAAAAACCTTTGTCGCGCCGTGATCGATAAGCGCCTCGGCCGTCTTCACCAGCGTTCCCGCCGTGTCGATGATGTCATCGATGATCAGCGCCGGCCGGCCTTTCACGTCGCCGATCAGGTGCATCACCGCACTGACGTTGACGTCGATTCGCCGCTTATCAACGATCGCCAATGGAGCGTCCATTTTCTTGCCAAAATACCTTGCGCGCTCCACGCCCCCGGCATCGGGCGAAACCACCGTCATCGGCCCGAGCCCCTTCTTCAGGAAATACTCTACCAAGACAGGCGCAGCGAACAAATGATCCACGGGCACGTTGAAGTACCCCTGAATCTGCGGCGCGTGCAGATCGAGAGTCAAAGCTCGGTTCGCACCCGCGATCTCGAGCAGATCCGCGACCAGCTTCGCCGAAATCGGCACGCGCGGCCTGTCCTTGCGATCCTGCCTGGCATATGCGTAGTACGGAATCACAGGCGTGATGCGCTGGGCCGATGCGCGCTTGAATGCGTCGATCATCAGCAACAGTTGCATCAGGTGGAAATCCACCGGGCTGCTGCACGGTTGCAAAACGAATACATCCGCTCCGCGCACGTTCTCCAGGATCTGATAGCGCGATTCGCCGTCTGAAAACTGGCCGTGCTCAGCCCGCCCGCGCCTTACGCCGACAAACTGGCAAATCGCGTCTGCCAGCGCAGGATTCGCCGTGCCACAAAAAATCTTCAGCTTGTCGTGAGCCAAAGTCCGACCTCACGCCGAGGCGCTCCAGCCCATCACCCGGCGATACTTTTCCCTGGTTAGCGTTTCGACGATAAACGCCGAATCTTCCGGAAAACTACGCGCGGCTCGGCGCGCCTGCGCTGGGTTTCGGAATACTCCGAACACCGCCGATCCGCTACCCGCCAGCGCGGCTTCTGCTGCTCCTCGCTCAAGCAATCCGTCTCGAATTTCTTCGAGCCTCGGATGGCGGCGGAACACAGGCGCCTCAAAATCGTTCGAGACCTGCTCCAACCGGCCCCAGCATAGAGCGCAGAAACCCCACATATTAGGGGGTTCGGTCCGTTTTGTCAATTCCGCGGAAACCCATTCATAGGCTTCTTTGGTGCGCACACCGATGTCACGTGGGGAAACGACCACGATCGTGTGGCGCGGGCCATCCGGCAAGGGGTATATCTCATCGCCGCGATTTACGCCCACGGCGCATCCGCCAAACAGGAAAAACGGCACGTCGGCGCCAAGTGCGGACGCGACGGTCATCAAACGTTCAAGCGGCACGTTCTTGTTCGTCAGCCGTAGCATCCCAATCAGCGCGGCTGCCGCGTCGCTCGACCCGCCGCCCAGCCCGCGCGCGACGGGAATGTGTTTTTCGAGTCGCGCTTCGATTCCGCCGCGAAAGCCAATTTCGGAGCCGATTGCTTGGATGGCGCGGTAGACCAGGTTCTCAGGTCCAGTCGGCAGCGCGTCGTCGGTCGTTTGAAGGCGAATCCCGGGCTCGCTCGACTTTGCGAGCGTCAGCGTGTCATGCAGCGTGATGGTCTGAAAGATCGTGCGTAACTCGTGATAGCCGTCGGGACGACGCCCGAGGACGCGCAAATCCCAATTGATTTTCGCGAATGCCGAAAGCCGCACGTTTTGCATGCGGCGAGATTACTGCGGCTTTGCTGTTTCGGGTGAGGATTTCTGCGCCAGCCGCTTTTTCAGGCTTCTGAGCTGCGCACCGGCCTTATTCACTTGTTGCGGATCGTAATCTGCTGGAACTGCCTTCTGCCATTCAGAAAGCGCTCGCTCCAGCGTGTCGGCGGCTTGTTTGTTTTCGCCCAGCTTCACGTACACATCGGCTAGATGGCTCAGAATCGTGGGATCGTCTCTGTCGTGGTCCACTGCTTGGTGCAAGTATTCCTGCGCTTCCGCCAGCTTGTCCTGCTTGTAGTACGCCCACCCCAAACTGTCCAGGTACGCTCCGTTCGTTGGTTCCTGCTTTACTGCCTTCTGGATCAACGAAGTTGCTTCGTCGAGACGGACACCGCGATCCGCCAGCATGTAGCCGTAGTAGTTGAGCACAGGCGCGTTGTTGGGATTTTCCTGGAGCACCTTTTGAAATTCCTGTTCGGCCAGTTCGTATTTCTTTTGACGCTCGTAGATCGCGCCGAGCATGAACCACGCTGTCTGTTTATCCACTGGAGCGGTCGCCAGCTCCTCCGCCTTCTGAGCCGACTTTTCAGCGTCGGTGTATTTCTTGCTGCGTTCCTGAACCTGCGCCAAATCAACGTATATCTGCTGATCGCTCGCGTTCCCATGGAGCAATCCCTGTAGCAGCTTGGTCGCGTCGGGGGCGTCCGTTTTTTCACCGTAGAGCATCGCCAAACTGACTGTCAACTGCGGATCTTTCGGCCACTGTGCAAGCGCTTTCTTCGTCTCGTCAACGGCTCGATCGATCTCGCGATTCTCGCGGTAGGCGCCGATCAGCAACATTTGCGCGCGCTTCTGTTGGTCCGGCGACAATTTAGCCATCTGCTGATAGGTTTCGATCGCCTCGGGATAGTTCTGCCCCTGTTCGTATACGTGCCCAAGCTGTTCGTACAGGATGGCCAATGCATTCGAGCCACCCGGATTCGTGCTCGATTGGGCCTTCATGCCGGCGATCGCGTCTGTCAAGATCTGGGCCGCCTGATCGTAGTTCCCCTGGTCCTCGTAAAGGAGCGCTTCGTTATAGAGCACCTGCAGGTTCCCTGGCGCCAGCTCCTTCGCGCGCAGAATGCTGGTTTTTGCCTCCTCGAATTTCCCCAGCCGCCGATAGAGTTCGGCCATGCGCACGTAGTTTTCTGCGGTTCCGGGTTGCAGTTCCGAAAGCTTCTTGTATTGGGCGAGAGCCTCAGGATATTTCCCTTCCTCGATCAACGCTTCCGCCAACCCCTGATGATAGTTGGGCTCGTCTGGATCCTGAGCGATTGCCTGTTCGTACGCCTGTTCCGCCTTGGGCCAGTCCTTCTGCTGCGTGTACGCCGTGCCGAGTAAGTCGTAAATGTCTGGTGACGGCGAAGCGGCGGCGGCTTGGGACAGCAAACTCACCGCCTCCTGCGTGCGGCCCTCATCGGTCAGAAGTTGACTCAGTTGCTCCAATGCCTGCCCGTTGTCCGGCTCATGTTGCAAAACATTGCGGAGGATTTTTTCTGCTTGATCGTGCTGATTCTCAAACCGGTACAATCGCGCGAGCCACAGTGACGAATACGAGTCGTTCGGCTGGAGCTCCAGAATGTCCTGGAATTGCTCGATAGCCTCGTCAATGCTCTTTTTCTGCACCTCTCCCGCACTCACGTCACCGAGGCTGCGGATGTAGATGCGCGCCAGCAGCCGGTGAGCGTCTACGTTCTTCGAGTCGAGCGCCAGGGCTTCCCTGGCATCCAACACAGCTTCCTTAATGTGTTGCGACTGCGCTTCGATTTCTGCGAGCCTTTCGCGCGCGACGGAGGAATCCGGCGCCAGTGCGAGGGCCTTTTTATATGCAGCGATGGACTGATCAGCCAGGCTGTCCTGTCCGGTTACCTCGAACTGCTGCTCGAGCAGGTGCGCTTGTGTGAAATCGTTGTACAATTCAGCCTGCTGTGATTCGGAGAGCGGTGCACGCTCGGATGTTCCCGTCTGGGCTTCGGCAGGCGTAGCGGGCTTCTGTGTTTGTCCTTTCCTCGCCGCGCCGGCGGGAATACTGCAGAGTGCGGTCAGCACAACGATACTGGGAATCAGTTTCATGGCACGCTCGAAATTGGTCATTCAGAATTGTTTTCGCGACGGAAGCTAATCTTCAATTATCATATAGCAGTGCGAGTGGGTCAAAAGTTTCCCCTGCGGTTGTCTTCGCCCGTCGCACAGATGCGTCCCCATAATGAGACGCTCGGAATTGGTTTCTGGGTGCGTGGCCAGTCTGCGTTGCGCCAGGTCGGCTTCCTGCATCTAGTGCCCACTGAGTTGTTTGGTCGCGGCGCTCCGATCAGTCGGGAACAAGCGCTCCTTGCCGGGCCTTGCTGTACGTATATTTGACGTAAACCACGCTTAGCGAATGAACCCAGCAATTCGGATTCGGCTTCTAACTCCGCTCGGCGAGATTGTTCTCGTCCTGACGCTTGCATTGGGATTAGCCACCTTGTCGACGAGCGCGCGCCCATCGGATCCGGTGGGATCTTTTCCGGAGACGCAATTTTTCAAGACGGCGGAAAACCCCGGGCATGCCGCTGTCGTTTCGGGCTCGTCCCCTTCGACCGGAACGCAATCTTCGGCTTCCACGGAGTCCGCCGGTGAGCCTGCCCGATTAGCCGATCTTGCCTGGCTTGCTGGTCGCTGGGTGGGAAAATGGGGGCCGCGCACAGCCGAGCAGACCTGGACGCCACCGCAAGCCGGACAAATGCTCGGCACATTTCGGCTGTTCGAAGATAGTCACACGTTGCTGGTCGAGCTATATGCCCTCAATCAGAAGCCTGGCGGTGTCGAGCTCCGTTTCCGACACTTCACTCCGGATCTTGTGCCGTGGGAGAAATCAGCCGCCACGCAACTCAGCCTTATGAGCTCCGACTCCAAGAAGTGGGTGTTCCTCAATTCAGTAGATGGGCAGCCTAAACGCTCGATCATCATTCGCGTCGACTCCGATACTTATACACTACGTTCGGAAATTTCGGCCGGCGATGGGCCGATGCGCGTCGTCGACATAACTTTTCATCGTCAAGGAGCGCTCATGCGAAAGCCGCGTCGAAAGTGATCGGCGCTCGATCAGGTGGAGCGACTTGGCTAATGTCGGAAATGCCGCATTCCAGTCACTAACATTGCCATTCCGACTTTGTTGGCGGCTGCTACCACGTCAGCATCGCGCACTGACCCTCCGGGCTGAATTACCGCCGTCGCGCCTGCTTTTCCACCCTCCTCAACGCCGTCTGGGAATGGAAAGAACGCATCGGACGCGAGAACGCTCTCTTTCAGCGATAGTCCGGACGTCGCGGCCTTCATAGCTGCCAGCTTTACCGAATCAACGCGGCTCATCTGTCCGGCTCCGATTCCTACAGTCTGTCCTTCGCGTGCGAACACGATCGCGTTCGACTTCACGTGCTTGCAAACCTTCCAGGCAAAGAGCAGCGACTTCATTTCCGCATCCGTGGGTTTCCGTTCGCTAACCACCCTCAGGTCCGCCTCATTCAACGCCTGATCATCCGGCTCCTGCACAAGAACCCCGCCGGAAATTCGTTTCAGGCCCAGTTCACGAGCCTCTTCGCCTGACGGCAATTCGAGCAGCCGTAAATTCTTCTTCGTCCCGAGCTTTTCCAACGCGTTTCTTTCATACCCGGGTGCCACGATGCATTCTACGAATAGCTTCGCCACTTCTTCCGCCGTTGCACCGTCCAGCACGCGATTGAAAGCGATCACGCTGCCAAACGCTGACACCGGATCGCACGCGAGCGCCCGCAAATACGCATCGCGCAACGACGACTGCTCGGCTGTGCCGCAAGGGTTGTTGTGCTTGATGATGATGGCAGCAGGCTCGCGAAACTCGCGTGCCAGTCCCCACGCAGCATCCAAGTCGACCAGATTGTTGTATGACAGCTCCTTGCCTTGCAGTTGCTTTGCTAGCGCCAACCCCGACGCCGACGTGCCAGCTGGAACGTAGAGTGCCGCGGCCTGATGCGGGTTCTCGCCATAGCGCATGGTCTGTTTTCGTTCAAGCGCGATGTGGATGCGCTCGGGCAGCACCTCCAGTTGTCTCAGGCTGACGCTTCCGTTTACAGCCAGACGCTCTAACTCAGTTGCAATCTCTCCGTCATATCGCGCGGTTCGCGCAAACGCCTTCCGGGCCAGGGCAAGACGTGTCGCCAGACTCAGTTCGCCTTTCTGCTTCAGCTCCTGCCCGATTGCAGCGTAATCCGCCGGATCGGTGACCACACCCACGCTTTGGAAGTTCTTCGCCGCCGACCGCACCATCGACGGCCCACCTATGTCGATGTTCTCGATCAACTCTTCGGAAGTAACGCCCGGCTTCGCCGCGGTCGCCGAAAATGGGTACAAGTTCACGACCACGAGATCGATCGGCGCTATTCCGTGCTTCTTCGCCTCTGCGCGGTGTTCCTCGAGTTCCCGCCTGTACAAAATACCGCCATGGATTTTCGGGTGCAAAGTCTTGACGCGGCCGCCCAGCATTTCCGGCCAGCCGGTCAGCTCCGCTGCGTCGCGCACCGGAATTCCCGAATCGCGCAGTAACCGCGCTGTCCCGCCCGTCGACACGATATCCACCTTCATCGACACCAGTTCGCGCGCAAACTCCACCAGGCCCGTCTTGTCATACACGCTGATCAATGCCCGTTCGATGGTCACCGGTACAATCTCCTGATTTCCTTTTTGGGATCAGTAAGGACGTCCCTGGCCTTCAGCCTTGTCGCATGGGGCTAGTACCCTGCGAAGCGAAAGAGCCAGCCAGTGTAGCGCGCTGGCGCGAAAAACCGAAGATCGATTAACGCCCGATTTTTGACGCGGAAAAGCTGGTAGACGATCTGCGGGATGGACCCCAAAACGTCTTCTCGCTAGTTAGAAATGCGCGCTTTCAGCTTTACGCGACCATTTTCGACGATAAGCGCGTATTCCACTTGATGCGCGCCCTTCTTTCGGAGTTCCTGCGTCTTGCGCTCGACGAAACTTTCGAAATCCTTCAGGCTCGGGGTGCCTGCACCCTCACCTGTTTGCTGGCGCGCTTCCGTCATTTTCTTGTACAGTTCGTCCACTTTGTTCATATCTCGGCTCTGGCCGGGCGCATTCAAATTCGAGAAGGTCAGCTTAAAAATCGGTTCGTGTGGCGCCTTGCCTTTTTGTTCGTGATTATTTGTACTACCCAAGTTTTTTGCTGAGGACTCCTGCGCGGATCTGCCTTTCGCCCGTTCGGCAGCGATTGCCTTCGCGGCCGCGCCGAAATGATGCTGCTCGGCGCCCGTTTCGCGTTGCGCTGTCTTCTTGCGCCACATGTCCTGGTATTTTGCGTAGGTTTGCGCCAGATTGTTGTACCGGAACCGCTGCCCGTAATTGAGGTCAGCCAATCGCTCAGCGTGACGCTTCATTAGCGTTTCGAGGCGCCATTGCGTGTCCGTCGGCGGACGCTTCCTGCCTCCGCCGAAGTATTGCTCGAATTCGATCTTCAGCGTGCGAATGTCACGCTCGATTTGGTTAAGTTCGTCGTCGATGGACGCCATGGGCGCAAGCCGGTGTGCTGCAACCGGTTCTGAAAGCCTATCCCCCCACAATTTGAGTTGCAATCAGCGTAAGGCGAGGCCAGCGCGCGGTCAACGCGAGCGTCCGTTGCGTTGTCGCAAACCACACGCCCGTCGGATTCGCACGAAGGCATCTGATAAGAAGAAAAGGCGCAGGCTCTTGTGTCGGAAGCAAGAGCCTGCGCCTAAAGCGTCCTGGTCCAAAGACGCTTACCGGCCTGCGGGTAGCATTTCTTTAAATTCTTCAAAAGCCCGAGTGCGGCTGCACTAAGCCGTCGCAGCCTGCCCGTTAAATCGAACGCTGCGAGGCCTCGGTTCCACACGGAAGTTCGTGTTTACCGGACGCGGCCCTAACGGCCGAGCTGTCTCTGTGCGCTCCACATTCGGAGCCACCGCGCCGAGATTCACGATCGAAGTTTCCGTTTCAACGGTCAGTGACTGCAGCAAACCCGCTGCACGGCGCGCAAGTTCCGCGCGATTTTCCACGCCGAACTTGCTGAGCAGCGTGGAGATATGGAACTTTACCGTGCGCACAGTGATGTTCAATTTGCAGGCGATTTCTTTATTCGCTCGATTGCACATCACGGAGTGAAGCACTTCTCTTTGCCGCGGGCTCAAATCCGCCGGACCCGCCACGGACCGGCCTTCCTCCAGCAGCTCTCGCGCTCGCGATACAAGCTCGCCTACCACCGCCTGCTGCGCAGGCACGAGCACGATGAAATCGTCAGGATTGTACCCACGAACGAGGCACTGCATCGCGAACAAGCCGGCGACCCGCTCCAGACTGCTTTCTGATTCGCCTAGCGAACCTGCCCGAAACTGCGCCACTCCAGTGTTCTTTTCGCAGAAAACAAAAAAATTGGAGCCGTCGACACTGCCTTTCTTCTCCCTGCATTCCTCTTGAGCATTGCCGGAAAACACGCGCATTTTCTTCAATGTGGGCCTCGTGTCTGCTTCCCCCCGGACACACCGGGCAGAGCAAGTTTTTCACTTCTTTTCTGGAAGCGGCTGTTTTCGCGAGCTTGCGTCAACTGCAAGCTGCGCGTCCCCCGAGAGCGAGTGAGGTCTGCGAGTAGATCGGTTCTTGAGCCGCCTGCTGAGGGGCGGGGGTCTCAGCCACGGCCCACAAATTTGCAGTTAATGTGCCAAAGTTTGACAGTTCTAGAACTAGCTCAGGCTACAGAAGATACCTGACCCGCGCCCTCGGGTATCCACCTGAAAAAGGGTAGAAAATTCCTTGTGCCGTAAAATTTTCTCGTAGTACGGAACTGAGTACTAGCGCGATCGGAGCCACGCCTTGTACGTGCAGAGAGGATTTAAATGTCTTTAAAGATTGAACTTACTCGCTGGCAGATAACTCGGCCGGATCATCTGCATATCCTGCGCCGGCTGCTCGCGCTGCTGGGGCACTTCGGCGCCGTGTCTCGATCCCGAGGCGCTTAATTTTCTGGTTGAGCGTCGAAAGAGGTACCTGGAACCGCTCCGCCGCCTCCGTCTGGTTCCAACTCGTGCGCTCGAGCATATCGATGATGAGCCGCCGCTCCACCTCTTCGACAATTTCGAAGAGAGACATTTGGGTCGCAGCCCGTCCGCCTGCTTCGCCGTGTGTCGCCGACATAAACTCGGCAAGCTGAAGCCGCACTCCCTTCACGATCTCGCGCGTCCGCACGCTCTCGGGCAGTAGATCTACATCCATTAACTCGCTGGTGGAGAGTACGACAGCCCGCTCGACCGCATTCTCCAGCTCACGCACATTGCCCGGCCAGTCGTAATCCATTAGAAGCCTCATGGCGCTATGAGTGAACTGCCTTGACGGCTTCGCATTCTCCTTGCAGAACTGGTCCAGAAAACGGTCAACCAACAAGGGAATATCTTCCTTCCGCTCGCGTAACGGGGGAAGCTGGATCGAAATTACGTTCAACCGGTGATACAAATCTTCACGGAATCTACCTTCGCGCGCCAGCTTTAACAAGTCTTCGTTCGATGCGGCCAGGATTCTCACGTCGACCTTGATCGTGTCCGTTCCGCCCAGGCGCATGAATTCGCGCTCCTGAATCACACGCAGCAACTTGGCTTGCGTTTCGGGGCTGACCGTTGAAATCTCATCGAAAAAGATCGTCCCCTGATCGGCCACCTCAAACAGTCCCTTCTTGGACGCTATCGCGCTTGTAAACGCGCCCCTCACATGTCCGAAGAGCTGCGATTCGAGCAAATCGACCGGAATGGAGCCGGTGTTGACCGGAATGAACGCCTTTTCGGCCCTCGACGATGCCGAATGCAGCGCTTTCGCAATAACTTCTTTTCCAGTTCCGCTTTCGCCCTGAATCAGCACTGTTGAGCGCGATGGCGCGACTTGGCTCACCAGGTCCAGCACTGCCAGCATCTTCTCGCTTTTGCCGATAATGTTGGGGAAGTTGTATCGCTGCTTCAACGCCCGTTTTAGCTGGACATTTTCCTCTCGCAGCCGCCGTCCCTCGATCGCGAGCGAAACTTGGGCTATCAGCTCATCATTCGACCACGGTTTCGTGATGTAATCTTGCGCGCCGCTCTTGAACGCCGCGCGCGCCATGTCGATGGATCCGAACGCAGTGATTAGGATGATCGCCAAGTGTGGATCGCGGCTGTGGATCTCGCGCAGGAGTTCGATGCCGTTACGATCGGGCAGGCTCACGTCCAGCAGCATCAGGTCGAACGGCTGGTCTTCGAGCTTGCGGAGCCCCGCTTCGCCGTTCTCCGCTACCGACACGTCGAAATTCTCCGAGGTAAGCAGGGCTTCGAGCCCTTCGCGAATTTCGACTTCGTCGTCTACAACTAAAACCGAGCCTCTAAGCATGAACTGCGGCTTTCCTTGCTACGGGGAATTCGAGTCGAAAAGATGTGCCTTTTCCCGGCGTCGAGTGCACGTCCACCTTACCTGCATGCTCTTTAATGATACCGTAGCTTACCGAAAGACCAAGCCCCGTTCCCCTGCCGGACGCTTTCGTTGTAAAAAATGGATCGAAAATCCGGTTCAAGTTTTCGGGCGGAATGCCCGCTCCGGTGTCCGTCACCTCAACTTCAACCGACCCGTTGCGCTGCCCCGTACGCACTTCAAGCATGCCGCCTTGGGGCATCGCATCGCGTGCGTTCATGAACAAATTCAGGAACACTTGTTGCAATCGTGTCGTCGAGCCTAGGACCAGCGGCAACTCCGTTCCAAAGTTACGCAGCACGTTCACGCGAACTGTACGCAAGGGATGCTGCACGAGCGTCAGCGTTTCCTCTAAGACGGCGTTCAGGTCGACCTCGCGGAACTCAGAACCTCCCGTCCGCGAGAAATTCAGCAGATTGTTTACGATCTCGCTCGCGCGGAACGTCTGTTTCACGATGCGATCGATCGTTCTTTGTCGCGGGTCATCGCCCGGTATTTGCTTGGCGAGCATCTGAATGTAATTCGAGATCACTGCCAGCGGCGTGTTTACTTCATGCGCCACGCCGGCCGCGAGCAATCCGAGCGACGTCAGTTTTTCCGTCTGCAGGATCTGTTCTTCCAGGCGCACGCGCTGTGTGATGTCGTCCAGCAGAATCAGCCGGCCCAACCGCGCTCCATCTTTGCCAACCAGCGGCGCAATCGACACGTTGAGCACTAGTCGCCGCCCGCCGCGTGCGCTCAATGGGAATTTGTAAATCCCGGAAGCATGTCCGTCGATTGACCGTGACGCGATCTCCGCCGCCAGGTCGCCCGGCAGAAGCTCGTACAGCCGGCGTCCGATCGCTTCGTTGCGCTTTACGTCCAAAAGCTCCTCGAGAGGCGGATTCCACGATTCCACGCGGCTTTCCCGGTCGACCGTTGCGACGCCGATTTTGAGCGAATCGATGATGCTCTCGCTGAAATCCTTCAGCCGCTCTACCTGTAATGCCTTTTGTTCCAGCGATTGATAGAGCCGCGCGTTTTCAACCGCCACCGCGACGTACCCAGCGATCGTTGACAGCAGTTCCAAGTCCTCCGTGGAGAGGAAGTCGCCGTCCACCGTTTTGCCCAAACCTAAGACAGCCACCGTGCGATCGTGGAACCGGCACGGAATGAAATAATTCACTTGCAAGCAATCGAGCGCCCGCCGCACGCTCTCGGTTTCCTTCAAGGCAGTGCGTGCCGACTCGTAGAACAGACATCCATCTTGGAGTGCTGGCCGCTGTGGATCAAGGAAACTCAAATCCAGTTCTTCGGCCCACAAGTCCTGGTCTGCTCGGAATTCGGAGCATGACCGGCTTTGCGGATCGCCCTTCAATCGTGAGAGCGAGAACCTGCCGGGTGCTGTCGAGTCTTCCAGAAAAATTGCCAGCCGATCTACGAGAAGTGTCTGCGAGATACGGTCAAGCGCCGAACTCAATAGGCGCTCGAGTTTTACTTCATTCGTCAACGTGCGCCCGAACTCGATCAGAGTGCGCCGGTAGTCCAGCCGGTCGCGATAGAAGAAGCGATCCAGTCGCGCCTGCACCCAGTCTCGAATCGGTTGAAAGAGGAACGCCGCCACGACGATCGCAATCACCTCACCGGTCGGCCCTGCTGACGTCAATCGCTGGTGGAACAGCACGCCGATCAGAGCAATTGTCCCGAAGTAGACGCCAACTACGCCGGCTGTGGCGAACGTGTATGCCAGGCCGCGCTTGAAGATGATGTCAACATCCATCAGCCTGTAACGGATGATCGCGTATCCGAAACAAAGCGGGATCAGCACCAGAGACAGCACGCACAGTTTCGTCCACGACGGCACGATGCCGTTCAGCCAGAGGTACGGTGCTATGTACCCGCCTAGAAAAGGAGCGATCCCGGCAAAGGTGCCCGCTGTTACCCACTTCAGTTGCTGGCGCAGCACGCCGCTCGGCGTCCTCATGTACCGGCGAAGGAAAATTCCTCCGGCCGCCAGGAAGTAGAGCGCCATGTAGGCGTAATCGTACTGATCGAGCGTAATTCGCGCGCCCAGCGACGGCCGGAATCCCCACCATCCCTTCACGACAAAAACCTGCAGTCCGAGCAGCAACGCAGGTAGCAGGTAGATTACGGACAGAACTGGTGCCAGCCGTTTTCGCCTTTCAGGGAACACGAGCGCAAAGTGAATCAATAGCGCGGGTTGAAGCAGGAGCGCGACGGCATTGCCCCAGTAGATCTCCTGATCGAACGTTGACCAGTGGCCCAGCGCATCGATTTTCCCGGTGTAATGGAAACTGTAGAGAATGAACGACACGAGGCAAAAGATGTAGAAGTGAATCGCGCGGGGCGCGTTCCACCGTCGCACGAAAATAAAAAGACCGATCGAGAGATAAAGCAGCGCTATTACGCGAAGAAGATCGTCGGTGCGCGAGTCTGGATTCTGCTGCGCCGCGGTGATCAGCGGAACCGTGAACGACTCCCCGTTCCTGCGAATCTGGTACGGAAGCTCGGCCCACGTGCCAGCTCGCGACAAGATCCGTGCGACATCTACTCCCCGATGAACTGGCTGGTTGGCAAGCGATTCCAGGACGTCCCCCCGCTGGAGTCCTGCTTTCGCGGCGGGCGAATCGGGGTTGATCTGCCTCGCCACCAAGCCCTGCGCGCTCTCGAGCCACGTGGCGCCGTCGTACGGCAACGTAACGTGAGTTCCCTGCTGGAAGTTCAGAACGGCAAACACGATGGCCGCAAACGTCAGAACCGCCAGTGTTACCGCGCCCAGTCTCGTCGATACGCCGTCGCCCATGCGAAAGACACCCGTACCCAGTTGCTCTCTAACGCTAGCACGTCTGCTTCCAGCATGCGGATCTCGATCCTCCCATATATCTGGCTCATTTGCTGACACTTGCGACGATTCAGCATCCGGCCTTAATCTGGAGTTTCCGTTTGTGGAAGGCATGTTCCCGATTCCGGTAGACGTTCTAGGACCTAGAACTGCACGCTAAGGCCACCACGGAAGAACCTGTAGGAAGAAACCAACACAACACGGCCATCGCTCGTCGAGAGCGGGACATAGCCCTGGGCCAGAAGGTTCCCGGCATCAGCGACGAGCTCCATATGGCATGGCAGCGCTTTCGGCAGAGGTTGGCGAATCTCCATGCTGAGGTATGGGTCCATTTGATAAAGAGATTCGCCATAGCCGTCCACTTGCGAAACCGCAGGCCCACCGATCCATTTGTACCCGGCGGTCAGCTGCGTTCCGAGGTGTGGAACCTTCGCAGTCACTCGTCCCGCGACACTATGTCGATATTTTGTGGTTAGCTCATCGCGCAGCGCGGCGTCAGCAATGCTGTCGTCGGGGGCTAGCGCGCCCGCATACGCGTAAACCAAAGTCGTGCTCAGGCCATCCGTCAAGCGTTGCCTATAAGCGACGCGCACTCCGCCAGAAGACAATCGCCCGCCGTCATACGCAAACACATTAGAGAAATAATCCTGCAGGAATCCGGGAACGCCCATGCCGCCCCGTCCGATCAGGGCCGTATGCGAGGACTGATCGTGGAACACCGCCGCCTCGATGTCCGCCTTCTTTGCCAACGCGTGGTCCACGGAAAATTCCTCGTGCCAGTCGTCCTCCAGCACAGGCCTTCCATCACGCATCATAAGGATGGGAAAATCGTCCAGATTATTCAAGGCGGTCTGGACTGCTCCGTTGTCATCCATTCCTTCCGGCGACTGCGCGGCTACGATTCCGGATAACATCCATGTCGGCGTCGCATGTACTGCTACCTCGCCGTGCGGCCGTAACGATTGCGCCGTTCCTTCCAGACCTGCGGCAATGAATTCAGCACCGTATCGAATGCTGACGCTGTCGCCGATTGCTATAGCGTTCGAATCGGAAATCCGCACGCCCCGGAAAACCGGCCCGATAGGCCCGAACTGCGCCTCTCGCGCCTCAAGCATCATGACGTGCCCTGACCCGGTGCTGCCCGATGGCAACCACTCCGCCACAAACCCGCCGGCAGGAGCTTCGGGACTGTAGCTGAACTGCCCAGCCATCAAGAGGCGTGCTGTTTCCCCGACACCCATGTCGTACAGAAACGTTGTTGTTGCCGGCGAGTCCGTTGCCGCCCCCACCGACCCTGGATGATCGGTGCCCGACGTGAGCTGCATCATCAGATGGTCTGCCTGCCTCTGCGCGGCCTCCGCAACTCCGCTCAATTGCGCATTGGTCAAGATGGGGCCTTCCGTCCACCGCAGAACGGATCGCGTATCTGGCGACGACCGCAACACCCACGTCCAATCGTCCGGCGAAATCTTCTCGGCATTCTCCTGGCGCAATTCCCCGAACGACGAAAACACGGACCCCAGCACCACTTGCAACACCGTGACGTGGTCTTCACTCACGCGTACGCGCTGCTCCATCGCGGGCAGGAAGCCGGCCAAGCTGACTTTAACTGTGTACGGTCCGGGAGGAATTGTCGCGGTCGAGAAACGGCCACGCGCATTCGTCAGCAAGTCGAGCGATCTTGGGTTCAGCGCGTGCTCAGAGGCGACCATTATCGTCGCGCCCATCTGCGGCGTGCCCTTCGCGTCCAACACAACGCCCGAGATCTTTCCTTCGCGCTGGGCAAACGATGCGGGTGCCAGCACGCACCCGAGCGCGATCAGGAAGGGAACGCGAAATGCTTTCCAACGCAAGCCGGTCTACCTCCCGCTGTGCGAACCTTGGGCCGCCTGTGCCCCCTGTGACTCTTGCGCTGCCGGTGCAGGCTTCACGGTAAATTCCGCTGCCGGCGTAATCGTTTGTTTCGCGAGATTATCTGTCACCGCAACCTCAAGCTTGTAGCGGCCTGGAGTGAGCGAGCCGAGCGTCATTCGCTGCTCGATCGTAAGCTGTTCGCCGTGCTGGTCGATTTTGTCCGCCGGCACATCAAATTTCAAAACCGGCGTCGGGTCTTTACCCTTGAGGATCCGGTACTCCACTGAAGCATCGGCACGATGCGTCTTAGGATCCGTCTTCAGATTGTAAATCTGAAGAAAAATACCCATCGGATCGGTGCGCGTAAAGATGCCATCCAGCTTCGGCCGAACCTTCACATCTCCAATTACGAACTGTCCCAGCCCGATATTCTGTGCCGATACCCGGTTGATTTCATCCGCCAGGATCAACGTGCTGGCTCCGAGATTGTCATCAGAAAACTGAGGCACGGCCAATCGCGCATTCACCACGCCGACATTGTCGCTCGTCGTGTCCTTAATCACGATATCCAGCCGATACAGTCCCGGGGTCAACGGGACCGCCTTCTGATAGATCTGCGACGTCTTCAGCGACTGCTGCAGCAACGATACGGGCACCGAATCCGTCAGCGTATCCTCGAACACTTGCACACGGCGGCCTGTTAGCGTTGTGATGCGTGCGAACAAATGCAGCGTCGCCGTATCCACGCCATCCTTTTCCGCGAAACTCAGTTGCCGCGTCGGAATTTGTACGGTAATCGGCACCAGGTCGGCGTCTGAAGTAAGCTTCATGAAGTCGAATCGATAATCGAACTTGATCTGATCTTTCACCAACCGAGACGTGACCACTGCCTCGAGGTCCTTGAATTTCACAGGCGGGGGTTGGAAGGCCTTCGCGTATTGCTCCAGGCGCGTAAACTCGTTGTATTGTTCCGTCTGGAATCCGCCGGTCTCATCCATGTGCGTCCCGTCGGTATTCTGGAACCGTTGCGCTTTTGTGCTCAGCCCCATTGCCTCGTTCATCGTCAGGCCCGCGCCGGGCACATACAGCAGGGCATCCTTCTCGCTGGGGTCCATGGTCAGGTGATATTCGCCCGTCATCGTGGGATCGACGAACTCGAAGATCACGTTCTCGCCAAGCCCTGGCAGATATCGATACCGCCAGTCTTCAAAGGGGTAGGTCGTTGTTTCGCCACCACCCTCTTCCGGGGGGCGCTCGTAGGTGCCACCGCTGGGGTGGGAATCGGTCTCATCCGGTGGTCCCCAGATGATGTAAATCTTGCCGCGGTCCGTCTTCCATCCCGGGATGCCCGACGAGTAGTGTTCGTCCGCATATGCGATGCGGCGATAGATATCTTCTTTGTAGGTGTTTTCGGGCGAGTCCGGGTCGGGATTGCGGCGTGCCCAAAATGCCTCGATGAATTGGTCCCGCTCTTCGTTGGTCGAAAGGTGGAGAAATGCGCTGCGTTCTTCAGGCGTGATGATGTAGACGACGTCCTCGTTCAGCCACTTCTGATATTGAGGATCCAGCTCCTTAAAAAGCTGTTTCTCCTTTTTTTTCTCTTGTTTAATGACTTGCCTGGCGTCTTTTTTTGCCTGGTCGTCCTGGTCTTGGCGAGAAGGGGTTGCGAATGCAAAAGTCCCCAGACACAACGACGCCCCTGCCAAAATAACGAAAGCACGTACCTTGGCCGAGCGATGCATTTTCACACCTACCCTGAGGGATGAATCTTAGCCCGTCCTAAAGGACAGGTCAATCGAATGTTCCTCACGCCTTTAATGTAGCTCAGGCCTTCCCGCCCTGTTTCCCAGTGCTAACTTCCAAAGGTTTCGCGAGCGGCTGCGCCGCTTGCGGAAAAATTCCTTCTCCGCACCGATCGTTGTATCTAAGAGACGTTTCGATAGGGAGGGGTTGCCTTGGCCCTGCCGGACCCTGTGTCAGTCGTTCAAGGTAGCGAACTCATGGTCCCGGGCTCGTTCGGCCCGACGTCCAACCTCACTTCCGACCACCCTTGCCGCCCCGAAGCATGCTGGGAACTTTCATTTTCCCTCGGCGTCAAAACGATTTAGAATAACCGGTCACGGCAAAAGCCAGCGAAAGTTGGCGCGGGCTCATACTACGCCGCTATTCGTCGTGAACGTGTGGATGCGCGACTCCGCGCTATGATCGGGAACCGGAGCCAGAATCTGAACAGTCGGACATCACCTCCCTTTCCCTATCCTTGTGCTCGGCGTCTAAGTTCTCGAGCTCAATTCGAAACATTCCTGCCTTCCCGGGCGTATCCATTAATCGAACGCGAGAAATCATCGTCCAGTCATAAAGATCGGACAAAAGGATTCGGCGAATGAAGACAGGCAAGAAGATCGCCATCAGCGCCGGTGCGCTCGTTGTTCTCGGCACCATCGTGCTTGTCAGCGTCTACGAAGTGAATAAAGGGGTGGTCACCGTCCAAACGGCTGACGTTATCCGCCAGGATCTCACCTCGGTCGTCACTGCCTCCGGCGAAGTTCGCCCGAAGAATTACACGAACATTCTCGGAGAAGGCTTCGGCAAGATCACCGACATCGTCGTCAAGGAAGGCGAGCACGTCCATGTCGGCGACGTTTTGCTTCATATCGATAGCATCCAACCGGCCGCCGACGTTCGCGCCCAACAGGCCCAGCTTGAGGGTGCGCAAGCCGCATCACAAGCGGCTGGCGCGGGATATGAGGCCGCTACAGCCACTCTCGCCCAACGTCAGTCCGACCTCGAAAAAGCCAAGCTCGATTGGCAGCGCTCTCAATCTCTCTACACCGAAGAACTCATTGCCAAGTCCGACTACGATGCCGCAAAAGCCACGTACGATAGCGCTGCCGCGGCACTGAAAGCCGCGCAGGCTAGCCTGAACCAAATGCGCGATTCCAGCCAGCAGGCTTCTGTGATGGTCCAGCAGGCTCGTGCCGTTTTGGCTCACCAGCAAGACGTTCTACGGAAGACCACCTATCGAGCCCCAATTAACGGTATCGTCAGCTTTATTCCTGTCCGTGTCGGTGAGAACGTTGTTCCCGGCATTCAGAATGCCGAGGGCAGTTTCTTGATGACCATTTCCGACATGAGCATTGTCACCGCCGAAGTTATGGTCGACGAAACGGACATCACCAATCTTCGAGATGGTCAAAGCTCCGACGTGACGGTCGATGCGCTGCCCAACAAGATTCTTCACGGCATCGTTACCGAAGTGGGCGACCTTGCTATTCTGCGCCAGTCCGGCCAGGCAGCTACCCAGCAGACAACCGCTAACACACAAGAGGCGCGCGACTTCAAGGTCGTCGTTCGCATCACCGACGCACCTGAGTCACTGCGTCCGGGACTTTCCTGCACGGCCAAAATTCAGACGGCTCACCGCGCGAACGCGCTCAGTATTCCGATCCAGGCCGTCGCGGTTCGTACGCAGGAAGAGCTCAATCAGGCGGCGCACCCGGGATCGAACGTGACGCTTGCTGCGACCGCAGACGAACTGAACGCCGAGAAAAAGGAAATTCAGGGAGTTTTCGTCGTTCGCGGCAACAAAGCGGTCTTCGTTCCGGTCAAAACTGGCATCACCGGGACGACCAATATAGAAGTCACTGACGGTTTGAAAGCGGGCGACCAAATTGTCACAGGTAGCTACCAGGTTCTGCGCACATTGAAGCCCGGGGCGACCATTAAGGTCGATAACAGCTTGGCTAAGGACGAAGGAAGCAGCAGCTAGCGTTGGCTGCGTTTATTGATCGGCAATTTTTTGCTCTTTCGGCAACGACCTTCGCTCTCGTCGCCGCATCTGAGTAAATTAGTGGTAATTTAAATCGCTGAGGGTTCGATGGCATCGTCAGTTGCCGAAATTGCGGGTCAGGTTTATCGCGAAGACTTCGTGTCCGCCGGTATTGTCATCAAGACCGAGGACCTCTGGAAGACCTACGAAATGGGCACGGAGCACCTGCACGCGCTCCGCGGCGTCAACATCGAAATTCGCAAGAACGAATACGTGGCCATCATGGGGCCCTCGGGATCGGGCAAGTCGACGCTGATGAACCTGATCGGTTGTCTCGACACGCCCAGCAAAGGCAATTATTGGCTCGCCGGCCGCCTCGTCAGCCAGCTTGATGACGACGAACTTGCCTACATCCGCAACAAGGAAATCGGCTTCGTTTTTCAGACGTTCAATCTGCTGGCACGCGCCACCGCGCTTCACAATGTGGAACTGCCGATGATTTACAACGGCACACCTGCCCTGGATCGCATCGATCGGGCCAAGAAGGCTCTCGCGCAGGTGGATCTCGCCGAACGCATGATGCACAAACCAAACGAGTTGTCGGGGGGGCAGCGGCAGCGGGTGGCAATTGCGCGCGCGCTGGTGAATAACCCTGCGATCCTGCTTGCGGACGAGCCCACGGGCAACCTCGATTCGGCTACTGGCGAAGAAATCATGGCTTTGTTCCAGCGCCTGCACGAGAACGGCAACACCATTATCCTTGTTACACATGAGCCAGAGATAGCCGCCCACGCGCACCGCGTCATTCGTCTTCGCGACGGCAAAGTCGAGAGCGACGCCTCCACCCGCTAGTTTTTCGGCGAATACAAAGCGAATAAATCTTGCTGCAAATAGAGCAAGGATCTTGCTGTTAAAACCCGCTTAAATGGCGCTTATCGGGCGCGGTTTTGGGCTTCCAGCAGGAGTAGGCGCCCGCCTGAACGGCAAGGCGGCCGTTACAAAGGCGTGAATTCCGTGCCTACGGCCAGCGAGCCGACTTGTAGATACTGCCGCGAGGTTTCAAAGCCCGCGATCAGCACTGCGGCCACCGGCAACAAGCAATCGCATCGAAAGGGCGTTCGGGGAAGGAGAATCGTCATGACGCCGCCAGCGACGACCGAACCAACGACTACGGGAGCAGCGATGGGCGCACGACCAAGGACCACGGCGATTTCACCGTGCTTCATCGTCAGCGACGTCCCGCGAACCATAGCGTTCTATCGCGACAAGCTAGGATTTGAGGCTACATTCCAGGCGCCCGATGCGGACCCTTTCTTCGCTGTCATTTGCAGGGATGGGGCGCAGCTCTTAGTGAAGTCCGAAGGAGGCGTGACACCGGTGCCGAACGCCAGCCGCCATCCTCATCTGAGATGGGATGCCTTTGTCTATGCGCCGGCCCCCGATGCGCTTGCCGCCGACTTTGGCGGCCGCGGCGCGGCGTTTAGCGCGCCACTCGAGGATACACACGACGGACTGCGCGGTTTCGAGGTGACCGATCCGGATGGCTACGTTTTATTTTTTGGCCGCCCGAGATCGGACGGAGCGAGAGTGGCAACATCAAAGCGCAATACACGCACATGAAATCCGGCGAAGCGCGGACGCGCTGGTAACCCGAAGGATTGGCTCTGGAGCAGTTATCGCGCGCACATGCAGAATGAGCCGGTGCTAATATCTGTCAACCGGGTGGACTAACGCGGTGTCTACATCGAAGACCCAGCGTTCGCGAACATCGCGAACGCTAGGGCACCCGACGAGTGGAGTCGTCGTTTTCGATTCATGATTTCGGTCGCGCCTTACGGTTATGGCTGCGGACGAAAACAAAGCCCTGGGGCATCCGGCAGATTGCCGCGACCGTAGGTTCGTGTGAGCCGTGTTGGGATGGGTCGAATCGCAACATGGACCGAACGGCCCCAGGCTCAGAAACCGAGCGCGGGGCACCCTCAAGAGATACTCGCAAGTGAAGTAGCACGAGGGTATCATCCGCGTGTGCGTGCGGCAATGCGTGTCGCGTGAAAAAGAGTGTGGGCCACCCGCCCGGGAGGGAACTGTGCGCAAGCCTCTAAGATTCATTATTCCGGCAGCACAAGTACTCGCGGTTATCGGTCTTCGGTTCTTGACATCGCTTTCACTGACGAGCGATAAACTCTATTTCAATTTGTATGTTCCGGCAGAAAGGGTCATGATGCGACTGAATTATCCCCTCGCGGCCGTTTGGTTTTGCGTCCTCTTCGTGGGCGAGCGCCTTAGGTTCCCAAACCCAACTGCCGGGCCGCTCCTTACCGTCTTGACATTGGCGTTCGCCCTCCTGCTTCTAGCGAGCGTTGCACTATTTTGGTATGTGGTTGTGAAGGAGTGCGAACTGCGTCGACAAGGGAAAAGCCTCTTTCATTTTCCTGGCCGAATTAGGCCGGTGTTCGCAACGACTGTTCTGCTCGTTCTTGGAGTGGGTGCTCTCGTTTCGGCATATCGAGACGTAGCAGGGCGAGTTCCATTTATGTTACGCAATGGCAGTGGGATAGGGCTGTTGCTCACAATTGTACCCGATATTCTCCTCTTGATTTGGGCGGTTGTGCTGGTACGGATGAGTGTCGCTGATTTCAGGAGCTTCGTAGCAACGCCCAGATGATGAATGAAAGGGAAACGCGAAGGAGAGTACCTAAACATCTGTCTTTACCGCAAACAACATCGCGCAATCAGCTGCGACAAGGGAACAGGTTTGCGGCAACCGTCGCAACCGGATTCTTGCCGCATTAAGAATCCGCACGCGGAACCGACCGCTAGGATACGCTTGGTTTCATCCGCTACAGACCGCAGGGAAATTCAGAGCCGTCTATACGGCTGCCACGAGGTCGCCCAGGAAAGTTCTAAAATCGTCCCCTTGGGCGCGCCACCAATGTTTCGTCGTTTCTTTTCAATGATTTCATTCCGTGCTCTTCCGTCATGGCGCGTACCTGCAGATTGAGCCAGTGCTGTTACCTGTCAACCGGGTGGATTAGCCCGGTGTCCACACCGAAGACCCACCGTTCGCAAACAGCGCGAACGATGGGGCACCCGATCGGTGGAGTCGTCGTTTTCGATTCATGATTTCGGTCGCGCCTTACGGTTATGGCTGCGGACGAAAACAAAGCCCTGGGGCATCCGGCAGATTGCCG
>JBOGNK010000027.1:0-5133 GCA_050747085.1 Candidatus Acidiferrales bacterium
ACGTTTTTTGAGATGCTCGGCAATTTTTCCTTCGGCGATTATTTCAAGAAAGAAGCGATCGCCTATGCCCTGGAACTGATCACATCGCAGAATTGGTTCGGCGTTCCACTCGAGAAACTCTATTTCACCGTCTTCGGCGGCGCGGATGTATCCAAGACGACGAAGCTGCCGCCAGATCGCGACGCTCACAAGCTCTGGATCGACGCGGGTGCGCCGAAAGATCGCGTCTTCGAAATTCCCGGCCTGAAGGAAAATTTCTGGCAGATGGGCGAAACCGGCCCCTGCGGACCATGCAGCGAGATCTTCTACGACATGGGCCCAGCCGCCGCGGACGTTCCCGAAACTCCTGACTGCACCGCCGGGAACTGCAAATTTCCTTGCGACTGCGGCCGCTACGTCGAAATCTGGAATCTCGTCTTCATGCAGTTCAATCGCGACGCGAATGGCACATTGAATCCGCTTCCGAAGCCCTCCGTCGACACCGGCATGGGCCTCGAACGCACCGCCGCCGTCCTCCAGGGCGTAATCAGCAACTACGACACCGATCTTTTTGTCCCCCTGATGAAGCGCGCGGCGGAACTCTGCGGCCTCGATTTGCAGAAGGAAGAAAAAGCCGAGGAAGGGAAGAAGACAGCCGGTTCCTTGCGCGTCATTGCCGATCATTCTCGCGCTGCAACGTTCTTGATTTCCGATGGCGTGATTCCCTCGAATGAAGGTCGCGGCTACGTCCTGCGAAAGATCATCCGCCGCGGACTGCGCCATGCGCGCATGCTGAACGCGCCGTCGCCGTTCCTGTCTGCAATGTCCGACGAAGTCCGCAAGCTGATGAACGACGCTTACCCAGAGCTTGCGGAGCAAGCGAAGCGCGTCAATCGCGTTCTCGATGAAGAAGAGAACCGTTTCACACGGACCGTCGATGTCGGGTTGGAGAGGCTCGAAGAACTCACCAATAGCGCGATGCGTGAAGCCCAGTCGCAGAACGCCGCTGGACAAGTGTCCATCGCCGGGTGCCTCGCGTTTCAGCTCTACGACACGTATGGCCTGCCTCGGGATTTCATAGAAGACGTTACGCGAGATGCGGGCGTCGCCGTTGACTGGACCGCCTTCGACCGCGCCATGCAGGAGCAGCGGGCGCAATCGAAGGCCTCTTGGAAAGGCGCGCACAAGGAAGTCGCGAAGCCCGTCTACACGAAGCTGCAAGAGACGCATAAGACCGAGCTCGATTTTTATTTCGGGACGCGTACGCGCGACTCCCGCATCGAAGCCATCGTCAAGGATGGCCAGCTCGTCAACGAAATCCCGCGCGGCACGGAAGCCGAAGTGATTCTCGACCGCACCACCATCTACGCCGAATCCGGCGGACAGGTGGCCGACCGCGGCGCGTTCTACAACGATTCCGAATCGCTGCAAGTAGCCGAAGTGCGCGGCGCCTATTATCCAGTCAGCGGACTCGTCGCGCATCGCGTCCAAGCCAACGAAGACTTGCGCCTCCACGACCGCGTCACCGTCGTCGCCGATCCCGAACGCCGTGCCCGCGACATGCGCAACCACACCGCGACGCACCTTCTGCACGCTGCGCTGCGCAATATTCTCGGCACGCACGTGAAGCAGGCCGGCTCGCTCGTCGCGCCCGATCATTTGCGCTTCGACTTTTCTCATTTCGCCCAGGTCGCCCCATCGGAACTTGCGGAAATCGAGCAGCAGGTGAACGAACAAATCGTCAAAGACCTGCAGTTGCGCACCGACATCATGAACATCGACGAGGCCCTCTCGTCCGGTGCCTTGGCTTTCTTCGGCGACAAATATCCGGAAGCGAACGTTCGCGTAGTCACAATCTCCGACTCCGCTTGGCCGCGCGGCTTCTACAGCAAAGAACTCTGCGGCGGAACGCACGTCGCGCGCACCGGCGAAATCGGTCTAGTCAAAATCACGTCCGAAAGCTCCACCGCCGCCGGCGTGCGCCGCATCGACGCAATCTCCGGCGATCGCGGGTTGGCTGAATATCAGCGTGCACTCGCGACGTTAAAATCCGCAGCGAGCCTTCTGAATACGAATGAGGACGAACTTCTCGCTACCATCGAGCGTCAGCTCGAGGCAACGCGCCAACTCGAGAAACAGCTCGATGCATTGAAACGCAAATCGGCCGGCTCGCAGGCGCAGGATCTCCTCGAAGCCGTCCGCAAGGTAAAGGACGTATCTGTCGTCGCGGCGAAGGTTTCCGGCGTCGAGCGCGATAACTTGCGCCAGATGGTCGACACCCTGCGACAAAAGCTGGGTTCCGGCGTTGTCGTTCTCGCCAGCGCGGATGACGGCAAAGTCGCGCTCATAACCGGGGTCACGAAGGATCTAATGCCAAAGCTCCACGCCGGCAAAATCGTCCAGGAAATCGCCAAAATGGTCGGCGGTTCGGGCGGAGGTCGCCCCGACCTGGCCGAAGCTGGCGGCAAGGACGCCTCCGCTATCGACCAGGCTCTCGCCTCAGTCTATCCGCTAATCGAACGCATGCTGTAGGCTCCATCCGGCCGCCTTTTCACGTTTTCTGTGTGTGTCTTGTGGGCACGTCGCGCCCGCGTCCTTGCGGCAGGTTTGTACCTAGCGCCGGCCTGTCCTGAACGAAGCCGAAGGGCGCTGTCTGCCGCAGGCAGGTTTCGTCGGCGCGGGCGCTTCTGTCGTACAGCCCTGTCCTGCTTGCGCTGAGTGATCTGGCGACGGCTTGCCCTGAGTGACGTGGCGAAGGGGAGCGCAGCCGAAGGGCGCCCCTCGGCTGTGCGGGTGTTCGTCTAGCTTGTAGGGGCGGGTCTCAGACCCGCCCATCCGTTTTCGCTCAGCGCCGCAGCGCCGGCGTCTCGCCGGCGTTTCTCCGATGCCTACATATGCCTAGCTCGTCTGCGCAATGCTAGTGGGTGCCCGTCGGACACCGGACGCCCCAGCCGCACCAACGAACCGTCAGCACGCAAAACAATGGCCCCAATCACGCCGATCATCCCGCCAGAGTCCAGCGTAGCGAACAAAAAACGAGGGCCGTAAATGGCCGAATTTGATCGATACACATGTCGATCAAATTATCGCGTAAGTGTCTGTCAGCTCAACAAAAGTCGAAATTTTGATCGATACACTTTCAGCTCGCTAATTTTGCGATTTTTGGACGGTCCTAGTACTCAGCGTGCACTTTGACGGCACGATATTCAAACCAGATGAGGAAGATCACGATCACGTCGAAGATCGTCAGCGCGACCAGCCCCGACCCGCCGTACAGCGCCAGAAGATAGACTTGATACCCGATGAATCCGCTGAAGACCACTATCGCTGCCGGGTAGCCCCACAACTTGTTTTTCAGTAACGCAATCACAAGAAACAGCTTAACTATGCCGTGTGCCAGCAGGTACGCCACGACGAAATGTTGGCTGCCAGGCGATATATGGGTCGCCGCGTGGTGCAGGTAATTCGAAACAAAATCGCGCCGCCCCTCAGCAAACTCGCCGCGCGTTAGTAGTTCAATCCAGTGGGCGATTAATCGGGGACTGATGAAAAGCAAGGCGATCCCGCCCGCGATCTCCAACACGGCATTCAGCCCTTTCAGCAGGATGCTGACGCGGAACAACACTTCACGGACTTCGGCTTTATCGAAGCGTCTCATTTCCAGCCCACGAGCCTGGGGCACGGCGGGACGCATGTCATTTCGGCTACCGCCGCACGTTGAGGGTTCATGCTACAGGATCGGTGGTTTGGCTTGCGCGGAACGCCCATCGATTGTGCCCTGGAAAACATCAGAAAGGCGAAGCTGCAGCGAAAGCGGAAAACCCGGGGACTGTCGCGATTAGAAATTGTGAACTCATTGAAAATGAATGGTTTACTGCATTTCCTAATCGCGACGTGTGGCGATTAGACGTTCACTGTAGGCTCGGCTCGCGGATCTCGGATGTCCGCCACCGACGTTCGGCGCCGAATCACGAAATTTATTGGAGAAGGAGATCGATCTCGCCAATGCCGCCATGCACTTCAAGATTGATGTTCGTCGCGGCCTTGCCATAAGCGGCGTTCACATAGGCGCCATCCTGGTGAATGAGCCCGTCAGTGTTGATCGATCCGATGCCTCCCGAGGCGTGAACGATCACGCCTACGTCCTTCGGCAGCCGGATGGTCGCGGAGCCAACGCCGCCCTGAATGTCGGCGTCCAGATTCGCAGCGCGGGATTCCCTCAGATCGAGATTCATTTGGCCGGCGCCAATGTTCACCTGCAGATGCCCCAGGTTCAGATTGCGAAAATCGAGGTCGCTTTGGCCTGCGCCCATCTTCAGCGTCACATCGAGTGGCTCGTTCTCGCCAAAATGCAGATTCCAGTTATTGCGCGTCCCGCCGAAATGAATGTGATGGCCCTCCTGCGTTATCGTGAGCTGGCCGTGCCCGTCGTTCACCGAATAGTCGACCGCGGGTTTTCCTTCCTCGCGGTCGTAGCTGAAATCGGAGTCAAGCAGGTCAGTCGCGCCGCCGGTGAGCGTCAACTGGCCGGCAGGCATTTCTATATTTGCGCTTACATCTTTCGCGCCGAGCAGAGCCAGCGAGTGTGTGTCGTGGACCAGCTCGTTGCCTTCGACTTTGTGGCCTCGCCAGATGGCCAGCCCGAAGATCAGAATCAGCGCGACGAATGCGACAGAGACGCCAGACATGTGGTCGCCCGTTGGGGTGCCGCTGCGGTCGCGGAAAACGAAGCTGTCGAAAATCTTGCCGACTCCGATGAAGATCAGAATCAACGGCCAGTAGCGAAACAAAATCGGCCATGGATTGATCTGCGGGCGGAAATTCATGATCAGGAAGACGACTCCAATCGCGATTAGAATCAGCGCGCCCGTGATTGATCCGGCATAAGACCGCCTGCCCATTCGTCTCCCTTCACAGATGAGTACGCACACCGCAGAGGAAATGTTTCGCCGCGCCCGAGTGTAGCACCGCTCGCAGTCTTAGGGACTAGGCGTCGCGAATTTCAGGCGTGGCCCCTGGCCGCGCTCCAACATAGGGATGCCTAGGCACATCGTAACCCCCGGAGTCGTTGAGGTGGTAATCGAGCAAGACGGGTGGGAGCAAGCAAATCTGCAGTGGGGAGCGAGGCGCGAGGCGTTCGATGATTTGCCAAGG
>JBOGNK010000028.1:0-10466 GCA_050747085.1 Candidatus Acidiferrales bacterium
ATTCTCGGTATCTTTCCACTCGCTTCTGATCAGCCCGTCTCGCTGCAGCCGCTGAATCGCGACAAACAGCGAACCTGCATTCACCCGAAACACGCCTTTGCTCATCTGTTCGATGCGGACGGCGATGCCATATCCATGCGTCGGCTCCAGCGCCAAGGTTTTCAAAATCAGCATGTCCAGCGTGCCCTGCACGAGATCGCCCGGCTTGTCTGTCATAGAACTGCCCGCTCCTCCTGGTCGTCAGGACAAAGATATACCGCTCATACTGATTGTCAAGAGGAGGCAGGAAAAAACATTCCGGCCAGAGAGGCGTTCGCCTCCTCACTCGGAACTGAGCTTTGACGTGGCGCGAGACCCGACCAGCGCGAGGGCGTGAAACCCTGTCTCTTTGTCCCAATGTGAAGAACGTGTTTTCGCAAACTCGGGGAGGCAAGCAGCCGCTAATTTCGATATGATCGACAGGACAAAGACTCGCGTTGTCGCAACAAATCGTTACACTGACACGGAGAGCAATGATCCACCCCATTGTGAAGTTCGGCAATTCGGTGCTCGAGACACCAACGAAGCTTGTTGAAAAATTCGACGACGATCTGAAGAAGCTCGTCGACGACATGTTCGAGTCCATGTACGCCGCCCAGGGTGTCGGGCTCGCCGCTCCGCAGATTGGCGTCAGTTTGCGCCTTGCCGTTATCGATGTGACGACCGGCAAAAATCCCGAAGCAAAGATCGTTTGTGCAAACCCGCGCATTCTGCACGCCGAAGGAGAGCAAAGCGAAGAGGAAGGCTGCCTCTCCGTACCCGGCTTCCGCGGTCGAGTGACGCGGCCGTTGTTTGTTACCGTGGGCGCCCAGGATGCCACCGGCAAAGAATTTGAAATGCGAGGCGAGGGCTTGCTGGCCCGCGCCTTCTGCCACGAACTCGATCACCTCGATGGAGTCCTCTTCATCACGCACCTCAGCATCTTGAAACGCGACCTCATCAAGCGGAAAGTCCGCAAGCTCAGAAAAGCTGGCGAGTGGTAGACGACCCGTGGCGCTGCGCATCGTTTTTTGCGGCACGCCCGCTTTTGCCCTGCCGTCGCTTCGCGCGCTCATCGCCGATCCCGATTTTCGCGTCGAAGCGGTAGTCACCCAACCGGATCGTCCTCGGGGCCGTGGCGGAGAAATCTCGATTTCGGCCGTCAAAGCCGCAGCAATCGAATCGGGCATTGAGGTCTATCAGCCTGGGAAGATCAAGTCCGACGCTGCGAACGATTTCCTCCTGCGCCTGGCGCCGGACCTCATCGTGATCATCGCTTACGGGCAAATCATCTCCCAACGCCTCCTCGAGATTCCCCGGCTCGGCTGGGTGAACGTACATGCTTCACTGCTGCCGAAATATCGCGGAGCCGCGCCGATCAATTGGGCGATTATCAATGGCGAGACGCGAACCGGCGTGACGACCATGCAAGTCTCGGCCGGCCTCGACACGGGACCAATCCTTCTGAAGTCCGAGACGCACATTGGCGTGGATGAAACGGCGCAGGAACTTGGCGCGCGTCTTGCTGAGATGGGGGCGCCGCTGATCGTCGAAACCCTGCGCAAACTCGCTCGAGCAGAAATCACGCCGCAGCCACAGGACGACTCACAGGCATCACTTGCGCCCCTGCTGAAAAAAGAAGACGGCCGGATCGACTGGTCGCTGCCCGCGCAGAGAATTTACAACCGCATCCGCGGACTCCAACCCTGGCCGGGCGCGTTTTCCACGTTCCGCGGCAAGACATGCAACATCTGGGGCCGACCGGTCGTCGAGCAGAAAGTGGGAACGGGAACCGATACCTTGCCCGGAACGATCCTTACGGCGGACCGCGAACTTGCAGTCGCATGCGGCGACGGCACAATTCTAGAGTTGGAATTCGTTCAGCTTGAGGGACGCAAGCGCGTCACAGCCCGCGAATTCGCCAGTGGCGCCCGCCTCTCATCCGGCGAACGTTTCGCATGACCCTGTAGCTCGAATCCTCAGTTGCAATGCGAGGCCGCGGACGATGCGCGGAAAAGCCTCACCTCTCACGGGGTGAGCTACATGAAACCGAATCGCTGCTAGACGCAAACGCGCGTCCCACGAATTGGCTTCGGCACGGCCCGTCACTGGGCCGTCCGGTTGGTCCGCGGCCTGGGATTGAAATCACTCGGAATCACATTGCGAAGGCCGCGGAAACGATCCGTTGGGACAATCCCGATGTTCTTGCAGCCAAATCCAGTGGTCAGCGGCAAATTCCTGATGTGGTCCTCGGGAACCTCGACGTAGCTCGGTGGCAACGGCTTCTGCTTCCCATCCAGACGATTCCTGCTGAACGCAGCGGTAAGATCCGTCACGCCCGGCGTTAACGCGTCCTGCGGGCCAAGCCCCTTTTGATGGAATTTAATCTCGCCCAACTTTCTGGCATGAAGTTCGTCCGGCAGCAGGGCAAGCGGCGTCAGATTGAAAAGCGCGTCGACGAATTTCGCAACAGACGCATGGCTGCCCTCGTCATGAGCGATAAATCCTGTACGCGCATACGGCGAGATCAACAGCAGCGGAACGCGTGGACCATCACTGATCGGCGATCCATCCGGACCGTAGGCGCGAACCGGCGGCGGAACGTGATCGTAGTCGCCTTCCGAATCGTCCCACGTAATGATGATCGCGCTCTCCGCCCAGTACGAACTTGCCGCGATCTTGTTGATTGCCTCTGCCGCCATCGCCTCGCTGATCTGCGCGTCGGAATACGACGGATGATCGTCGTCGCCCAGGAAGCTCTTCTGCACGTTCGGATCCGGATCGACGGGATGCATGCCAAAGATGTTTCGGAATCCACCCTTGATGAAAAAAAGGCCTCCCTGTTTCGGAAGAGTTTGCTTTTCGACCGCCTCGAAGAAATCGTCCAATCCGTGGAGCTGTTCGTTCATTTTCGGGTTGTTCGAGATGTAGCCGAAGTATTGCGGTCCGTTGTGGTGCGTTACGTATGACGCGTGGACGCCGTTGGCGTCCGTCGGGCCCTCGTCGGGATCGGTTGGCTCTTTGTCGTAGCCTTCTTCGTACCAGCCGAACGGCACCGACGCTTTCTTCAGCGCCGTGATGAAACCCACGTCCTCTTTTACGTCCCCCAGATCGTCATCCGCATCGCGGTCCGACTTGGTCACATCCCCGAGATCGCCACCTGCGAGCGTTAGCGGCAGAGTCGCATAGGTCAGGTTGCGCTGCGTGGCGTATTCTTTGCCGTTGCGAAAATCGTGGGGATTCACGGGCATCTTCTGTGATTGCGGGGTCTTGTCGAGCTGCGAACCCCAAAACGGATCGCCATCATTGAGCACCGGTACACCCTGCCCGGATGCGCCATTGCCGGCATAGGCTTCGTCAGGATGCAGCACCCACTGCGTCACCCCCGTTTGCGCCCCGAGGATAGAAAGATTTCCCGGCGTCGAAGGCCCGGCCATTTCCTGGAAGATGTGATCGAACAGGACGAACTTGTGCGCGTACTGCCACAGCAGCGGTACGGTATCGCAGTCCTCATACGCCATCGCCAGTTCACCAAACTGCTTTGCCTGGAGCGATGGATTTCCCGTGGGACTGTACTTGCGCTCTTCGGTCAGCGCAAATCTGTCCATTTTCGCGAGGCCATCGTGCCTGTCGATTTTCGCGAGGATCGAGGGATGTGAGTGGTCGACGTCATCCGTGTCGGCCGCGAAACACGCGCTCACACGTCCGCACGGCTTCGCGTCAGGTCCGATGCGAAACGGATGGATCGTGCCGACGGTCCCATCCGTATCGATGATTTGCTGGTTGAATCCCGGCGTGTGCCGCGCATCTTTGCTGAAAATCCCATTAGCGCCGGGGAACGTTCCAAAATACGAATCGAACGACCGGTTCTCCTGATAAATCACGAAGACGTACTTCACCTTTTTTCTGAGCAGACGCACCAGTTCGGCATGGCCGCGCGCCTCCGCTTCGGACGGCGCAACCACGCGTTTATGGATGCCCGTGTGGCGCTGTGCGCCCGAGTTCTGCGCGTAAGCAATTCCCGCCGGCTGTGCAATCGCAACCGCAAGCAATACTGCCACGATTCTCACGCGCATATTCCAACCCATCCAGTCCCTCCGATTCGCAAAAGCTTGCCCCATGGCACGCACAATGGGTGAACCCATCGCCGTAACGAAATTCCAGTCTCAATTCGCCGCGCGATCTTACCTCACCCGACCCGCTCCCCGCGACATCATTGGCAGAGATGGATTGGTCATACATCATCAATTCCGCATAGCTTTGTACTTGAGCTTCGCGCGATATTACCCGACAATGCAGGTGCTTCTCTACGACTGGCCAGCAACCGGAGACAAATCATGAGGCTCTTTGGACGTGTTCTTACGATCGCGTGTGCCGCACTTTTCTGCGTGGTTTCCGCCTCTAATCCGCAAACGGCGCCGACACCCACGGTGGCGAACTCCGATCCCACGTATCGGCAACTCCGCAACATCACGCTGGGTACGGAAGCCGTCACCGTCAACAATTTCGACCTGAAGCGCGACGCAGCCACCTTCCATCTGCACTCCGGCACCGTCTGTTTCGTGCCGGCGGTGAATGGCAAGGTGACCGGCGCAGTCTTTGTCGGCGACGGTAATATGAGCCTCAATCCACCGAGCGACACCGAACGACGCAGCCTCAAGCTGCTGACGAAGACCGACGAATTCAGCGAGACTTTCGAGCGCCTCGTTCTGCGTTTTACGGACTCAACGTATGACGAAATCAAGAAAGCCGGCACCGCTGCGCAGGGCGGTTGCGATTCTGGCCCCTTGAAGGACAGCCAGAATGCAATGCGGTACAAGATTCATTACAACCTCGACGCGCGCATTCTCGAAGACGTCTCACGAACGGGGCCCGGCGGCCTGTTTGTCGCGTTCATCCATGGGAAGCATTACGACGACAAGTTGCTCTATGTGATCGACCCGAACGGCGCTCCGGATGTTGCTCCGCAGGAGGTCGAACTATCCACCTATGACGAGAACAAGGCGGGGCTGTGGACCGCATTTGCGATGTCGACCGATTATCGATCAAAGCTTGGCGAGGGAGCGCTTCCCGCAGCGCGAATCGACGTCTCCAATCAGGATCTCGATACCACGATCGAAGGCAGCGCGAGCATGTCCGGGAAGGCACAGACAACATTCGTCGCCACCAACGGCGGAAGCCGCGTTTTCCCCTTCGATCTTTTCCCCGACTTGCGCGTACAGAGCGTTACGGGCGCGAACGGGCAGGCACTCTCGTTTATTCAGGAAGGTAAAAACGCGGACGCGGATTTCTATGTGATTCTCCCGAAACCTCTTGCCCAAGGCGAGAAATACACCGTCACCACGGCCTACGAAGGCAAAGGCGCAGTGCAAAACACAGGGAACGGGAACTATTACCCCGTGGCCCGAGACAATTGGTATCCGGCGAATGCGAGTGCCGGCCTGGGAGACTACTCTCAGTTCCACATGATCTTCCGCATCCCGAAAGGTATGAAGATGGCTGCCACAGGCAGCCTGATCAGCGAAAAAAATGACGATGGCAAAAATGTTACGGAGTGGCACAGCGACGCTCCACAGCCTTTGGCAGGATTTCAATTCGGGCGAATGAAGGAACAGGACGCAAAGCTGACCTCTCCGGATTTCCTAGTCGCTGTCTACGCGAACGATCAGCCTCCAGACTGGGCACGCAGCCTCACAGACAACTCAGCGCCGCGAGACATCGGACCGGGCGCCGAACCCGGCATGGCGGGAGGCCAAGGCGCGACTATGGGCAACCTCAACACGACCAGCATGATGAAAATCCCGCTTTCGCAGGCTGAGTACGCGATCAAGCTCTACACGGATTACTTCGGGCCACTGCCTTACAAGCGCCTGTCGATTACACAACAGACCGCATGCACTTACGGGCAATCATGGCCAGGGCTGGTCTGGCTCCCTATTTGCTCCTTTTATGACGTCACTGTGCGTCATCAGCTTGGACTCGATTGGGCCGACAGCGGCTACTGGGACGTGGTGACACCGCACGAAGTGGCGCATCAATGGTGGGGACAACTCGTCGGCTTCGATTCGTACCGCGATCAGTGGATGAGCGAGGGCTTCGCGGATTTTTCGGCGTCGCTCTTCCTCGAGAAAGCGTACGGCAAGGACAGCACGAAGATGTATGCGAAATTCTGGAACGACGAGCGGAAATCGATCGTCGAAAAGAACCAGTTTGGATTCCGCGCCGTCGACGTTGGCCCATTAACGCTGGGCTACCGGCTGAACAGCAGCAAGGCCGGGTTCAACATCTATCGCGACCTGATTTATCCCAAGGGTGCGTACATCCTTCAAATGATTCGCATGATGATGTGGAGCCCGAAAACGGGCGACGACGCCTTTAAAGCGATGATGCACGACTTCACTTCCACGTACGGAGGCCGAACCGCAACGACCGAAGATTTCAAGGCGATCGTCGAAAAGCACATGACCCCGGACATGAATATTGCCGGCGACGGAAAGATGGATTGGTTTTTCAACGAGTACGTCTATGGAACGGCGCTTCCGAGCTATCAGTTCAACGGAACCTTTGCGAACGATCCGAGCGGCGACGTTGTGTTTTCATACAAGCTGACTCAGTCGGAAGTTGGCCCCAATTTTATGATGGTGCTCCCGGTGTATCTCGAATTGGCGAATGGACGCGTGATACAGCTGGGGCATATGCGTGTTACGGGAGACAAAACAATCGACGGGAAGGTGCGCCTGAACGGCATGAAAGATCTTCCCAAGCGCGCCATGATCGAGTATCGCGATGACGTGCTCGCCGCGAACTGATCCCGTGCACCTGAACATTTCGCCACATGCGGATTGGCCTCCGCCATGTCGTGGCGAGCCGATATCCTACGGATCGGCGCCGAAGCAGCCAATTCGTCGCACATTCGACTACTTCGGACGGCGCCACTGCGACAGATTATTAGCGTAGAGTCCGATGCAGAAAAGATTGGCCGGCACGAACCCGAATTGAGCAGTACGCAAGCCGATCAAGCAAATCACAACGCTGTTCACGGCGGCGATAGCCCATCCATGCCACAGCTTCTTCCCGACCAAAACGGTGGAAACGACCGTCAGCACGCACGAGAGATAGTCGAGCCGTAACATACGCAAACTCACGGTAAAGAATTGTGCGCGTGGCTACGACTGGCCTAGCGGACAGCTTTAGGGCAGGAATGGAAACCGCGATTAAGCTTAGCGGATGTCCTCGCGGCAGACCGGCAATCCCTTGGCGGATGGCATGCGGTCGGCGGAGCCGTTCGGCTTAACGACCATCGGATTGGAATCAGGAGTCCAAACGCGATGAATCAGAATGTGCGCGCAGGTATCGGCTGGCGGAAGATTTGTCGCCTGCAAGCGATCCTTTGGCGGGACGATTCGCCATTGTTGATCGCCGGAGCCATTCGATTTCTTGGCTTGATCTTTCGGCGAGGGCAATGCGTTTGCCACATTCGGCGAGAACACGTTGCGTGCACCCGGCGAAGCGGATGTCGTCGTTCCCGATGAGGCGGCACTAGCGAAAGGGCTTTGCGGAAGAAGGGACAAATGTGAAGGAGCGGAGTTCTGCCTCGACTGAGCCGCGGCGGGATTGGCGACGCAAACCAACCCAAGCGCAGCAACAAACGCCGAAATAATGGCGGTCCGCATATGTTGCCTCCTGCCCGAATATATCACGAACGGGTACTTTGAAGATGGATATGCTTCCTTGGGATGTTTGGCACGGCGGCCAACCTACGCCTTGATCGCCCGCCCTTGCGCCGCACGGCCCCAGGTGCGCGCGTATGCACAAGTGCTTTGCCGGCTGGCTGCGATGACTCAGCGGATTACGAGTCGCAGTTTAGTTCGCACCGGCAACGCGCTGCCGGCGCACGAAACAGAGCAACACTCCGGAGAGCAGAAGCAAGAGCACGCCTGGCTCGGGCGTTTTCACAGCGACCGGTGAAATCGTGATGAAGCCACTGGAGGCTGGCGCATCACCGCCTGCAGGACAAGCGATATCGTAGCAGGAGAAGAAGCCGTCGCAGCCAGCGTTCCCCGGCTCCGCGACGCAGTCGAGTCCAAGCACCGTCGAGCCAAAAACGGAAGTATCCACCTCCGTCGTAGCGCTGAAGCCCTCAGCTCCAGAAGGCGGCCAGTTCGGAGGAATGAAATCGATGAAGTAACCCCGTGAATCGGACCACATTTGCTGTCCCGGCAGGGACGTCGTCCCAGGGAATCCGTTCTCGCAGGATTCTCCGGCCGGCTCGCACGCCGGTGGCGGACCAAACGACAGCGGGGACGCGGCGAGGTTCGTCAGGTATGAGTCGGTGAACGTGAATTGCATCGTGCCAGGAACTACTGCTCCGTCGGCGTACACATCGAATGTGGCAGAAAATATGTCGACTATCGGGTTTGGCGACGACGGCTCGCAACCCTCACAGAACTGGCCCAACTGCCACGAACCGTTGATCGAAATCGCAAATTCAGTTGAGTCGCCTCGCGCCGGTGCGGCGAAAATCATCGCCGCCAGTAAAACCCCCGCGAAGTAAAGACTCAGAATTTTCATGCACCCCACCCCAGACCAAGATTCACACCCGTCATGGGGTGAGCAACTGTGCAGCCATATCAAGTTCCTGCTTCGCGGTGAAAATTAGCGATAATCCGCCGAAGCATCCGCGAGGAAAGTCGCAGCGGTCGCCATTGAGTGGACCTTGTGTGGACCAAAAGGGAACTCGCACGACGACTCAGAAGAAATTCCTACTCCTATTCGATATTAGGCATACAGGAAAATCGTTCTACGCTACGCTCACTCCTCGTCTGAACTACTGGGCTTTCTGTAGGTCGCATCCAACGCCATTCGCCGTCTGGCAACTCGCCTCCGCATTGACGCCCTCAATGCATGCCGCTTATATTGGATGTTTCTTCGTGAGACCAAATTCTGGGACTGTAGGGCGGCCACGCCTTGGTAGTGCTGTGCCAGGAACAGCAGCGCCAAGAGCGACTGTGCTTAGTAGAAACAGATCGCACAGAACGTGGCAGGGCACAACTTTTGCCGGCGAATTTGGCACAACATTACTGAGACGGCCGACGCAAAGTGATGGCGCGAGAGATACCTAAGGCTTACGAGCCAAATGAAATCGAGCAGCGCTGGGCGAAAGCCTGGTACGACGGGAAGCTGTTTCGCGCCGAAAACTCGGCCTACGGGCCGCGTTTTTCCATTGCTCTGCCCCCGCCCAACGTGACTGGATCAATTCACATCGGCCACATGCTCGAGCACACGCAGATCGACATGCTGGTCCGCTGGCACCGCATGCGCGGCGACCGAACTCTTTGGTTACCCGGCATGGATCACGCGGGGATTGCGACACAGTTTGTCGTTGAACGCATGCTGGCGAAGGAAGGAATCCGCCGGCAGGACCTGGGCCGTGAGGAGTTTGAGCGACGCGTTTGGAAATGGAAGCAGGAAAGCGGCGGCGTAATCAAGCAACAGATGATCCGTCTGGGCGCGTCGTGCGACTGGACGCGCGAGCGCTTCACGCTGGAGCCCGCTTTGTATCGCGCGGTGCTGCACGCCTTCTTGCGCTTCTATCGCGAAGGATTGATTTATCGGGGCCGGTACATGGTGAACTGGTGCCCGCGTTGCCAGACGGCCATCAGCGATCTTGAGGTAGTCCATCATGAGCGCACCGGCGAGATCTGGAACATTCGGTATCCGCTGATCGATCCGGCCGGAAATCCGAGTGCGACTGAATATCTCGTCGTCGCGACGACGCGGCCTGAAACGATGCTCGGCGATACGGCGGTGGCGGTGAATCCACACGACGACCGCTACCGACGATTCGTCGGCCGCAAGGTTCTGTTGCCGCTCACGAGTCGCCAAATCCCGGTGATCGCCGATCCGTACGTCGACCGCGAATTCGGCACGGGCGTGGTGAAGATAACGCCGGCGCACGATCCCAATGATTTCGAAGTGGGCAAGCGGCACAGCTTGCCTGAAATTGACGTGATGACCGAAACCGGCCTGATGAACCAGGCCGCGGGTCCATACGCGGGACTCGAACGATTCGCGGCGCGTGGACGCGTCGTTGAAGACCTGACGAGCCTGGGATTAGTGGAATCGGTGAAAGAGCACGTGCATGCGGTTGGTACGTGCGACCGCTGCAAGGCGATCGTTGAGCCGCGCATTTCGACCCAGTGGTTTCTGAAAATGCTGCCGCTCGCCGAACCCGCAAAGCAGGTTGTGCGTGAAGGGCTGATCGAAGTTGTTCCCGACAATCAACGGACGATTCTGCTGAATTGGCTCGAGAACATCCGCGATTGGTGCATCTCGCGTCAGCTCTGGTGGGGCCATCGCATCCCCATCGGGCACTGCCCCTGCGGTGGCATCACGCCAGCGCGCGATTCCCAAGTTGCAGTCGTCTAATTCCGAGCGCTGCCTGCACG
>JBOGNK010000029.1:0-6246 GCA_050747085.1 Candidatus Acidiferrales bacterium
GAATCGAGGTGTAGTAGTCCTCTTCAACGAGCTTCTCGCTGACGAGAATCGCGTCTTCGAAGTTGTACCCGCGCCACGGAACGAACGCGACGAGCACGTTACGGCCGAGCGCAAGTTCGCCACGGTCGGTGCAAGGACCGTCGGCGA
Source organism: Candidatus Acidiferrales bacterium (assembly GCA_050747085.1). Taxonomy (GTDB): domain Bacteria; phylum Acidobacteriota; class Terriglobia; order Acidiferrales; family UBA7541; genus Palsa-295. Next base: position 148 of record JBOGNK010000029.1, read on the forward strand.
GAACCTGGCCCTGCCTCACGCGATCGCCCGCGCGGACCAGCGGCTTCTGGTTGATGCAGGTGTTCTGGTTCGAGCGCTTGAACTTCGTGAGCAGGTAAATGTCGGAACCAACTTCGCGGCTCAACACGCCGGACTGATCGGACTCGACGCGGACGATTACGCGTTCCGAGTCGACCTGATCGACGATGCCGTCGCGGCGAGCCACGATGACCGCGCCAGAATCGCGCGCAGTGACGCGTTCCATGCCAGTGCCCACGAGCGGCGATTCACCCTTGATCAGCGGCACGGCCTGGCGTTGCATGTTGGAGCCCATGAGCGCGCGGTTCGCGTCGTCGTTCTCGAGGAATGGAATCAAGCTGGCCGCGACGGACACGAGCTGTTTGGGCGAAACGTCAATGTAATCGACTTCATCGCGCCCCTTCAGCACGAAGTTGCCCGCCTGACGGCAGTTGACGAGCTCGGTGGTGATGCGCTGCTTCTCGTCGAGGGCAACGTTGGCCTGTGCGACGACATAGCGGTCTTCTTCCCACGCGGAGAGATAGAAGCAGTAGGGGTCGACCGTAACGCGACGACGCTTGAGGTCTTCGTTCGTATCTTCGATTTTCTCGCGTTCAACGATCTCGCCGACTTTGAAATCGCTGTCGCCAGCATTGATCACCTGGACGTAGTCGGTGACGCGGCCGCCGCGCACTTTGCGGTAGGGCGACTCGATGAATCCGAACTCATTGATCCGCGCATAGCATGAAAGCGAGCTGATCAAACCGATGTTCGGACCTTCCGGTGTTTCGATCGGGCAAATGCGGCCGTAGTGCGTCGGATGAACGTCGCGGACTTCAAATCCCGCGCGTTCGCGCGAAAGGCCGCCAGGGCCAAGGGCCGAAAGGCGGCGCTTGTGGGTGATTTCGCTGAGCGGATTGGTCTGATCCATGAACTGCGACAGCTGCGAACTGCCGAAGAATTCGCGGATCGCCGCCATTACAGGCTTCGCGTTCACCAGGTCGTGCGGCATGGCCGTCGACATTTCCTGGTACACGGACATCTTTTCCTTGATGGCGCGCTCCATGCGGACGAGGCCGATGCGGAACTGGTTTTCGAGCAGTTCGCCAACCGCGCTGACGCGGCGGTTTCCCAGATGGTCGATATCGTCCACCGTGCCGACGTTGCGGCGCAGCTTGAGCAGGTACTTGATTCCGGCGACGAAGTCCGACATCTCGAGCGTACGTTTGTCGAGCGGCGTTTCGAGGCCAAGCTTGATGTTGAACTTCAGGCGACCGACCTTGCTGAAGTCGTATTTGCGACCATCGAAGAACATCCCGTTGAACAGCGCGTTCGCCGTTTCGAGCGTCGGCGGATCGCCGGGGCGCAGCTTGCGGTAAATTTCAATCAGGGCTTCCTTTTGGCTGCGGATGGAGTCCTTCTCGATTGTGCGCGAAAGGATCACGCCGACTTCATCGCGGTCGGGGAAACAGATATCAGCTTCGGTGATTCCCGCTTCGGCAATCGTGTTCCACATCTCGCCGGTAATCGGCTTGTTCGCTTCGAGCAGGACTTCGCCCGTCTGGCGGTTGACAAGTTCGCCGACGGTGATCGCACCTTCCAGGTCGCCGGCGCCGACTTCCACTTGCGTGACGCGGGCTTTCACCATCTCCTTGTACAACGGATCGGAAATGCGCTTGTGCGCGGCGACCAGCACTTCGCCGGACTTCGGATGCTTGATTTCGCGCGTCAGCTTGCGATCGACGAGGCCTTCGGACACGTTCCAGTAGAGGCCATTATCATGCAGCGAAACCCGCTCGACCTGATAGAACGTGCGCAGAATGTCTTCGTTGGTCTTCATGCCCAAGGCGCGGAGGAAGATCGTGCCGAGGAACTTGCGCTTACGGTCGATGCGAACGTAGAGAATGTTCTTCGTATCGTATTCGAATTCGACCCACGAGCCGCGGTAAGGAATGATTTTGCCGAGGAAATAGCTGCGGTTATTCGCAGTCTCGAAAAACACGCCCGGCGAACGATGCAACTGGCTGACGATGACGCGCTCGGTACCGTTGATGATGAACGTGCCGTTCTCGGTCATCAGCGGAATGTCGCCGTAGAAAACTTCCTGTTCCTTGATGTCGCGAATGGACTTCGCCCCGGTGTCGGGATCCTTGTCGTAGATCGTGAGGCGGATGGTGACCTTCAGCGGCGCGGCATACGTCATTCCGCGCTCCTCGCATTCCGTAACGTCGTATTTCAGCTGAAGCGTGACCGGGTCGCCGCACTTATTGCAGAAGGTGGGCGTGTTCTTGTTGAACGTGCCGCACTTCGCGCAGATTACGTCGCCGGTCTTGTACGGGTTGGTGACGACCGACGCGCCGCAATTTCGGCAAGTGGCGCGCAAGTGGTGCAGGCCGCGCAGGTGGCCGCACTTGCACTCCCAGTTGCCGATCGCATAATCGACGAAATCGAGCTGCGAAAGGCCGCGAAAATCCTGAATGGGAAACACGGACGTGAAAACGGACTGCAAGCCCGTGTCCTCGCGCTCGCTGGGCAGCAGGTCCATTTGCAGGAACCGCTGGTACGACTTCTTTTGGACGTCGATCAGGTTGGGAATCTGGACAGTCGTCTTGATTTTGGCAAAGTCCAGACGCTCGCGTTCCCGAACGACGCGATTGCCATTACGATTGCTCATTGATGACCTCGTATAAAGACCGCGCCGGAACGGAAATCAGGGGCGGACACCCGCCCCTTCCGTCCGGGAAGGACGTGTTTTGACGTTCTAAGTTCCAAAGGAGCGCGTGTACGTACGCGAATCTCCAGATGCAGCCGAGCCGACCGCAAGCGTCGCTACTTGACGTCGACCTTGGCCCCGGCGTCCTCGAACTTCTTCTTGATTGTGGCAGCCTCGTCCTTGTTGACGCCCTCTTTCACTGTCTTGGGAGCGCCGTCAACCAGGTCCTTGGCTTCTTTGAGGCCCAGGCTGGTGACTTCGCGGACCGCCTTAATCACGTTGATCTTGTTGGCGCCCACTTCAGTGAGAACGACGGTGAACTCCGTCTTCTCCTCCGCAGGGGCAGCCGCGCCGCCCGCCGCCGCTCCTCCAGCCATTACGACCGGAGCCGCAGCGGCCGCGGATACGCCGAAGGTGTCCTCCATCTTCTTGACCAGGTCGGAAGCCTCGAGCAACGTCAGGCCCTTGATTTCCTCCAGGATCGATTCCACTTTGCTAGCCATGCGTTTCCTATCCTCCTCGAAGTTGAGAAACTCGAATTACTGAGCCGTTTCGGGCGTTGGAGCAGCCTGTTCACCGGTTGACGCTGCGCTGCCTGCCCCGAACTTTTGCGCTTTCACCGCTTCGCTGGTGACCACCGCGAGATTGCGCGGGAGCGCTGCAAGCGCCGTAGCAATGCGCTGCGCGGGCGCGTTCAGCAGGAACATGATCTTGCTGATCAGCTCTTCCTTGGCCGGCAGCAACGCAAGCTGATTGATATCGTCGATCGAAACGACGCGGCCTTCGACCCAGCCTGCACGGAATTTGAAGGCGGGAACATCTTTGGCAACTTTCGTTAGAACTTTCGCAAGCGCCACAGGATCGAGCTTGGTGTAGGCGATCGAATTGGTGCCCTTCAGGTCCTTCATCAACGGAGCGGTTGGCGTTCCTTCGGCAGCGCGCTCAGCAACGGAGTTCTTCACGACTTCGTACTTGCCGCCCGCGGCTTCCACCTGGCGGCGCAGCTTGGTGTCTTCCTCGACAGTAATGCCCTGAAAGGTGGACAGAATGACCGTGGAAACGTTCGCGAGTTGGACTCGCAACCGTTCGGCTTGCGTTTTCTTTTCCGCTTTGTTCATTCGATGCTTCCTCTCCGCTCTACGATGCTATGCAGCGACGGCGACGGCCGCGTCCGCTTCGGCGTGATCGATCTGTACGCCGGGACCCATGGTCGAAGTGAGCGTGATCTTCTTGATGTACTTGCCCTTAGCGGCTGCCGGCTTGGCCTTGACGACTGCCGAAAGGAGGCTCTGGGCGTTTTCGGCTAGGTTCTTCGCCGGGAAACTGATCCTGCCGACGGGCGAATGAATGATTCCGGTTTTGTCGAGCCGGAACTCCACTTTTCCGGCCTTGACTTCCTGCACCGCGCGAGCAACATCGAAGGTGACGGTGCCCGTCTTCGGATTGGGCATCAGGCCGCGAGGGCCGAGCACTTTCCCGAGGCGACCTGCGGAACGCATCATGTCCGGCGTCGCGACGACGGCTTCGAAGTCCGTCCAACCTTCCTGGACTTTCTGTACCATGTCCTCGCCGCCAACAAAGTCCGCACCCGCTTCCTGCGCCTCTCGGACTTTTTCGCCGCTGGCGATGACCAGCACTCGCTTGGACTTACCTAGACCGTGCGGCAGCACAACCGTGCCGCGCACCATCTGGTCGGACTGTTTCGGATCAACGCCGAGGTTCAGGACCAACTCTACCGTCTCGTCGAACTTGACATAGTGCGCCTTGCGCAGGAGTTCGGCCGCTTCCTCGAGTTTATATGGGCGCGCTTCGACCAGCTTGCGCGCACGATCGATGTTCTTTCCGCCTTCTTTTCCGTTCCGGCTCATGTGGCTGTTTCTCCCGGCCTAATCGGTAACTTCAATGCCCATATTGCGGGCCGTGCCCATCACGGAGCGCATGGCAGCCTCGATATTCGTGGTGTTCAGATCGGGCAGCTTCGTGCGCGCAATCTCTTGCACTTGCTTCTTCGTGACTTTCGCCACCTTGTTGCGGTTCGGCTCCGGCGAACCTTTCACGATCCCCGCAGCCCGTTTGAGCAGTTCCGAAGCGGGCGGCGTCTTCAGGATGAAAGTGAACGTGCGGTCGCTATAGACGGTCACCAGAACCGGGAAGATCATGCCATCTGGCTCTTTAGCCGTCTTCGCATTGAACTGCTTGCAAAAATCCATAATGTTGAGGCCGTGCGGGCCCAGAGCAGTGCCCACCGGCGGAGCAGGCGTCGCTTTGCCTGCCGGCAGCTGCAGTTTTACAACTGCGTTTACTTTCTTCGCCATGTTGTCTCGTTACCTCGTGTTGCTTGTTGCTAAAACCCGCGGACCGATTCCGCTATCACGTCGCTACGCGACCTTTTCCACCTGTGCGAAGTCCAGCTCGACCGGCGTCGACCGTCCAAAAATCGTGACGGAAACTTTCAGAGTGCTGCGGTCCGGATTCACCTCTTCGACGACACCGGTGAAATTCGCAAAGGGACCTTCTCCGATGCGCACTTTTTCACCGCGCTCGAATGAAAGCTTCGGTTTCGGCTTTTCTGCCGTCGTCGTCGCGCGATTCAGAATGTTCTGAACCTCTTCCTCGGTGAGCGGCGAAGGCGTCTGCCCCGAGCCCACGAAACCGGTGACGCGAGGCGTCGAGCGCACGATGTGCCACGTGTACTCGTCCATGTCCATTTCAACGAGGACGTAGCCGGGATAGCACATCCGCGGCGAGATGACCTTCTTGCCGCCGCGAACCTCCATTACCGATTCGGTCGGAATAATGACCTGGCCGATCTTGTCGGTAAGGCCGAACGCCGCCACGCGGCTTTCGAGGCTTTCTTTTACCTTCTTCTCAAACCCCGAGTAGGTATGGATGATGTACCACTGCTTTGCCATCTGCGTTTCCATCATTTTCGGAAGTAATGCAGCACGTAGACCGACAGCCTGCTGAAGACCGAGTCCGTCAACGCGAAAAACAGGCCGAAAAAGGCGACCGTGATCAGAACCACGACCGTCGTCGACCAGACATCGCGGCGCGAGGGCCAGTTTACCTGCTTCATTTCCACTTTGACTTCGTGGAGAAACTGACGCCATTTGCGCGGATATTCGCCGAATTTCCCAAGCGACGCGGCAATGCCACTACCATTGCCGCCTCCGCCTCGAACTCCCTCGTGCTTTACCTTTAATGCTTCTGCCATGGAACCCTGCTTATCCTCGGTCTGTCCGTATTGCGCCGCCCGCTAGACCTCGTCCTGCCAAACTGGCAGGGGAGGAGGGATTCGAACCCCCACTCTCGGTTTTGGAGACCGATGGTCTACCGTTGAACCTACTCCCCTAAACTTTCGAGCCGGTCTATTTGACCTCTTTGTGGCC
>JBOGNK010000030.1:0-7258 GCA_050747085.1 Candidatus Acidiferrales bacterium
GCGTGCGCGCCTGATCGTCGGAGGGATGAATCGTGATCCAGAGCCGGTCCTTGGAAAGACCCGCCGTGTTGCGCACGAAATCCCACGCGTATGCGATGGCTTCTTCCTTGAAATAATCGCCGAAGGAAAAATTGCCGAGCATCTCGAAAAATGTGTGGTGGCGATTGGTGAAGCCGACGTTTTCGAGGTCGTTGTGCTTGCCTCCGGCGCGGACGCATTTCTGGCAGGAGGTGGCGCGCGCGTAGTCGCGCTGTTCGACGCCGAGGAAGACGTCCTTGAACTGATTCATGCCGGCGTTGGTGAACAGCAGCGTGGGATCGTTGGTGGGGACGAGCGAGGAGCTGCGGACCATGCGGTGGCCGCGCTCCTCGAAGAAACGGAGAAAAGTCGCTCTGATCTCGTTCCCAGATAGTTTGTTCATGCGCGAATCATTATCGCAAAGGCAGTGGCTAGTGGCGAGTGGCTAGTGACGAGAGAAATCAATCGCGAGCGAAAGACGCTTGCAGTAAGGCTGCCTATGCTAGCAAGCGCGGTGTGCACAACGAAACGGTCACGAATCGTCAAGAGAGATTCTTCGCCCAAAAGCGGGGCTCAGAATGACAGCGTCTCTTTAGCAAGTGCGAAGAGCAGAACAGAGCGTGGAGCACGCCAGAGCCTCCACGGCCTCGGCGAACAAGCCCGAAAATCGACTTGCGCCCGCCTGAAAGGCAAGGCGGCCGCTACAACCCGGAAAAACCCTCACCTCTCGCGAGGTGAGCTACAAGATCCAAAATACCCGCACAGGCGAGAGCGTGTAAAGTTCCATGACATTCCTTACACGCCGTTATCAGGACATCCTTTACGGTTTGTCTCGCTCGCGGACAGAGGCAGTAACCCAACGGTCCACCGCGGTGGATCGTTGGGTCGCGAGATCAAGTTCGCGCACCACACTGCGACGGTAGTACACCAGCACGCGTTGTTCGATGCGGATCAACGGCACCCATTCTCCCGCCAGCGCTCGGCTGATTTCCCAACTGCGCCCTTGCACATGGACTCGTCCCTCAGGACTTAACTTGCGCACTTCCGCCCCCGCCTCGTACTCCCACGACCGCGGTTTTTCCTGGTAGCGCCGTGCACTCGGACTCCACACCGTCGCCGGCGCTTTCATGGCCAGCGCTTCGTGCGGCCGCATGTGATTGTATTCCCAGCGAAATTCATCCAGCCATTTCTGCCTCTCCTGCTGCTGGGGAAAACCTCGCCGCTTCATCGCTGCCGCTATCGCTCCGTGAAAACGTTCCACTTTCCCTTGCGTCTGCGGATGCCGGTCCCCGCTCAAATGCAGTCGTATCCCCTGCCTCATCAGCCACACCGTCAGCCAAGTCCAGCCCGCTGCCGCTTTCATGTTCCACCACGGCGTCCCGTGATCCATCAGCATTGCCTCCGGCATCCCGCATCGCTCGAACGACTCGATCAACCGCTCTTTCACCGGACCGGCCTGCGTCGACCAGGTTCCTTCCAGCGCGATCACGTACCGGCTGTGATCGTCCTGCACCGACAGTGGCCCAACCGGCGATTCCCAACCGATCGGACTTTTGAAATCCATCTGCCATAACTGGTTCGGCGCGCCCCGCTCAAACCGTCCCACCGCTTGGCTGTGCTGGTCCTGCGATCGCACCATGCCGTGACGCAACAAAATCCGATGCACCGTAATCCCTGGCAGATCGATCTGCTCGTCGCGCAGCAGAACCCGCAGCTTTCGCGCTCCCCAGTCCGGCCGCTGCTGGCGCAACTCGACCACACGCCGTTCGATCTCCTCTGGCGTCTTCTTCGGACTCCGGTGCGGCCGCCGGCTTTTCTCCGCAACCGCTGCCATGCCACCACTCTGATACCGCCGCAGCCACTCATATCCCGTCGGTCGAGAAATCTGGAACTCTGCGCAGAGTTCCACCAACGGCTTCTCCCCACGCTCGCGCTCACCACAAAACGCATTCTCTGCTCGTCGACGTTCACGCTGCCCCATGCCATCCTTGCCCTCACTCGAGGGCCGCTTCTTCTCACGCCGCCCCCGCCTCAACTCGGGACGAACTGTAAAGCATCTCCGATAACGCCCTGTAAAGGATGTCATGAGACCGAACACGAGAGCGCCTGTGCCACACGAAACCGGATCCGAAATGCGCCCGCCTGAAAAGCGAGGCGGCCGCTACAAATTCCCGAAAAACCTCAGATCTGACCGACCTGCCTACGGCAGTCAGAAGTGAGCCACATGGATGGCGCGGGCGCGGAGCGGTCATCGGAGAGAAACGGGTTCGACGATCACATTGTCGGAGGAGTCCCAGCCGGCGTGGTAGAGGTCGACGGCGAGCTGCGGCAATTCCCTGCTCATGGATTCGCGGACGCGGCGGAGATCCTGCTCCTGGCGCTCGCGGAGCGACCCTATTGGGAAGTTGAGGTGCTCCGCCATCGATTTGTAGAAGCCGCAGTCCTGATGCTGGATCAGGACCAGGCGCGAGAGTTTGTGCTGTTCGACGAAGAAGCGCAGCCACTGCCGGCTCGCCCATTGATATTTTGGAAAAGGATCGGCGAGCGTCAGCGCAAGCGGGCCGCCGGGGATGACCATCAGGTCGTAACTGGCTAGAGCCAGCGTGCGATTGATGAAATCGTGGAGCGCGGCCTGGAAGCGGTAATCGCCGCAATGAATGACGAGGGCGTCGGCTGCCGTGCGATTGAGTTTGGATGTGAGCGTATGCATCGCGGCGAATTGTACAGGACAAGGGACGAGAGAGGGGGTGGGCAATACGTAAATACAGAGAAACGACCCGAGACCACCAACAAAGTAAAACATGAACAGAGAGAGCATGGAGGAAATCGCAGACAGCACTGGGAGAAGGGCGGCGCCCGACGGAAGAGGTCTGCTTGCGGCAGGCACCCAGTCTTTCTGCGGGAGGACTCAGGGTGCAGAGGCTGGGGGTGGGCCAGGTAGCGAAGAAATTGCGTGACACCAAGAGTGACTCTTCGTCCGCCGCGGCGGACTCAGAATGACAACCTCGTTCTAGCTAGGAGCTTGCTGTGCCGCAGAGAGCTGTGTGCTGCGGCGGACCGTTCCTAAGCGGGCGCGAAAAGAGGCCCGGAGAACATTGAAACCGAAAAATCGCGCGTCCACCGCTGCACCGCGGGGGCGCCCTTCGGCTACGCTCCCCTTCGCTACACCACTCAGGGCAAGCAGGAAGGCTCTGCCACACAGGCGAAACCTGATGCGACACACGCGATGGGCCACGCGGCTTGCGTTTGCTGCTGGCGATAAGATATGAATGGGTTGCCCGGCTTGCGCACGAATGATGCAGCAACGTGCGGGACAGGCGCTGGCGACGAGGGAACGACACAGGCGAGAACGATGATGGAAGAGTGGGGACACGCGGCGATTGAAACGGCGAAAAGGCGCGGGGCGACGTATGCCGATGCGCGAGTGATGGATATACGCCAGCGCGAGATCTCGGTGAAGAACGGCGAAGTGGGCACGCTGGCGGAAAGCGAATCGCTGGGCCTTGGCGTGCGCGTGATTGCCGATGGCGCGTGGGGATTTGCGTCGACGGACCGGCTGACGCGAGAGGGCGTGCAGGCGTGCGCGGCGCAGGCGGTGGCGATTGCGAAGGCGTCGGCGCTGGCGAAGCGCGAGAACGTCGCGCTGGCGCCGGAAAACGCGTACGTCGATACGTGGCAGAACCCGTTTCTGAAAGATCCGTTCCGCGTTCCGGTGGAACGGCAGATCGAACTGCTGATGGCCGCCGACAAAGAAATGCGCAAGGTGAAGGGCGTGACGGTGGCGGAAGGATCGATGTCGTTCAAGCGGATCGAGCAGATGTTCGTGTCGAGCATCGGATCGGCGATCCACCAGATCAAGATGCAATCGGGGGCAGGGATCGTCGCGACGGCGTTCGCAGGGACTGAGATTCAGAAGCGGTCGTATCCCAACAGCTTCGGCGGACAGCACATGCTGCGCGGATACGAATTGATCGAGGAGCTGGATCTGGTTGGAAACGCGCCGCGCGTGGCGGAAGAATGCGTCGCACTGCATTCGGCGGCGCAATGTCCTGAAGGGCAGCGGACGATCATTTTGGATAGTTCGCAACTCGGTTTGCAGATTCACGAGTCGATCGGGCACCCCATCGAGCTGGATCGCGTGCTGGGCATGGAAGCGAATTTCGCGGGAATGAGTTTTCTGACGGTGGACAAGCTGCGTCAGCTGAAATACGGGTCGGACATCGTGAATGTGGTGGCTGATGCGCGGTTGGCGCATGGGCCGGGACTGGGAACGTTTGCGTACGACGACGAAGGCGTACCGGCGCAGTGCACGCCGATCATCACGAACGGGCTGTTCACGGGATATTTGAGCAATCGGGAGACGGCGGCGGCGATCGGAGAAAAGCGTTCGAATGGGACGATGCGCACGGAAAGCTGGAACCGGCTGCCGATCATCCGGATGACGAACATCAGCATCAATCCAGGCACGTGGAAATTCGATGACATGATCGCGGACACGGACGACGCGATTTATATGGAAACGAACAGGTCGTGGTCGATCGACGATCGCAGGTATCATTTCCAGTTCTCGACCGAAATCGGATGGGAAATCAAGGGCGGCAAGAAGACGCGCATGATCAAGAATCCCAGCTACAGCGGTATCACCACGGAGTTCTGGAATAGCTGCGACGCAATCTGTTCGCGCGATCATTGGACGCTGTGGGGCACGCCGAACTGCGGAAAAGGCCAGCCACAGCAGACGATGGGCACAGGACATGGCGCGTCGCCCGCGCGATTCAGGAATGTGAAAGTGGGCGTCGCGTTCGCGAAGTGAGTTTGGCCACAGAGGCACAGAGAACATAGAGAAGGAAAGCGAAACCGACAACCGAAACGAACACGAGGCACCCACAAAAGCCCTTAGTTCACGGAGAACCGTTTGCGGCACAAACAGAATCGCACAACGGCGAGCCGACCATGAAAAAGAGAAAAACCACACCTGCCGGCACGCAGGGCAAAACGAGAAGGCAGCGACAGAGTGACATCGACCCCGAGCGGATCGCCGAGCGGGTGATGAAGCTCAGCGACGCCGACGAGACAGAAGTCGAGATCTGGTCGACGACGGACGCGCTGACGCGGTTAGCGAACAACACGATTCACCAGAATGTGGCGGAGCAGACGCTGGCGATTTCCGTGCGCGCGGTGTCGGATGGCCGCACAGCACGCGCCACGACGAATAAAACGGATGATGATTCGCTGCGGCGCGCCGTTGAAGCTGCGGTTAGTCTCGCTCGTAACGAGCCGCGCAATCCCGACCTGCTGCCGATGCTGCGGGAGCAAAAATATCAGAAGGTCAGCCGGTTTCATGCGCAGACAGCCACAACGACGCCGCAAGATCGGGCTCGCGCGGTGAAACGCGTCTGCCAGATGGCCGAGAAAGGCAAGCAGACCGCGGCGGGGATCTTTTCGTCGGGCTCGATGGAGTGCGTGCTGGCGAATTCGCGTGGGCTTTTCACGCGTTACGCGCAGACGCGCGCCGAATTTTCGATCACGATCCTGGAGCAGAATTCGTCGGGGTGGGCGAAGGCAAATTCGCCGGACATTCGGACGATCGAGCCCGATGAACTTGCCGCGCGCGCGAGCCGCAAGTGCGCCGATTCGCGCAACCCGCGGGAAATTCCCGCCGGACATTACATCGCGATTCTCGAACCCCCGGCGGTGCTCGATCTCGTGGGCTTCCTTTTCTACGATTTTGCGGGCACGGCGGTACTCGACAAGCGTTCGTGCTTCACGGGAAGGATGGACAAGAAACTTTTCGGGGAGAACGTCAGCATTTGGGATGACGTGTACCACCCGCTGCAGACCGGAACGCCATTCGATGGCGAAGGCGTGCCGCGACAGAAGGTGACACTGGTCGAAAAGGGCGTGCCGACAAATCTGGTCTACTCACGAGCAACTGCGAAAAAAATGAAGGCCAAGCCGACCGGGCATGGCTTTTCGTTGCCGAACGAATATGGCGAAGCGCCGATGAACCTGGTTTTCGCCGGCGGCGATAAATCGGTTGAGGAGATGGTCCGCTCGACCGAGCGCGGTATTCTGGTGACGCGCTTGTGGTACATCCGCGAAGTCGATCCGTACGAAAAAATCCTGACCGGGATGACGCGCGACGGCACGTTTCTGGTCGAGAACGGGCAGATTGCCGGCGGGGTGCGGAATTTCCGTTTCAATCAGAGCATCATCGAGATGCTGGCAAACGTCGAGATGCTCGGAACACCTGTGCGCGCGGCGGGCGAGGAATCGTTCGAGATGGTCGTGCCGCCGATGAAAGTGCGCAACTTCCATTTCAGCGAAGTGACGAAATTCTAGTGGCGGGAACCAGCATCGAGCCAGCGGCGCCAGCCATGATCGGTGTGATTCAAAGCCAGCGCCCCGGCTTCCGAGTCGACGACAGTTTAGCGGTGCTTGATGAAGTCGCCCGTGTGCAGTTCGGCGATTGCCTGCCGCAACTGTTCCTGCGTGTTCATGACGATCGGGCCGTACCAGGCCACCGGCTCCTCGATCGGCTTACCGGAGACCAACAGGAAGCGAATCCCTGCGTCGCCCGCCTGGACGGTGATCTCGTCGCCGCGATCGAATAGAACGAGCGAGTGGTTCTTCGCGTCGTAGACCGGCGGCGCATTCGGATCGACGACCTTGTCGGTCAAGACAGCGCGAGGATCGGACGCGTCGCGAAACGTGCCGGAACCTGCGAACACATACGCGAAGGCGTTGCGAGTCGTCTCGACCTTGAGTTGCTTGCGCTTGCCCGCGGGCACAAGGATGTCGAGATAATTTGGATCGGCCGCGACACCTTCCACAGGCCCCTTTTTGCCCCAGAAATTGCCGCAAATGACGCGCACGCGAGTGCCGTCGTCGTCGGCTACTTCCGGAATTTCGACCGACGGGATGTCCTGGTAGCGTGGGTCGGTCATCTTCAGAGAAGATGGCAGATTGGCCCACAGCTGAAAGCCATGCATGCGTCCCTGCGAGTCGCCCTTGGGCATTTCCTGATGCAGGATGCCGCTGCCGGCGGTCATCCACTGGACGTCGCCGGCGGTCATTTTACCTTTGTTGCCGAGACTGTCGCCGTGCTCGACCGATCCCGCGAGAACGTACGTGATGGTCTCGATACCGCGGTGCGGATGCCATGGGAATCCGGCGAGATAATCGTCGGGGTTGTCGTTGCGAAAATCGTCGAGCAGCAAAAAAGGATCGAAGTCCTTCG
>JBOGNK010000031.1:0-19193 GCA_050747085.1 Candidatus Acidiferrales bacterium
GTCATACTCGTCGCGCGAATGCCCCCAGAATCGCGAGAATTTCTCTGGAGCGAGATTAAAAGCTTGCGACATGCGCGCGATCTCGTGCGGGAATGGCGGATGGCAGAGCACAGCGCCGTAATCGAGAACCACTGCTTCGAATCCGCCGCGATCGATTTGTCCCATAGTAAGCCGTAACTGATCCCCGCGGTCAAAGCCGAAGGGTGAATCTGCTCCATCGCAAGGCCGGAACTGGCGGAACATGCCCTACATTGCGAGCAGCATTTTGCGGCAATGGCGATCGGCGCGAGTTTTTTCTCTTGGCCCTGGCCAAAAGATGTTCATAGAAGCCGGCAAATGCTGATAGCGGCGGCTGGCGCCCGTCGCCGGCATGAACCCGCGTGCCGCACGATTCCCTGCCTTGCTGACGTGCGTTCGGTTGCGTACCCAAGTCCCGAGCTGTATTCGCGCGGATCCAGCCTCACCAGCGCGATCCAATGTCGCACCGATGCGGGCATCGTCGTTCTCGCCTCTCCGCATGATGGCTTCGGCAAAGGCCGCGCGACTCGCGGATTGGCCACCTTCATGCTTCAAATAGAGGGTACGGAACGAGTTATACTTTCGCCCGATTTGCGGCGATGAAGGCCGCTTCCTTCTGAAACGCTACATTCCCTTCGCGCTAACGACCTTGCGCCTGCTGCTCGGACCAGTCGCTCTATTCTGCGCATTCGCAAATTCGCCGAGGATCGTTTACCTCGGCATCCTGGTTGTCGGCACTGCGTCCGATATTTTCGATGGCATTCTGGCGCGCCGCCTCGGTGTCTCGACGCAACGACTGCGCCGATACGACAGCGTTACGGATGCCGTCTACTATGCGTTCATTTTGGGCGTCGCCTGGCTCCTGTGCAAGCCCGTGATCCTGGCGAGTATTCCCGCGATAGCGACTCTAATTTTTTCCGAGGCTGTCGTAATGGCTGTCAGCGTAGCGCGATTCCGCAGATATCCCGCCACGCATACCTATCTCGCGAAGTTCTACGGCCTCGGTATGCTTGCGGCACTAGTCGCGTTGCTGGTGTTCAATGCGTCCGGTTGGGTGCTCGACGCGCTCGCCATCGTCGCGGTCATCGCAAATGCGGAGATCGTTGCGATCCATCTGTTGGCCGATCGACCCCCCGTGGATGTGCGCTCATTGGTCGGGTTCCGCAAACAGGAAGCGGCAGAAGCGGGCAAGAGGAACGCCTTGTAGAGAGTTAGTTTCTCAGGGTGTTGGAGTGCCGCGGACGATCTCGTTGACGATTTCCCTGGCGCGTGCTTCCGAATGCGGTATCACCAGCACGGCGTTCTGATTGTCCGTTTGTTTCACCACGCAGCCGATACCGTTCTCACGCAGGCAAACTCTCACCGTTTCTGCCATTTCCGAATCCGCTCCAGACCAGATTGCTTCCGTCGCATCTTCGGGGTTGAAATCTCGCGGGATGTCGTCTGGAACGGGCGTGAAATCTCCGTCGTCAGCCTGCGTTCGCTGCGCAACCAAACCATCACCAGCATCCGCTTCGGGATCGGCACTCTCGAAGTGCTGTGCCACGCCTTCGAGCACGAACTGCGCGCCGTTCAGGTCGAGCTGCTTGACGAACACGGCGTAGACCGGTTGCTCAAGCCCGGGAATGATGCCAACGTCCTTTTCCTGGTGCTGGTATGCGATATTCGCTTCTTCGAGTCCGGTGCAAAGCGCGGACTGAGCTTCGCGACTCGTCCCGGTCCACAATAGCGTCGGCCTGTCACGATCTTCTTCGCGAATCGCGTTCGTCGGGACATCCGTCGGCAAATGGCTCACCAGGTCCACGTCGCAGTCCGAGCAGCGCGTGAATCCCTGGCGATATTCCGCTTTGCAGCTTGGGCAGAACATTCAACTCCTTCGTAGCCCACGGCCGTTAACCGCCGGGTTGACGAGGCTCGATTTTAACTCGTAGCTTAGACGCAGTTAGGGTCCCAGCGAGCCCCATAGCAAGGGCCCATTTAAAGACAAAATCCATCCTGTGATCTTGTGATTTCAAGACCAGAGATCACGTTCTGCACGCTGAATTCGCCGAGTTCCACGTCGCTGATGCCTCCCAGTAGGAAGTGCACAGTCACGTGTTTTCGCAGCACGTAATAACCCTGTGCGTCGATTTCAGTCGTGCATTCCTCAGTGTTGATCGAAATGGTCGATTCACCTGTGCGGTTCAGCTCAAGTCTCAGAATCTCGGCATCATGGAAATCGGGCCAGTAGCCAAACCAGTCGAAAAGCGCATCCGCACCATCGACGTCAGCCAGCTACTCGGGTCTGGTTTCAGGCATCTGCCTCTAGATCCGTTCGATGGCGAGGGAAACAGCATTGCCTCCGCCGAGGCACAAAGCGGCAATCCCGCGCTTCAGATTCCGCCGCTGCAATTCGTACAGAAGAGTAATCAGAATGCGTGCGCCTGACGCGCCAATCGGATGCCCAAGCGCGACCGCGCCGCCGTTCACGTTCACCTTTTCCGGATTCAACTTGAGCACACGTGTTACGGCGATCGCGGCCACAGCAAACGCTTCATTCAATTCATACAGATCGACGTCCTTGTCGCGGTCCCAACCCGTTTTCGCGAGCAGCTTCTCGACCGCCTCGACCGGCGCCATCATCACCCACTTCGGCTCGACCCCGCTCACCGCTTGCGCCACGATTCGCGCCATCGGACGTTTGCCAAGGCGCGATGCTGTCTCTTCGCCCGTTACGACCAGCGCCGCACCGCCGTCGTTCGTTCCAGGCGCGTTGCCGGCCGTGACGCTGCCGTCTTTCTTGAACGCCGGCTTCAGCTTCCCTAGCGCTTCCAGTGAAGTGTCTTCGCGGGGCGATTCGTCCGTCTTGATTACGATGGCCGGACCTTTCTTTTGCGGAATCTCAACGGGGACGATCTGCTCTCCAAAGAAGCACGACTTGATGGCGCGTACGGCTTTCTGATGGCTCTCCAGCGCGAACTGGTCTTGTTCCTCGCGCGAAATCTTGTATTTCTCCGCGACCAGTTCCGCAGTCTGGCCCATGTGGAAGTCTTCGTACACGTCCCACAGGCCGTCGACGATCATCGAGTCGTACATCTCCTGATTGCCGAGTCGAAAACCCGTTCGCGCGCCCTTGATCAGATCGGGGCAGTTGGACATCGACTCCATGCCGCCCGCGACGACGATTTCCGATTCGCCCAACGTGACGCCTTGCGCCGCAAGGGCAACAGCTTTCAGGCCCGAGCCGCAAACCTTGTTGATGGTCATTGCCGCAACGCGCGGATCGCATCCGCCTCGCAGCGCGGCCTGGCGCGCGGGGTTTTGACCCAGCCCCGCCTGCACCACGTTGCCCATAATCACTTCGTCCACTTGCTTGGGCTCGAGGCCCGCGCGACGAATCGCTTCCGCGACGGCTTTCGCGCCAAGTTGTGTGGCGGAAAGCGGTGAAAGGCCGCCCATGAATTTGCCGATCGGCGTCCGCACCGCACTCAGTATGACTGGCTGCTGCATGTCATTTCTCCTCATCGATATCTTTTCTTCCACTATAGGCGCGGACCGGCGCACGTGCAATCGCACGAAGGCAAGTTTCCTCAGCGGCAGAGTTGAAAATCCGTAAACTTCATGCGGCAAGCATGGCTCGCGGCGACCATCTCATCCGGCCCCGGAGTGCGTTGACGGGGAGTGCCCACCATCCTATGATGCACGACAAATGAGCGAGTGGGTTCTCCCAGCGAACCAACTGGTATCGCATTACCGTATCATCGAGAAGATCGGGGAAGGCGGGATGGGTGTGGTTTACCGCGCCCACGACGACCGGTTAGGACGCGATGTCGCCCTGAAATTCCTTCCGCCTCCGCTGGTCGCCGACAAGGCCTCGAGAGACCTGCTGATCCGCGAAGCTCGTGCCGCATCAGCTCTGAATCATCCGAATATCTGCACTGTCTACGACATTGGCCGCGCCGACGGGCGCGACTACATCGTGATGGAGTTCGTCAAAGGGGCTTCGCTCGCCAGCCGAATTTGCGCAGGCGGCCTGCCGGACGAAACTGCAATCGGCTACGGCGAACAAATCGCCGACGCGCTGGCGCATGCGCATGAACACGGCATCATCCATCGCGACCTGAAGAGCTCGAACATCATGATTACACCGGATGGCCGGGCGAAGGTTCTCGATTTCGGTCTCGCCAAGCGCGCAGCAAGCGACCGCCCGCCCGATCAAACGACGGAAAGTTTCGACACCGACGACACGCCCGGCGCCGGAACCATGCATTACACGGCGCCCGAAATTCTTCGTGGCGGACGCGCCGATGCGCGCAGCGACATCTGGTCGCTGGGTGTCATGCTGTATGAAATGGTTTCAGGCCGCCGTCCATTCCAGGGGCGCACAGCGTACGAGCTGAGTTCGGACATTATGTACCATGCGCCTCCGTCCATATCGCCCAAGAACACGCCGGGGCTGCGACCGTTAATTGAGTGCTGCATGGCGAAATCCCCCGTAGACCGCTATCCTCACGCGGGCGAAGTGCGTGCGGCGTTGTCGCTGCTGCGTGCTACCACCCCGCTTCCGCAACATCCGCCGCAACCTCCACAAACTCCAGCGTTCGCCGAACCGGCTATCTCTCGCCCGCGTCGGTCGTGGGTCCTCGTAATAAGCGTTCTCTGCGTGGTTCTGCTGGCGCTCGGCGGCTGGGCATGGTTCCGTGAACGCGCCGGCGCGGTCGTATCGCCCGCAACGATCCACTCTCTCGCTGTTTTGCCGCTGGAAAACGTCTCGGGCGATCCGTCCGAAGAGTTTTTTGCCGAAGGCATGACGGACGAACTCACCACCCAGCTCGCAGAAATCAGTTCGCTGCGGGTGATTTCGCGCACGTCCGTGATGCAATACAAGGATTCGAAGAAATCGTTGCCCGAAATTGCCAAGAATTTACGCGTCGACGCTGTCGTCGAAGGCTCCGTGCTGCGTTCCGGCAACCGCGTGCGAATCACCGCGCAGTTGATTCAGGCCGAAACCGACAAGCATCTGTGGGCCAGGAGTTACGAAGGCGACGCGCGCGACGTGCTCGGACTGCAGCGCAACGTGGCGCAGGAAATCGCGAACGAAGTGAAAGTGCGGCTTACGCCCGAAGAGCAGAAGCGCCTGTCGAGCGCGCCAACCGTCAACCCTGCCGCTCACGAGGCGTACCTGAAGGGAATTTATCTCAATAAGGGTACGGGTGAACAGAAACGCAAGGCGAAAGAGTACTTCGAGCAAGCGATCCGGCTCGATCCGAACTACGCGCCAGCCTATGCGGGCCTGTCGTCGTTTTACTGGACCACGCTCGATCTTCCGCCTCGTCAGGCTATACCCAAGGCGAAGGAAAATGCGCTCAAAGCGCTTGACCTCGATCCCAATCTTGCCCAGGCGCATTCGGAGCTCGCCGCAATTCGATTCGAAGGCGACTGGGACTGGCCCGGCGCCGAGCAAGAATTTCATCGGGCGCTCGAATTGAATCCTAATAATGCTGAGAGCCACCGCCTCTACTCTCTGATGCTGTCGGCGCTCGGTCGTGCGGACCAGGCGTCATTTCAAATTCAACGAGCCGAAGACCTCGATCCGTTGTCGACGTCCACTCAGGTGACGGCGGGGTTCCTGCTGTACTATGCGCGGCGCTACGATGCAGCAATCGACCAGTGCCGACAGGTGCTGGAGTTGGACGCTAATTCGCCGGGCGCGTACGACTGCCTCGGGTCTGCCTACTTGGCGAAGGGAATGTACGAGGACGCCGTCGCAGCGGCTCAAAAAGCTACCAGCCTTTCCGGAAACGACTCACATCGCCTTGTCGGCCTCGGGCGGGCCTACGCATTGGCCGATCGGCGCACCGATGCAGAAAAAGTCCTCGATCAGATTCGTAAACGATCGAACGAGTCGTATATGCCGCCGTATTTTTCTGCTGTGATTTATGCGGCGCTTGGCGAGCGGGATGCGGCGTTTTCGTGGCTGGAAAAGGCGTACAGCGAGCGAGATGGATACCTCATTTGGATCAAAGTTGACAGCGAAGTCGATCCACTGCGTGCTGATCCTCGGTTTCAAAAGCTACTTCAAAAAATGAACCTTCAATGACTTCAACCCCGGCAATGCAACGGATTATCGATGCTCGCGCCCTAATCCACGACGATCATTTGTGCGAAGCAATCGTATAAACCATGCTATCAACGGTATGGGCGAGTACGGCGATCCATCCCATCTCGCCGCCCCTCGTTGGCGAGGGTGCCCCCTCCGTGAAGACCACTCCTCTCGTCGGTTTTTTCAGAAACTTGTGATCGTTAATGTATTTCTTCGCCGCTCGTGTGCTCGAGCGAAACTTCTTGTATTCCTCATTGGACATCTCGACGATCACGATCTCCAGAAGACCAATACCCAAATCCGTCTTCCAGGCATTCTTCGCGAGCTTGCGCCATTTCGAGGGGGGCACGAATCGCGGCATGAGTTCCTCCTGAATTGTGGGGGGATAGCTAAGCAGCGGTTCTACACCCCGCGCTAGCCGAGTGTCAATAAATTGTGAGCAGTGCTCGTTTCAGGCGCAGTCATGCGGCAGGCACAACGGAAGGCCGTCACGCTGTGTGTCTCTGTGGCAAAACGACGACGTTACGCGCGGACTTCCCAGGTGTCGCCCGCGCGCAGCAGTTTGTCCAAATCGCCTTTGCCGCGGCGCGCCTGCACCTGCTGGATTTGATCTCGGATCAAGTCTTCGTAGCGCGGCACGTTTTCCCACGAACGCAGAACGCCGATGGGACTCGGGAACCCCGGCCGTTCCTCCATGTGCGCCAGCAGGAATGCGTACGATGGTCGCGGATGTTGTTCATCGTGGATCAGCAGATCGCTTTCGCTCGTTCCGTTGCCAAGCTGCACGACTTCCAGATCGAGGCCGTCCAGCCGGATGCCCTTGTCGCGATTCTTGCCGAAGATCAGCGGCTTGCCGTGTTCGAGCTGGATGACGTGCTCGCTGCGCGCGTCCTTTTCCGTGAGGTTCTCCCACGCGCCATCGTTGAAGATGTTGCAATTCTGAAGAATTTCGATGTACGCCGACCCTTTGTGCGCGGCCGCCTTTTTCAGCGTGTCCTTCAGGTGCGCCTGGAAAACATCCACCGAACGCGCCACGAATGTGGCTTCCGCTCCGATCGCCAGAGAAATCGGATTGAACGGCCTGTCCGTCACGCCGTAAGGAGTAGATTTCGTTTTCTTCCCGAGCTCCGACGTAGGCGAATACTGGCCCTTTGTAAGCCCGTAGATTCGGTTGTTGAACATCAACACCTTGAGCCCGAC
Organism: Candidatus Acidiferrales bacterium; assembly: GCA_050747085.1. Classification (GTDB taxonomy): domain Bacteria; phylum Acidobacteriota; class Terriglobia; order Acidiferrales; family UBA7541; genus Palsa-295. Next base: position 7,301 of record JBOGNK010000031.1, read on the forward strand.
ATTCCGGCGCAGCATGTGAATCGTGTGATTGCCGCCTATGGACAGCGAATCGCCGTCGCCCGTCGCCACCCACACTTCCAAGTCAGGCCGCGCGACTTTCACTCCGGTCGCAATGGCCGGCGCGCGCCCGTGAATCGTGTGGAAGCCGAACGTCTGCATGTAGTAAGGAAAGCGGCTCGAGCAGCCAATCCCGGAAATCATGACGAACTTTTCGCGCGCGATGTGCAAATCGGCGAACACCTGCTGCACGGCCGAAAGGATCGCGTAGTCGCCGCAGCCCGGGCACCAGCGAACCTCCTGATCCGTCTGAAAATCCTTTTTCGCGTAAACCGGCAAACTGGCGGTCGTCATCTGCTTCTCCCAATCAGTCCAGACATTCCTCAGTCGAAATACTCTTCTATCTTCGATTCAATTTCCGCTTGCTTGAAAGGCTTACCTTGAATCTTGTTGTAACCCTGCGCATCGATCAAGAACTTCGCTCGCAGCACCATCAGAAGCTGGCCCATGTTCATTTCGGGCACCAGCACGTGCTTGTAGCGCGTCAGAATTTCGCCAACGTTCTTCGGCAACGGATTCAGGTAGCGCAAGTGCAAGTGGCCGATGCGACGCCCCTGCGCGCGTTGCGCCCTCACGGCAGCCGTGATCGCTCCGTGCGTAGAACCCCAGCCCACGATCAGCAAATCGCCTCTCTGATCGCCGTCCACAACCGCTTCTGGAATGTCGTTGGCAATCAGTGCCACTTTCTCCGCGCGCAGGCGAACCATGTGTTCGTGATTCAGCGGATCGTAGCTCACGTTGCCCGTGACGTCCTGCTTCTCCAGCCCGCCGATGCGATGCTCGAGCCCCTTCGTTCCAGGGACGGCCCACGGTCGCGCCAGTGTTTCCGGGTCGCGACGGTACGGATGAAATCCCTCCGGATTCGTCTCGAACTTCACCGGCATTTCCGGTATGTCCGCGGCACTTGGAATCCGCCACGGTTCCGCGCCGTTCGCAAGATAACCATCGGAAAGCAGAATGACGGGCAGCATGTGTTTCGTGGCGATGCGGATCGCCTCAATCGCCATCCAGAAACAATCGCCGGGCGTCGACGGCGCGATCACAGGGATCGGCGCTTCGGAATTTCGTCCGAACAACGCCTGCAACAGGTCCGCCTGTTCCGTCTTGGTGGGAAGCCCGGTCGAAGGTCCTCCGCGCTGGATGTCGCAGACGACAATCGGAAGTTCAATCATGGTTGCCAGACCAAGCGCTTCGCCCTTCAGCGCCATTCCGGGACCTGAGGTCGTTGTGATTCCCAGAGCCCCGGCGTATGCCGCGCCTATCGCGGACGTAATTGCCGCGATCTCATCCTCGGCCTGGAATGTGATTACGCCGAAATCTTTGTACTGCGAGAGTTCGTGCAGGATGTCCGAGGCGGGCGTGATCGGATACGACCCGAGGAACAGCGGCAATCCCGTTTTCTGCGATGCAGCAACAAACCCCATTGCTAGCGCCACGTTTCCGCTGATGTTGCGGTACATGCCGGGGGAGAGTTTCGCCGGTGGGATTTCGTAGCTGATCTGAAAAGCTTCCGTTGCTTCGCAATAACTGTAGCCTGCCTGCATTGCCAGCCGGTTCGCCTCGATCAACTGCGGCTTGTTCTTGAATTTGTCGTTGATCCAACGAACCGTGGAATCCATCGACCGGTTATAGAGCCAGTAACACATCCCCAGCGCGAAGAAATTCTTGCAGCGATCCATCGACTTCGCGTCCAGCCCGATTTCCTTCAGCGCGGCGCGCGTCAGTCGCTGCAACTCCACGGCGAATACGCGATAGCCGTCGAGCGAATGATCTTCCAGTGGATTCACCGTTATCTGCGCCTTTCGCAAATCGGTTTCCTGGAAGTTGTCCAGATTGACGATCAATATCCCGTTTTTCTTCAGGTCCGCCAGATTCATCTTCAACGCCGCCGGGTTCATGGTGATAAGCGCATCCACCGCGTCGCCCGGCGTGTAAACGTCATTCGAAGAAAAATGCACCTGGAAACCGCTGACACCAGGGAGCGTGCCCGCGGGAGCGCGGATCTCCGCGGGATAGTCGGGGAAAGTGGCGAGATCGTTGCCATACAACGCGACCGTGTTCGTAAACTGATTCCCCGTGATCTGCATTCCGTCGCCCGAGTCGCCGCAGAAGCGGATCACGGCCTTTTCGATCACTTCTCGCTTGCGCGCGCTCTGAACGTCCATCGTCGTGGACATTTACTTCATCCCTCGCTTCCCCGCGAAACTCTGCAAAGTAGTGCGGATATCATCGGATATCATTGGCCACTTCCCCGCTGGTTTCGGTTTGCGGGCGGTCCCGATCGCGAAAAGCCTAGCACAGGCGTCCAGCAGCGGAAGATGCGTTTTCAAAGAGACACTACTTCCTGCCTTCTGGACCCGGGCCTCACTCGATTAGATGCAGTGACTACCTGCTGCAGCTAACCCGCGCTGCTGCCCCCGTCACCCTTGTAGCGGCGGCCCTGCGTTCCAGGCGCGCGCCCTTCGCTGAACCTCCAGCGATCGCGTCTTGGCAGCGTTCGGGAACGCAATGATTCTACAGCATCAGTTCGAAAAATTTCGTCCCAACAACCGGATTGTAGCGATACGGTGAAATCTCACGAAAGCCGAGTTCCCGGTACAAATGCTGCGCCTGCATCATCTCCGGCAACGTGTCCAGGCGCATGCGCCGGTAACCAATCTCGCGTGCCGCCTCGATGGCCGCATCGGCCAGGCAACGGCCGATCTTGCGCCCGCGATAAACGTTAATCACATAAAGGCGCTTCATTTCGCAAATCTCATCATCGATTTTCCGCAACGCCACGCATCCCGCACAGCGCTGGGGCCCGGTTCCGCGGCGTCCGGTCGTGATAGGCGCGGTCCGCTCAGAATCATCGGCTAATGCCAGAAAGAGTCGCCCGTGCGGGGGCGCGTAATCACCCGGAAGCGCCGCCATCTCCGCCTCAAAATCCTGAAATGAGAGATCCACGCTCAGCGATGCAGCATACTCGCGAAAAAGCAGGGAAACATTGCGCACCGCCTCATCGTTTTCAACGCAGCAGATCTTCAGCACGGGCCCCTCGGCGTCAAACGATGCTGATGCGGCGTGGGCGCGAAGCAAAGACCCAAATTGGCGGTCGCGCCGCTCCTTAGGATAATCAGAGGTCCCGTCCTTGTGTTCGAGCTTCACTGTGCTCGAAATGCACTGATCGCGCTCGACAATTTTAGAAATTCATACGCGGGAACTGTACAATCTCGCGCGGCGATGACTTTATCTGGCCCCAATCTCTTCGTCGTGGCGTTACGTGCTGGCCAACGAATTCTTAACTCGCTCGGTCGGACGCGCTGAAATGATTTATTCTGTTTGGGAGTCTATGAGACGCAATTATTCCCCGCAGGAAGAGCTGAAGCTCGCGGCCGCGCTGGATGATGCACGCAACTCGGAAAGGGCGGAGTCAGGTTATTCCCGCGAGATCGTTCTGCTAAGCTGCATCGGCGTGTTGCTCCTGATGGTGGCCGCTACGGCATTCGTCACGCGGATGTACCACAAGAAGGTACACGTCCTCGCCGACCAATGGTTTGCTCGCGGAGAAGCCGATTTCCACTCCGGAAACGCTCTGGAAGCTGCGAAGGACTATCGCAACGCTCTCGTATACTCCGAAGCCAATACTGCTTTTCAGTTCCATCTCGCACAGGCTCTTAGCGCGGCCAACCGGCCCGACACAGACGAGGAAGCACAGTCTTACCTGCTGAACCTGCTCGCGGAGTCTCCGGGCAGCGGCGAAATCAACCTCGAGCTCGCCCACATTTCTGCGCGCCGAAAAACGAAGGCGGCGATTCAGGACACGCAGCGCTATTACTTCGGCGCGATTTACGGTGTATGGCAGGGCGATCCACTCACCCTGCGCTGGGACGCGCGGCGCGAGCTTTGCGAATACCTTCTCGCGCATGCGATGACTTCCCAGGCGCAGCCGCAAACGATTGCGCTGGCGCAGGACGTTCCGCAGACCGATCTGGCCCGGCAGAAACAAGCCGCTGCGCTGCTGATGCGCGCCGGCCTTCCCGACCGCGCGCTACGGGAATATCGGCTGATTCTCACTTCGCATAGGCGCGATCCCGACACTCTGACGGGGGCGGGCCTCTCCGCGTTTCAACTCGGGCAATATGCTCTGGCCGTCCAGACACTCGATGCGCTACCGCGCCCAAGACGGAGCCAACCCGAAGTAGCTTCCGCGCTTGCCGAATCTCGCGAAGTGGAAGCACTCAGTCCATTTCTGAACGGCCTTTCACAGCGCGAACGTGCTCACCGCGCCGTCGAAGCCGTCTCCCGCGCAAACGTTCTGCTCCAGAACTGTTCCCAGCATGTCGCTCCTGCTCTGCCTGCCGGTTCTTCATCGACAGCGTCCGCGCAGCCGAAAGCTGCGCCTCAAAAATCGACGAGCGCGAACGCGAGCGCGGCCGCGACAGCTTCTGTTACGACCGCCAATCCTCTCGCGCAGCTTGAATCCGTATTTGCCCAGAACTCTCGCGTCTGGCGAGAGCTGAATTTCGTCCGCCATCCCGAACAGATTGACGCCGCCATGTCATGGGTCTTTCGGGTGGAAAATGCAGCAGCTCAGGCCTGCGGTCCGTCCCGAAACCTCTCCGATCGCGCCCTGCTCCTCCTCGCAAAATCACGCTCAGGATCCCCAGCATGACCGATCCCGCCGCCGCTCACGCCACACCACAACAAACCGAGCCCGCGCCGCCGCCCCAACCTGCCGCCCCGACGGGGCGCACCGCCGCAAAGCCGCGCCTCTGGGAATCGTGGTCCCGCTGGATTTTCGCCATTGGCGAAGATCGCCTATTCCTGATCTTGTCCGTTCTCATTGGCGTTTTCGCCGGGCTCGCCGTTGTCTGCTTCCACATCGCCATCGAGTTCATTCGATTTCTGTGCCTCGGCTCATCGCTCGCGCCGAGTACTCTCCGAGTGGTGCTGGCGCCGGCCTTGGGTGGCCTCGGCGTCGGACTGCTGGCCCTTCGTGTATTTCCACGGTCGCGGGGCAGCGGCGTCAATCAAACCAAACTCGCCGTCTATGTTTTGAACGGCTACATTTCGTTTCGCACCGTAGTCTCAAAATTCATCATGTGCGCCTTGGCGATTGGCAGCGGCCAGTCGCTGGGTCCCGAGGACCCCGCGCTTCATATCGGCGCGGGAATTGCCTCTGCGATCGGGCGCGGACTGAAATTGTCCCAGAAGAAGATCCGCATGATGGCTCCGATCGGCGCCGCCGCCGGCCTGGCGGCTGCGTTCAACGCTCCGATGTCCGCTGTGGTGTTCGTCATCGAGGAGGTGATCGGCACGTGGAGCGCAAGCGTGCTCGGAGCCATTGTGCTTGCAGCATTTTCCAGCGCATTGACCATGCGCCAGTTTCTAGGTGCCAACGCGCTCTTTCGCGTTCCGCCATTCGAGCTGACGCACCCTTCCGAACTGATCGCGTACGTCGTTCTCGGCATCGTCGTCGGCCTCCTTTCGCTCGTCTTTCTGAAGTGGCTTTCCTATGCGCGCCCGAAAGTACAGGCTCTCCCCTCTTGGACGCGGAACCTGCAGCCCGCTATCGCCGGCCTGATGATCGGCATTATCGGCATCAAGCTGCCGCAAGTGATGGGTGCGGGCTACATCATCATCGACCAGGCGTTGCACGGCCAGTTCACCTGGAAGCTTCTGCTGATCCTTGGCCTGCTGAAGATTTTCGCGACCGGCATTTCGTTTCTCAGCGGAACGCCCGGAGGCTTGTTCGCGCCGTCGCTCTTTATTGGCGCGATGCTGGGCGGCGCTGTCGGCTCTGTCGAGCAGCACTTTTTCCCTCACGTCACAGGCACAGTCGCGACCTTCGCTCTCGTCGGCATGGCAACTTTTTTCGCGGGCTTTCTCCGCGTTCCGATCACCTCTGTATTCATGGTCATCGAACTCTCAGGCAGCTACACGGCGGTTGGGCCCGTCCTCATCTCCGTCATGATCGCTTACCTGATTTCTCGCCGGTATCAGAAGCAGGCGCTATTCGACATGATTGGGAGACAGGATGGCGTGGTCTTGCCCTCAATCGAAGACCTCCGCGAGCAAATTGTGCTCGTCGCGGAAGATGCCATGCGCAAAGATACAGCCGTCGTCGTCGAGCCCGATGATCCGATCGCCGGCGTCGCCGCCACGCTGACAGACAAACCTGATTCTCCCGTGCTGCTACACGCGAAACTTGGCGAATGGCGGCTTCTCGATCGTTCGCGGATTCTCAGTCTTGCCACGCCGACTGGTGCTGCTCTCTCCGGCTCGCCCTCTGAAGCGCCCGCTGGAGTTCTTACCGAAAGCCCCGTGCCGCGCACTGCGGGCCAGCTCGAATCCAAAGGCCCCCTGCCGCTTGTCTTTCCCGACGAATCACTCGAAGAGGCGCTGCGTTGGGCCGGCGACTGGCCCGTACTTCCCGTCGTCAACCGCGCCGACCTGGGCAAACTCGAAGGCACCCTCACGCTCGCCGACATCCTGAAAGCCTTCCGCTCCGCGGCCGCCGAATAGCGCCTCAGTGGCGCTGGCACCTGCCCGCCGCAGGCGGGTCTCGTTTACACTGAGCGAAGCGAACGTGCCGGCGGTTTGTCTCGGCTCACGCCAGCCATCCTGCCGTCCGCCGCGCGATTGCCATTGACATCCGCCTCCCCGGCTTCCATGCTCAAGCTGTAGCTCCTGCCCGGCCCTCTTTCCCTTTCCCAAGGAGGTAAAGTCATGAGTTTCTCCCGCGCACTTGTTGGTGTCGCGGCTGCGCTCCTGATGGCAGGTGTCACCCTCGCCGCGCCTGCCTCCACGAAGCAAGCCACCGACGCAAACGCCAACTCCTCCATGACGAAGTCCAGCACTCATCATGAGTGGGGTATGGTTGACTCGATGACCGACACGGACCTTATGTTGACTCACACCTATAAGGGCAAGACAGAAACTTCCACTTTCAAGCTTGATCCCAACACCAAGAAGATGGGCACCATCGACAAGGGTTCACACGTCGAAGTGTTCTACAAGAACGAGAACGGCCAGCACGTCGCTACCGAAGTGAAGATGGCCAAATCGAAGATGCCTCCGTCTCAGTAACGCTACCGAACAATATCGCCGCGCTAGCGGCGCCACTGGCGCAAGCTGCACCACACGTTCTATTCCGCGAACATTCACCTACAGGAGCAGGGCGGGCAATCGCCCGCCCGCTCATCTTCCTCTTCATTGTTGCGCGTCCGTCGAGTATTCGAACTACGGCTTGGAGTACGTTGCCAGTTCGGTCGCAAGCGGTCGATTCACGATCGGTATCGTCACTTGGCCACTGACGATCGCCTGCCGCGTCACGTTCGCGCCGTACACTGCTTCGTCGGCTGCATGGTCCGACTTCACCACCGTCCCATCCAGGTCCGCTCCCGCGAAAATCCCGCGACTGCGCGAATACGAAAGGATCTCCGCCCGCATACTGATGTCCGTCGCGGCGGTCGCGTTTCGCCCGACCGGGCCTGCCGCGGCGGCAGCGGCTACTCCGATTTTGAACTGATCGTTCAGAAGATGGTGCAGAGCGCGCTCATTCATGAACAACAGCACAAGGTCAGTCGACGATCCGCCGACCTGATACCCGATGCTTCCTCCACCGATCGCGATGAACATCGGCGCGCTCCAGCCATGTTCCGTTCGGCACTCCGCGATCCCGCGCCCGTATTGTCCTCCCAGGACGAACGCAAACTTCAGCTCCCCTGGAACGATCGCCACACATTTTGCAGATTCGAGAAGGTTGTGCGGTATCCCCTTGTCCGGTGCATTCATGATTTCCCGAAATACCCGCGCCGAGTTCTGAACCCGCTCGACGGCATCGCTCCGTTCCGATGCAGACGCGATCAGTGGCACCATCGTGGCAGCAGCCAACAATGAAACGACGACAGCAAGTCTTTTTGACATCTCTTCCTCCGTTAGAACTACATTTCTGCTCAGAATAAAATTAGTCGCAGGGACCCTGTTTCGTTATATTTTCCGCCTGCGGCTCGCCGAGCCGGTCGCGAACTTTGCTGGTCCCGCGCGCCGGAGAAATGTCAGAAACGCCGGGGGTTATCCCTCATTTTGTGTCGCTGAAATGCTGGTAAACAGTCCGCGATGGCCGAAGCGCCTCCCAGTACTGACGTACCAAAATCGCGTACTCGAATTGAACCAATCGCTCTATTGGTGCAACGGCGGCTAAGCCGTAGTCTAGCTAGGAATTCAAATCAGGGCGATCGTACGCTCAGGCGCCTCGCCCCGCGCCTGCCTGCAGACAGGCTTCGAGCGGCTATCGCATTCACGCGCTCAAACGGGTCCCGCCCGCCTGCCACAGGTAGGCGTCGAGCGGGCCACGCTAAATGAAGTTCAATTTCAGAGGGTGGTGTCCATTGGCTGCTTCCAACGAGCGAAGGTCGTCTCGACGCTTTTTAATGAGGTTACCCCTTACCGTCCGCTGGACCGACGAGATGGTCGTCGGCGAGGCCGAAACTGAGTCCCGCGAGGTCAGCTCGCGCGGCGTCTATTTCCATCTCCCCAAAGGACTTAGGTCCGGTTCGCCCGTTGAAATCGTGATGACGCTCCCTCACGAACTCACTCAGGCCGGCCCGGTGAAGGTCCGCTGCCTGGGACGCGTCCTGCGCAGCAGCCCTGAATTTTCCGGCGACATCGGCGTTGCCGCGGCCATCGAGCGCTACGAGTTTCTGCGCCAGGGCGAATTTGCGGCCACAGCCTAAGCGCATCGGCCCGTCTCGCTCGAGCGTGTAGTCTCAGAAAGCACTCGACCGCGCAATCCTCTTGCGACGCGGGCCCGCGCCATACTTGTCCGCCGTCGCCTGCTCGCCGTGGCGGGAAACCCGCCCGCCGTTAGTCTCTCCAGCCGACCTCGTCTCTCAAGCACCCGCCCGCGAAGCGATACCGGTTGCGGTTACTGAGTGGACGGACTAGGATGCAATGAGGGAACAATTTAATACGCCGGATACGGATAATGCTTTTTCTCAGTGCGTCCGTACGCGATTGTTCACCCGGCATTTCTCCTCGTCTTGGGTCCGATCTCTGATCTGATGGGAAGCGGCTGCGTGTCCGCGAAACCGGCTCGGCACAAACAGCGGCGCCCGGCGGGAGCGTGCTGAAGATTTCGCCCATGTAGTGGTGCTACCATGAAGTCCAGGAAGCCTCATCACCGCAAAGTAAAGTCCTCGCAAACGTCGGCCTTGTCATTCGAACATCCCACTCGCCAAGATGGCGGTGGCGGCGATTCATCCGCGCCCCGTTCGGGCAACGAAATCCTGATCGCGGCCATCGGCGCCTCAGCGGGCGGCATTGAAAGCTCCACCGATCTGATCGCTCATCTTCCCGTTGACACCGGTATGGCTTTCGTCCTGATCCAGCATCTCGATCCGAGCCACGAGAGCGGGCTGGCAAGCCTGCTGGCGAAGAAGTCCGCCATGCGAGTGAACGAAGTAAGGGACGGAATGCGCGTGGAACCAAACAACGTATACGTGATTCCGCCCAATGCCAAAATGTCGATCTCGGATCATACGTTGTCGCTTTCTCCGCGCGGCGAAACGCTTGCTTCGCGCATGACGATCGACCACTTCATGCGCTCCCTTGCCGAAGCCCATGGGAATCGCGCCATCGGTGTGATCCTCTCCGGCTATGGCAGCGACGGAACGCTCGGCATGGCTGAAATCCAGGCCCAGGGCGGCGTCACATTTGCCCAGGACGAAAAGACCGCGAAATTCGCCAACATGCCCCGCAGTGCGATCGTCGCCGGCTGCGTCGACTACGTTCTGCCCCCCGAGGGAATCGCTCACGAACTCGCGCGCATCGCGCGTCACCCCTTCGTAACGCGGCCACCCCACGACGGAGCCGAAACCGAAACCAACGGTAGCCTGAATGGCATTTTCCATCTGCTGCGGCACGCCACCGGAGTGGATTTCACGCAATATCGCCAGACCACCCTTCTGAGGCGTATCCACAGGCGCATGGTCGTTCACAAAATGGACGATATCCGCGACTACGTAAAATACGTGCGGTCAACTCCGGCGGAGATCAGGGCCCTCTATCAAGACATGCTGATCAATGTGACCAGCTTTTTCCGCAATCCAGCAGTCTTCGAGGACCTCAAAAACGAAATCTTCCCGGCCATCCTCAAGAATCGCGCGAAAGAGGCATCCATCCGCGTCTGGACCCCCGGCTGCGCCTCCGGCGAAGAAACCTATTCCGTGGCGATAGCATTGATTGAGTGTCTTGGCGTGCGCGCCTCGCACACCTCGGTCCAGCTTTTTGGAACCGACGTGAACGACGCGAGTGTCGCGCGCGCGCGCGCCGGTGTATACCCGGAAAACATCGAAAGCGATGTTTCCGCGGAGAGGCTCCAGCGATTCTTTACGAAAACCGAGAACGAGTATCGCATCAGCAAAAATATTCGCGACATGTGCATCTTCGCGCAGCACAACCTCCTGAACGATCCTCCGTTTTCCCAGATGGACCTGATCTGCTGTCGCAACCTGCTCATCTATCTTGAACCCCGGGCGCAGGCCCGCGTGATTTCGCTGTTTCATTACGCCACGCGTCCCACGGGGTATTTGGTTTTAGGGAGTTCGGAAGGCGTCGGAGCCGCATCACAGCTTTTCGCGATTGAAAACCGCTCGATGAAGTTCTTCTCGAAGAAAGGGCTGCCCAGCCGCCAGGCGGTGACCTTCTCCCTCACCCGGTCGGTCGAATGGTCCAATCGCGGCGCTGTCCACTTGCCTGTGAAACAGCAGGATCCCACCTGGAATTACCTTGAAATCCAAAAGGAGTTCGACCGCCGCCTGCTGAACCATTACGCTCCCGCTGCGGTGTTTATCAACAGCGATCTCGAAATCATCCACACTCGCGGAAACGTGAGCCGCTATTTCAAATTGGCGTCCGGCCGCGCCAGCCTTAGCATCCTCAAAATGGCCCGCGAGGGCCTGCTCCTGGATTTGCGCAACGCGATTGGTCGAGCCAAGAAAGAGAACGCCGCCGTCCGGAAACAGCGTGTCCGCGTTCAAATCGGCAACGGTAATGGCGCTGTTTCAACAGGCGACGGAGCGGATCACGCCGTGGCGGTGAATTTTCAGGTCGTTCCCTTCCGCCTCAGCACCCAGGATGAGCTCTATTTCATGATCGTCGTCGAAGATGCGCCCGTCTCCGGCAAAATATCCAGAGCGTTGCCCTCCCGGTCTGAAAAGCGCGACTCAGGCCGCGTGGCTAATCTTGAACAGGATCTCGCCGCAACCAAGGAATATCTGCAATCCGTCATCGAAACGCAGGAAGCCACCAACGAGGAGCTCCAGTCCGCCAACGAGCAAATCCTCTCCAGCAATGAAGAGCTGCAAAGCACGAACGAGGAACTGGAAACAGCCAAGGAAGAACTTCAGTCCGCCAATGAAGAGCTGAGCACCGTGAACGACGAGCTCCGAGGCCGCAATGCGGAGGCCGCGCAACTCAATACCGATTTGACCAATTTGCTGGAAAGCATCGATATGTCGATCGTGATGGTCGACGGCAATACCGCCATCCGGCGGTTCACTCCGCGCGCGCAGGAACTGTTCGGCCTGCTTCCGCACGATATCGGCCGTCCCCTGGCGAACATCAACGCGAGCGTCCAGTTGCCCGACTTCCAGCAAATGGTCCGGCAGGTGATGTCCGATGCGCGCACGCTCGAACGGACGCTGACGGCAGCGGACGGCAGGGCCTACCGCCTGCGCGTCGTCCCTTATAAGCTGCACGACGGCAAAATCGACGGGACAGTGATTACGGTAGCCGTTGCGGAACAATGACGACGGGTCTCAGGGTTTGATGATTCAAACCCTGACATGAA
>JBOGNK010000032.1:0-16888 GCA_050747085.1 Candidatus Acidiferrales bacterium
TCGATGCAGTACACGCTGCCGCTGAAGCAAAAGCAGATCGAGGAGACGCGGCTTGAGGCGCAGGCGCGAAAGGAAGCGACCATTCAAGACGCCGAGGCGCAAGCGCAGGCCAAAGTGATCGACAGCAAGGCGGAGGTTCAACGCGACAACCTGCTGGCGCAGGCCGATGCGAATCGCATCCGCGTAACGGCTCAGGCGCGCGCGGAAGAGTTGCAGCTGGAGGCCGCGGCGTTGAAGTCGAACCCGCTGCTCGTCCAATACACGGTAGCGCAGAAGCTTTCGGACAAAGTACAGATCATGCTCGTGCCAAGCGATGGGAAATTCTTTTTCACGAATGACGTGCTGCGCTCGGCGATGAACGGCAGCCCGGCGGATCCACCGGCGCGAGCAGCAGCGCAGCGATAGCGCTGGCCGAATCGGATTGCGCGAAGCCCTCGCCGCAATGTGGTTTCGAGGCGATCCGCAGAACGAAATTCTCGAGGGCCCTCATTCATGCCGAATGGAGGCTCGGACGGTGCAAGGCGGCGGCAAATGCGATGAAGCCCTCGGGAGTGAAGCCGGCAATTCCCTTGTGGATGGCTGCGGGTCGCGGGTTCGATCGGGGAACTCGCCGCAGAGCGACAGCTTCATGGGCCGAAGTTGTTGCAAACCCGCGAAGAGTGTGAGTGAGCCACGATTGAATCCGCGGCTCGCAGCCATCCGCCGGCGGCATGATAGCAATCGGCGCGTTTCAGGCAGCTGTTTTCACTGTGGTATCATGACTCGCCACGAACGCGATTCAGATGCCGTATCACTCGTTCCGACGCCGGACAAGTCCGCTAACCGGCATTCTTTTTCTCGCTTGCTTATCGCTTGCGCCACCAGGAATCGCCCAATCGCCGTCCGCCGGTCAAAATGCTGCTTTGCAGCCGAAATGGAACAATGCGGTGGCAACACTGGTTGAGAAAATCGCCGGAATCGTGAACGCGTCTGAGCCCGCCACGCTGAAAATCAACAACGTTTCGTTGTTGAATGAAATGGACGCGTCCACAATCGAGCAGGCACTCGAATCGCAGATGAGCAAGCGTTTGCGGCTCGCGCCGCCAGGGACGGCTGCCACGCAGATCACGATCACACTTTCCGAAGGCGCAGTCGCTTACATTTGGGTGGCGCAGGTGGCAAGCAAGATCTCCGGGCAGACAGTGATGGTTTCGATTGCAAAGCAGGCTTCCAATGCTGCTCGCGCCGAGAGGCCCGCAATGAACTTGCAGCGCAAGCTCATTTGGAGCCAGCCGCAGCCATTTCTGGATTTCGATCTTCCGGATGGCGTGGCCGCCAATGGTCCGGGCATGATTGTGCTGGAGAGCGCGAGCGTGAACTTTTATAGCTCCGTGAACGGGCAGTGGGCTTCGGCAAAGTCGATTCCACTAAAGCCGGCGCTGATACCCCCACGCGGTGCTCGCGGCATGATCTGGCAATCCGGTGAAGAGATCGATATGTTTGTCCCGGGCGAGTCTTGCTCCGGAGTCGTCGCCACGCTGCCTGAGTTGGTCTGCGCGCCCCATCCATCGACGAATCCGGCGGTGAATTGGCCGCTTGTGACGGCAAGCCAGCGACAGGACGCGCAGTTCGAATCGAATCGGAACTTCTTCGCCGGGATGGTGTCAGTGAGTGGCGCGATGCAAAGCGCAATTCCGCCATTTTATACAGCAGCGGCGAGATCTACAGCTGATGGGACGAACTGGCTCGTCGCGGGAGTCGATGGCAAAGCGAAGCTCTTCGATGCTGCGAATAAGCTCATCGCGACCTTTTCCGGCTGGGGCGATCAGGTGGCGACGATTGACACAGGATGCGATGACTCCTGGCAGGTGCTGACCACTGGAGCGGACGATTCGATGGAACCCGATCACATCCAAATTTACGATATCCGCAACTATTCCCAGCCTCAGGCTTCCACACAGTCGACTGGCTCGCAAACTGCAACGGCAGTGCCCGAGGTGGTTGCGGTGGGACAGCCACTCGATTTCTCCGGCCCCATTTTGGCCATGTGGTCCGCGGCCGATCTGAAGTCGGCCCGCGTAGTTTCGCTGAATCTTCAAATGGGGATGTATGAAGGCTCGATTATCTCTGTTTCTTGCGGCGAGTAGCGTCGCTCTGGCGACACTGCCCGCGTTCACGGCACGTTTGCCGCGATACGGCGGCACCCTGGTGGTGGACATCGGCGCGGCAGTGAATTCGACGGACCCGAGCGCCGCGCCTGCTAAATCAGGCAATGCAGATGCAAAGGGCCAGATCGATGGACTGATTTATGCGCACAAGAATCCGGACGGCACGTTCGCCGGCGCAGGTCCATTCCGGATCCAGAGCTTCACGCCAGGCCATGAGGCTGTTCTTGCGGCGAACGAGCAATTCGAAGGAGGCCGGCCGTTTCTGGATGCGATCCAAATCGAGATGAGCCGCCCTCTGCAAGACCGGCTGATCGATCTGGAACTGGGAAAGGCTGACCTTGCTGAAATTCCGGCCGATCAGGCGCGTCGCGCAACAGAAAGCGGTATTCGCATCAGTCGATCGCGGCCTGACGAACTGATCGCCCTGGTGTTCGACTCGAAACGGACCACCGCGACCGATCCCCGCGCACGCAAAGCGATTGCCTTGACCATCGACCGTGGCGCGATCGTGAATTTCATACTGCAAAAGACAGGCGAGCCGGCTGGTGGACTTCTCCCGCAGTGGTCGAGCGGAACGGCATTTCTTTTTTCGACCGCCGACGATCCCGTTCAAGCGAAGCAACTGTGGGCTGAAGTAGCCGCTCGTCCGATGATTTCGGTGGGATATGATGCGGGCGATTCGCTGGTGCGCTCTATCGCGGAGCGAATCGAGGTGAATGCGCAAGAAGCGGGAATTTCGATGAATGTGCGGCCTTTATCGACTGATGCAGCCGGGCAATCGAGCGTCGAGGCGCGCGTGATACGGCTTCGGATGCCTGCGCCCATTCCGGAAGTCGCGTTGGCGGAGTTTATTGATGTGTTGAACCCACTGGCTCAACTGAATGTTGACGCGAGCGCACTGGATAAGTCGCCTGACGCGCAGCAAATCTATGACATCGAATCGGCAATTATCGGCAGTTATTCGGTTGTGCCCATTGCCTGGATTCCCCGGGTGTTTGGACTGAGTGACCGCGTGCGCAACTGGAACACGCCCGGTCCCGGCGAAGGCTGGCCCCTCGCGAACGTTTGGCTGGATAATGTTGATGTTCAGTCGAAGAAGGGAACTTCGTGACTTTTCGGGCCAAACTCTTCTGGTTTTTCACGATTGCGCTCGTGGTGACGATCGCTTTGATTGCCGCCGGCGTGACCGTGGTGGCTCGTAAGGCTTTCGACGAGAACAACCAGCAGCACACGGAAGCGCTAGTGGCGCAGTTCCAGCGCGAGTTCGCGCGGCGCGGGGAAGATGTGGCGCAGCGAGTGCAAGCCATCGCGAATACTGACTCCACGGTGCGCATGGCTATCGATCTGGCGCATCCCGCGCCGGATACGTCGCTTTATGTGGACAGTGCGCAGCGCGTTTCCACCTCTCATCATCTCGACATCCTCGACTTCGTCGGGAACGATGGAACGATCATTTCTTCGGCCGAATACCCTGCGCGGTTCGGTTACAAATTGCCGTGGATCAAGTCGCTCACGGCGGGGAAGACGGTCGGTTGGGTGGCGCAGGGTCCTTTGTTAATGAAGACCGATACGCAGAACGGGCCCGTGGTCGCGCTGCTGGCGATTTCGGCTGTGCGGGTCGGCGATAGGAATCTCTACATTGTCGGCGGCGAACGTCTAGGGCGCGAATTTCTCGGTTCGCTTGTATTACCGACTGGAATGCGCGCGCTGCTGTACCTGAATCTGACGGACAAGTTCGATGCGGCCAACTTGCTCGACGTAAGCGGGCCCGCTGCCCAAGCCGAGCGGCTGGAGCCCTTCATCCAGCGGGAACGGCAAAAGCCGACAGCGCAGAAATTCACTGTCGACTGGAGTTCGGATCTGAAGAATGCGGAAGTGTTCCACGAGACACCTTTGCTTGGACGGCAGGACGAGCTCCTTGGGATTCTCCTCGTCGGCAGCTCGCAGCGTGAGGTTGTGATCCTGCAGCGCCGCATCGAGGCTCTGGCAGCGGCAGCGGTTATTCTTGGTCTGATCATCGCGCTGTTGCTGAGCTGGTGGGGCAGCGCTCGTGTTACGAGGCCGATCCGGCAGTTGGCCGAAGGCGCTCGGGCGGTTAGCGCCGGGAATTGGGACGCGCGCGTCAACGTTCAGAGCGGAGGCGAAATCGGCCAGCTTGCGACGGCGTTCAATCAAATGACGCAGCAGCTAACCGACCAGCGTGAGCGGCTGCTGCAAGCGGAGCGGGTAGCTGCATGGCGCGAAGTAGCCAGACGCCTCGCGCACGAATTGAAGAATCCGCTGTTCCCGTTGCAGACGACGGTGGAAAATCTGCGGCGCGCGAAAGAGCAGAACGCGAATCAATTCGACGAAGTGTTCCGGGAGTCTACCGGGATTTTATTGGCTGAAATCGAGAACCTGAAGACGATCGTCCGTCGTTTCAGCGACTTCGCCAAAATGCCGCAGCCGGAACTTGGCTCGGTGAACGTCAACGAAGTGGTGCGCAGTGTAGTGAAGCTGTTCGAGGCGCAATTCGGCGCGGCGGGACGCCCGGCGATAACCCCGGAATTGCATTTGGAGGAAAACCTTCCTCCGATCCAGGCGGATCAGACGCTGCTGCATCGCGCGATCGAAAATCTGGTGCTGAACGCAATGGACGCGATGCCTGCCGGTGGCGTCCTGATGCTGCGCACGTCGCACCAGAACGGACACGTGGACCTGGAAGTATCCGATACCGGCACGGGCCTGACGCCCGAAGAACGCGATCGGCTGTTCACGCCCTATTACACTACAAAGCGGCACGGTACGGGTCTGGGGCTCGCGATCGTGCAGTCGGTGGTAAGCGACCACGGCGGGCGAATCTCGGTCGAAAGTGAATCTGGGGTGGGAACTTCGGTGCACGTCGAGCTTCCGAATCGTCCACCGGAGCATCCGCGGACAGTGACGGAAATCGCAGCGCAAAGTAACGGCGCTGAAGCGAAATCGCCGGTCGAAACGAACGACCCTGTGAAGGGAACCAGCAACGGGAGATAGTCGCGTGCCATCAAAGGCCGAAATCCTGATCATCGACGACGACGCGAACACCCTGGCGTCGCTTGCGCGCGCGTTTCGACTTGCGGGGCACGAAGCCGCCGTTTCCGACAATGCGGCACGAGCCCTTGAACTTGCGAAGTCGCAGCGCTTCGACCTGATCCTTTCCGACGTGATTATGCCGGGTAAGGATGGCATCACGCTGCTGGAAGAATTGCGCAAAGCGGACGTGAGCTCGCCGGTGGTGATGATGTCGGGGCAGGCGAATGTTGAGATGGCGGTGCGCGCGACGAGGCTCGGCGCTCTCGATTTTCTGGAGAAGCCGATTTCGACGGACAAATTGCTACTGACGGTGGAAAACGCGCTTCGCATCGCGCGCCTTGAAGAGGAAAACCGCGATTTGAAGCGGCGGCTTGGCCGTCACGAAATCGTGTGGACCAGCCCCGGCATGCGCGAGGTGATGTCGCAAATCGAGCGCGTTGCGCCAACGGAAACGCGGGTGTGCATACGCGGAGAGACTGGGACGGGCAAGGAACTGGTTGCGCGCGCCTTGCATGAGAAGAGTCCGCGTCACGCGAATGCGTTTGTTTCACTGAACTGTGCTGCCGTGCCGGCCGAGCTGATTGAGTCGGAACTGTTCGGTCATGAAAAGGGTTCGTTCACGGGGGCAGCCGGCCGCCACGTCGGAAAATTCGAGCAGGCACATCGCGGCACTCTTTTTCTCGACGAAATTGGCGATATGCCGTTGACGATGCAGGCAAAGCTGCTGCGTGTTCTCGAGGAAGGCGAAATCGAGCGAGTTGGAGGCGACAAGCCGATTCAGGTGGATGCCCGTGTGATTGTCGCAACGCATCGCAACCTGGAAGAGGAAGTGAGTAAAGGAACTTTCCGCGAAGACCTGTATCACCGCATTTACGTGTTTCCAATTTTGCTTCCGCCGTTGAGGGAGCGCCGCGAAGACATTCCAGTCCTTGCCGAGCATTTTGCGCAACAGTTCGCGCACCAGAACAATTGGAAGCCGAAGGCCTTTTCGGATGAGGCCAGACAGGCGCTGAGCGAGTATGCGTGGCCGGGAAATGTGCGGGAGCTTCGCAATGTCGTCGAGCGAATTCTGCTACTCAATTCTGCGGAGAATGTGGAAGCGGCGGCCGTGCGCGCGGCTTTGCCGCAATCGAGCCCATCCGGGCCGAATTCAAACGGCTCTGGGGCAGCAACGGGCGTTGGCACGCTGGCCAATCGAGTGGAGGCATTCGAGCGCGAAACGCTGCTCGCGGAACTCCGGCGCAATCGGAACCACATGACCAACACGGCGAGGGCGCTCGGCCTGGAACGCAGTCATCTCTATAAGAAATGCCAGCAGCTTGGCATCGACGTGCGGGCAATCCGCCAAACGGACTGAGAAGCAGACGGCTTCTTTAAGCCGGCGTTCGGCGCTTCAGGCTGGGGCTTTACAACTGCGGTTGGGGCGAAGCGCCGCGTTTTCAAGACGCGAGGCTTCAGATGCCGGCCTGCTCGCTTTTCGTCTAGGTAAGCCGCTGCAGAAGCCAGAACGCGAGTGTTGTTAGGCCGAGAATCTCTGCGACGCTGCTGCGGAGTGTGATGGTGAATGCGACCATCGTGACAAAAAATCCCCACATGAATGCTTCGCCCCAGAACGCCTGGCGCCACCGCGGAACCATTCCAGCCGCAGGAATGCGTGCGCCCAAGGAAGGGAACAGGCGCGGGACAAGACGGCAGAATTCGCGATAACGGCCGCCCTGTTCCTTTTCGAGCTGCATTTCCTCGCGCCCGATCAAGCGGCGAATTCGAATCGCGCCCCCGATTACTAGAACGACGAATCCCGACCGGCTCGCAAGCAGTCCGAGGCCGACCGTCAGAAGAAACGTGCCGATGTAGAGCGGATTGCGGACGTGACGATATGGACCGTCGGCGACGATGCGTTCCGTGTGGAGAGCCGTATCGTGGACCACTTCGGACTGCAAATACGCGGCCGCCCATGTGCGGATCGCGGCAGCGATTGCCAAAAGCAGCGCGCCGACGCCGAACACAACGCGCGCGACGGTCCCGCCGCTGTGATTGTCCCATCGGGTGAATGCCCACACGACATTGACGTGGTCGAACGAATAGAGTTGAAAGGCAATCCAGAAATGAAGCAGGTTGAGCAGCGAGCGCCGATGAAATTCAAATTCTGTGGCCACCATTCGCATTCCGGCTCTCGCGCACGTTGTTGATGAAGTCTTTCACCACCTCGAGAATCCCTTGCGGCTGCTCGAAGAGTGTCAGGCGATCACTGTTCCATGACGACGAGTTGGCTGCCGTTTGTTGCGGGATCGCCGGCGCGACAGCTGCAGCCGTCAAACCAGACCCTACTCTATTCGTCGCCCGGAGCAAATTTCAAGATGCGGCCTCGCGCTGGTTTTCTGTTTTGCGGCAATACAGCCGCAACAGAATCAGGTGAGTGGGCAGATACACAACGATCACCATCGCCAAAATGCAAAGCAATACGTGAAGCGGCACCGGTCCGAGTTGGCGATGCCAGAAGGGATCGTGAAACGCGTAGTTGATATTCGCGACCGGATTCGTGAAGCGCGATGCAATGAAGGTAGCTACGGCGATCGCGGTCTGCAGAGCCCATGCGCGACGGTGGTATCCCACGCGCGCCAGCGCCCATAGCAACACGACTGGAAGCACGACGTGAAAGAGCGAGAGGAGGCGAATCCACAGAGCTGTGTGCGGGTCGAGCAAATATTCGGTCCCGCCGATCAACTGATGATTCGAAAAGACAGCCGAAGCGGCATCGGCGGTCCAGATCAGATCGACAACGATTGAAGATACCGCCTGGCTGGCGAGGAGCAGCGCGTTGCTGGTCCACAGGCCGATGCACGTCAGGATGACGGCCACGTCGCATAGATGAAGAAAATTCGCAGCGCCCCAAGCATGTGAGTAAGCGGGAATCCAGATGGCGAGCCAGATCAGTGCTCCCCAGCGAACGGCGCCAGGCAATTTCTTTCCGGTTGGCATTTGCTTTGGGCTCGGAATCACCATGACGGCGCCCGCCGCCTGGTGGACAACGATGCATGCGGTGATTTACTCGACGCGAACTCCGCCGTCACCGCTCGTCGGAACGCCATGCTACCAAAGCACAGGCGCAATCCAAATGCGCCTTTAGGAACAGCACCTCTCGTCTCAATCGCGCGGCTTGCGCCACCTATGCAAAAATTGGCGGCGCATGAACGAATTCACCACCGGGATCACAATCGCGGCGTGTGCAGGTGTGGGCGCGTTTGCCTGGGGCGCATTCGCGCCCTGGTCCCAACTGTTCGGCCAAACCTTTCGATTTACAAATGATTCGCGGTCGCTCGCTATTACCTTCGACGATGGCCCGAATCCGGCGATCACGCCTTCGCTGCTTGAACTTCTTGACCGCCACAATGCAAACGCAACGTTTTTCTTAATCGGCCGCTACGCCGCAACGGAGCCTGCCCTGGTTCGGGACATCGCGGCAAGAGGGCACGCAATCGGAAATCATACGCAAACGCATCCCAATCTCGCGTTTCTTTCATCTGCGAGGCTGCATAACGAATTGCAGGAGTGCGACGACTCAATCGCAACGACTCTGGGGCGGCGGCCGGAATGGATGCGTCCGCCGTTTGGTGCGCGGAGTCCGATCCTGAATGGCGTAGTGCGCCGCCATGGGGGGCAGAGCGTAGTCATGTGGTCGAAGTGGGCGCGCGACTGGTCTCCGCAGCCGGCGATGCCAGTGATCCAGCGGCTGGCGAAGGTGAAAGGAGGCGACATTCTCCTGTTACACGATGGAGACCACCGCGATCCGCGCGGAGACCGGCGCCACACCGTGGATGCGCTGGCACACTGGCTTCCGCGATGGCAGGACGCTGGCCTTCAGTTTGTAACGCTGGACGGTTTGCGCAAAGACAGTTAGCCTACAGCCATGGACGAAAAACGATTTTATGAAGAAAAAGAAGAAACGAAGCAGATGCAATTGATCTGCCCGCACTGCCGCCAGGAGAATTCGTATCCGGTGCGCTGGATGGTTCGCAATAAGAGGACGCAAATACCCGCGGGCGCGAACGATCAGGACCGCGAAAGCTACAAGAAGGCGCGGTCGTACATGGTGCGCATCGACAATCTACTGGCATGCCGGAACATCAAATGCCGCAAGCGCTTCGAACTGACCGGGCAGAGTGTGTTTCTGACTTAGCGCCGCCGACGAAAGCGTCCTTCGGGACCGTTCGGTCCTGGCGCTTCGGGCCTTCGCTCCAGGCCTGTCAATCGGAGGCCGAAAGTCTTATGCTGGCATCCGTCGGCGTACGAAGGGCATCTCTACCCTAAGGATCGCGATTCCATCGCCTGTATGCACCCAGACTGTTCGTCCGGAGGGCGATCATGAGGACGCTTCAATTCGTTTTTGCGCTCGGCTTGTTCTGGACGGGACTGACTCCTTCCATCCTCGCGCAGCAGGTCGGTCCACTACCGCTTGCACCTACTGCGGCCGACACTCAGAAACCTGCCGATGATGCGGCAGCCGCAAAGACCGCTCCAAAGCCGGCCACCGCGCCCCAGAAGACGAATACTTCCGACAAGGCGAAAGCCGATCTCCAGGTTGCGTTGACGGCGGGCACACATCTGCCTCTGGTACTTGAAAACGCGATTTCAACGCGAAGTGCGAAAGCGGGCGATCCCGTCTATTTCCAGACTGTCTATCCGGTGATTTTGAATGGCAAGATCTTGGTTCCCGCGGGTTCTTGGGTGAACGGAACTGTGACTGAGGCAAAGCGGGCAGGCCGCGTGAAAGGCCGCGCGGAAATCATGATGCATCTGACGACGCTGATTCTGCCTAACGCCTACGTGGTGAGCCTGGTAGCGTCGCCGAGCAACGCAGGCACCGGCGGCAACGAGACGACCGACAGCGAAGGCAAGATCAAAGGCGATACCGATAAAGCTAGCGATGCGGGCACGGTAATCGACACGACGATGGCAGGGGCAGGCATCGGCGCAATTGCCGCTCAGAGCCCGAAAGGTGCCGGGATCGGCGCGGGAATTGGCGCGGCCGCCGGGCTCGCGACAGTCCTGCTGAGCCGTGGCCCGGATGCGGTGCTTCCTCGCGGCACGACGCTGGACGCCGTGCTCGACCACACGATCATGCTCGATGCCACGAAGGTCGACTTCACGAATCCTGGACAAGCCACAGCTTTGCCGGGCCCACCGAACCGTGAACCTGCTCGCGGCGGAACTCGAATCCCGTTCCCGCTATTTTGATTTTTCCGCTGCTTGCTAGCCTGCTGCCTGTCGCGCCGGGGGTTCTTCGATTGCGGATCCGCGCCGGTTGACGAACCTCATCGGCGAAAATGCTGCGACGTTTCGGTCAACGTCCAAGCCGAGGGCCCACGGAACAACCAACTTTGCTGTAATCGGCGCCAGCAGGATTCCGTTGCGATAATGTCCGGTAGCAATAACGAGGCCGTGGATATCTGTCGGTCCCAGGATCGGCAAACCATCTGGTGTCCCGGGCCGCAGCCCCGCCCAGGTCCCAACAATTTCGGCGCTCTTAAGAGCCGGAACCAACTCGATCGCGGCGCCCAAAATCTTTTGCATCCCGCGGGGCGTGACCACCTTCTCTTGCACGCCATTTTCAAGCGTGCTGCCTGCCAGGATTCGTCCATCCTCGTGCGGCACTAAATAACCGTGGCCAGAACGGATCACGTGTTTCAACGTGAGCGTTCCACTTGGCCCGGCCGCCGTGCGCAGCGCCAACATTTGCCCGCGAACCGGAATTGTGGGTGCGTAAGGCCCGATTTCCGCGCTGACACCGCCCGAAAACGACCCTGCCGCAACCACCACGCATCCGGCACCGATCGGGCCGTTGCTGGTAAGCACTCCAGTACACCGGCTCGCTTCATGGATCAGGCCTGTGACAACGCAGCCGGCCAGCAGCTGGGCTCCATTGGCCCTCGCGGCAGAGATGGCGGCGTCAATCAACCGCCGCGGATTGACGATTGCTTCCTCGAACAGCCACGCAGCCGCGACAGCTTCGGGCGCCAGGCTCGGTTCCAGTTCACGGGCCTGGTGGAGCGACAGCGCCTCTGCGCCAATTCCGATTCGCTTGCGTTCCGCGACAAACCGGTCACGCTCGGACTCGCCGTCCACACCGAAGAAGAGCTCCAGCGTACCCTTTTGCGCGAACCCGGTGGTTTTTCCAGAAGCCTGTTCGATATGGGCTACAAATTCGGGATAGAGAGCGATACTTGCTTTACCAAGAGGAACGAGCGGCAGGGAACTAAGGTCGTCGGGGCTAGGCGCGAGCATCCCCGCGGCGGCGGACGATGCTTCACGTCCCGGCTCCTGGCGATCGAGCACCGTGACGCTCAGCCCGCGAGTTCGCAGTTCGAGCGCTGCGGCGATACCAATCAGTCCAGCGCCAACAATCGCCACGTCGAAGGTCTTCATGCACCGAATTTTAGCTTAGGCTGGCGCCGAATTCGACCGTTGCCTTGATTCGCTAGAAATGTTCGATGCCGAATCGCACCCAGAGCGACATCGAGGATGGCCGCCAGTTATTGCGCACACCTGCGCTGGCTTTAAACTCTATTAGCGCTCGCGTCCGCGCTTGTGTTGGCCCGTCCCGGTTACGTCGGGCACTTCCTCGCCGAGCGCTGTCGCAAGATCGATCTGATGATCCTGCTCGTTCACCAGAATTCGCCGAATTTGCTCCGCCATCGCATATTCGCCGAGCTGTTCGCATTGCCGGACGCGCTCGCGATAATTGCGCACTGTCTCGTTTTCGTTTTCGAGGTCAAACCTCAACATTTGCCGCGGGTCGTCAGAGGTTTTCACGGGCTTCGGACTAACGATCGGCATTTCTCCCAAATAATCGATCTGCTGCGAGATCATCAATGCGTGTTCCAGTTCTTGCTTGGCATGAGTTACGAGTTGATCGGCGATGTTCATGTACTCGGCGCCCTTTAGGACCTGCGAGTACACGACATAGGCAATTATGGCTTGATACTCGCGCGCCAAATCTTCATTGAGAAGTTCTGCGAGTCGCTCGCGCGTGATTTCGGGTTCCCGAGTCACAGAAGGTGCTCCAGCCATTGAGATCTCCCTCGATGTGTTGCGGTTAGGCGACGGTTCGGTCAGCTTATAGCCGCCTTCGCTTGGTTGGATGATTGTGCACAATCATCGGGTTCACGTCTTCAAGAAATTAAGGTGTTCGAAGGTGTGGGGCCCAAGGTGACTCAAGTATGCGGGATTGCTGCCCGATCGTGGTCTCGCCTCACCTCGCAATCAGATAGCGAGATAGCCGTTTCGGACGGCACTGAGCGGGCCACAGTAGTCGGAGGTGGGTCGCCTTGACCCCATATTCTCTGCGCGCTAACCTAGTTGTAGGAGCCCCGAAGCTGAAACAAACCGTCCGAATCGCCGGGAGCGTGAACGAGTTCTTCGGCACCCTCGACGAAAATCTGAAACTTCTCGAATCTTCTCTAAAGATCACGACTCATCTAAAGGACCACGGCGACCTCGAACTGGAGGGCGATCCCGAACAGGTGGAGCGCGCCGCAAAGATCGTGGGCGAGTACAATCAGCGCGTTCGCGAAGGGCACACTCCGAAGAGCGACGAAATTCGCGCGCTGTTGCGCGTGGCAGCCGAGGAGCCGCGCGAGCATCTCAGTTCAGCCTTCTCGCCCGTGCGTCCTCGTCATGTGGGACGCAAGCATGTGACTGCGCGCAGCGAAAATCAGCGCAAGTACGTCGAGGCCATAGAAACGCATGACATGGTTTTCGCCATCGGTCCCGGAGGCACAGGGAAAACATACCTTGCCGTGGCCATGGCCGTTTCGGCTCTGTTAGCGAAGCAGGTGAACCGAATCATTCTGGCGCGACCTGCCGTGGAAGCGGGTGAGCGCCTGGGCTTTCTTCCCGGCACCCTGCAAGAGAAAGTCGATCCGTACATGCGTCCGCTTTACGACGCGCTTCACGATCTCTTCGAAGCCGACAAACTCGAGAGCTTTCTGGAGAAAGGCATCATCGAAGTAGCCCCGCTCGCTTTTATGCGAGGGCGCACGCTGAACGATTCGTTTGTGATTCTGGACGAAGCTCAGAATACGACCGGCGAGCAGATGAAAATGTTCCTCACACGCCTTGGTTTCAATTCCAAGGCGGTGATCACCGGCGACATCACGCAAATCGACCTGCCGGCCGAACGGCGCTCGGGATTAGTCGAAGCCATGGACATTGTGGCGAAGATCGAAGGAATCGCCTTCATTTACTTCGACGAGCGGGATGTGGTGCGGCACACCCTGGTGCAGCAGATCATTAAGGCTTACGACGAACACTCGACGCAACCTGCAAATGGAAATCGCTCCGCAACCGCTGCTGCGATACGACCCAACCCGCCACTTCCCAGTGACGCTGTACGACGGCCTGTTGTTCCGGACGTCGATCCATCGCGTGGGTAGACGGACGATCGGCGGTCGAGCGCCCACGGTTGTCAACCGTCAATCCGCCGTCCGCGTTCCTATTGCGGAGCTGGAACGTTTTCTCACTCGTGCGCGGCGGAAGCTGCGTGTTCCCGTCGAGGCTGTCACCGTTTGTTTCGTAACGAGCGCGCAAATGGCGCGTTGGAACAAAGAGTTTCGCCGAAAGCGCGGTCCCACCGACGTTCTTTCATTTCCTGCGGACAACGGGAATGCGAATGACGTAAGGCCAGTCACGAATAGAGGATCTCGCCCGTCCAAGTCTGCGAGAGGGTGCCACTATGTTTTCGGCTCCTCCGATTCTTTTTTTTCCCATTCGCATATCTCCTATTTAGGCGACATCGCCATTGCTCCCGCTGTTGCTCGCGCGAACGCTCGCCGGTTCGGCCGTACCCTCGCCAACGAGCTGCGAATTCTGATTCTTCACGGCGTTATTCACCTGATGGGCTATGATCATG
This sequence comes from Candidatus Acidiferrales bacterium, assembly GCA_050747085.1. Classification (GTDB taxonomy): domain Bacteria; phylum Acidobacteriota; class Terriglobia; order Acidiferrales; family UBA7541; genus Palsa-295. The sequence goes on from JBOGNK010000032.1 coordinate 14,107, forward strand.
AAACAGACCACGGTGAAATGGACCGGTTAGAACAGTCGCTTCGGCGCTCGCTGGGGCTGTGACGGCTATGAACCTCGACCTGAAGATGTTTCTCTACACGGTCTTCGTGCTGTTCATTACTGCCTGTTTGCCCGTGTTTTCCTATCTCGATCGCGTTTATCGCGAACTCGCGGCAGTCACCAGCGGCCGCATCCACACGCATTTGCGCACCTTTGAGGCGGAGGTCGAGCCTCGCTTCAAGATGGAACGTCGCCGGCTGGTGATGTCGTTCAGCCTCCTCGCTCGGTTGTGGCTGGTTGTCGTTGCGGCATTCACGGCGCGAGGCGTGATTTTCTTTGTTCCCAGCTCCTGGCAGGCAGCGCTGGAGATGGTCGTCTTTCTCGGCGTGGAAGTCGTGGTCTTGATGCAGTTCCTTCCCGCCGTGCTGTTGGCCGGAGTGCGCGGCAACTGGATCTCGCCGTTAGTTCCCATCGTTCGAGCGTTCCTATGGATCATTCGGCCGATCCAAGCCATTCTCGAGACGCTTGTGTCAGTGTTGCATCTGTCTGAAGAAGAGTCGTCGGTTTCGTCGGAAGAACAGTCGATTGAAGCGCTGGTTGACGCCGCTACGGAAGAGGGAATCATCGAACAGGACGAGGCACGATTGATCGAGCAGGTGGTGGAGTTCGGTGAGAAGCGCGTGCGCGATGTGATGACGCCGCGGCCCGATGTGGTGGCGATCCGCGCAACCGCGAGTCTGGAAGACCTGCGTGAGCTGATCGTAAGAACGAAATTCTCGCGCGTTCCAGTCTATGAAAAATCGCTCGACGACGTCGCTGGAATCGCCTTCGCGCGCGACATGCTGGAGGTGCCCGACCGCGACCGGCCGCACCGTCTGGTTCGCGAGCTCATGCGTCCGGGGCTTTTCGTTCCTGAGACGAAGTTCGGTTCCGATCTGCTGAAGGAAATGCAGCGCAAGAACCAGCAGATGGCCATCGTCATCGACGAGTATGGACTGATGGCGGGACTTGTCACGGCAGAGGACCTGGTAGAGGAAATCGTGGGCGAAATCGGTGAAGAAGACCGGCGTCCCGTCCCCGACGTGCTGCGCGAACCCGGCGGCGCCGTGATTTTTCGCGGCAGTGTGCCCGTTGACAAGATCAGCGAGCTGTTTGGCGTTCCGCTCGAATCGATTGCGGCAGAGGCAAATGCAAGCACAATCGCGGGGCTGCTGAACTCTCTTGCCGGACACGTCCCGCGAACCGGGGAAGTCATCGACTCGGACGGGCTGCGCTTTGAAGTGCTCGAGGCCAATCAACGCAAGGTGCTGCGTGTCCGCGCTCGCCCAAGCACGGCAGCAGCCTCGCAAGCCCGCCTGATCTGAATCGTTATTTCAACTGCCGCTGGAGCGCGTCGAGCAATTTCAGAGCTTCCAGCGGCGTCATCTGGTCCAGATTGGCAGCGCGAACCGCTTCGACCACCGACTCGTCGATTGCGGTGAAGCTGGTCTGACGCGCTGCGGGCGGCGCGGAACCGGGGGAGAGTTCGGCGGTGAGCTTGTCTTCGCTGCGTTCGTGGCGGCGCAGGATCTCGCGCGCGCGGACGATCACGTCGTTGGGCAAACCTGCCAAACGCGCGACCTCGATTCCGTAGCTCTTGTCCGCGCTGCCGGGTTCAACTCGTCGTAGGAAGACGATCTCGCTGCCCGCTTCATGCACCGATACGTGCACGTTTTTCACTCCGGGCAGGAGCTGCTCCAATTCCGTCAATTCGTGGTAGTGGGTGGCAAAAAGCGTCCGCGGCCTCGCACCGCCGTGCAACGCCTCGACGACAGCCCAAGCGATCGATAATCCGTCAAACGTTGCCGTTCCGCGTCCTACTTCGTCGAGCAGAACGAGGCTGTTGGAAGTGGCCATGTTCAGGATTGCGGCCACCTCACTCATTTCCACCAGGAACGTCGAACGTCCTCTGCTTAGATTGTCGGACGCCCCAATGCGAGTGAAAATGCGGTCGAAAATTGGCAAGCGCGCCTGACCTGCCGGTACGAATGATCCCATTTGCGCGAGTATGGAAATCAATGCGGCTTGTCGCAGATATGTCGACTTGCCGCCCATGTTCGGTCCCGTGATGATCAGCAGGAATTGCGAATCATCGTCCAGATAAAGATCGTTGGGAACGAACCGCTCGCCGCGTTCCTCAACCAGCTTCTCAATCACAGGATGCCGGCCCGCGGCGATCAGCAGCACGCCGCGATGGGCTCCGTACCCGTGTCCGTTGCAGCCGGCATTCGACAACTGGTTGCAGTCCTCTACATTTCTTGCTTTCTCCGCCTCCTTTACCTCACGCGTGCGCGTAAACTGCGGCCGCACGTAATTCCTTGCGGCGGCGATTCGGGCGAAGTTCACAAGTACGTCGGTTTGGGCGATCGCCGCGGCAGTACGACGCAGTCGAGCCGCTTCGTGCGCGATCTTTTCTCGAAGTTCCGAATACAAGCGGCGCTCGATCTCGATCACGCGCTCTTCAGCCGACAACACCTTGCCCTCGTATTCCTTCAGTTCTGACGAAGTGAAGCGCTCGGCGCCAACCAGCGTTTGCTTCCTCTCGTAGTCCGCAGGTGCGAGGTGCAGGTTCGCCTTGGAAATCTCGATGTAGTACCCGAATACCTGGTTATAGCGGATCTTGAGGGACGCAATTCCCGTGCGTTTACGCTCGCGCTCTTCCATCGAGGCAATGATCTGGCGCCCCTGTTTGAGGATGTCACGCAACTCGTCAAGTTCGGCGCTAAAGCCGCGGCGAATAGCTC
>JBOGNK010000033.1:0-4088 GCA_050747085.1 Candidatus Acidiferrales bacterium
GAGCTATGCTGCAAACTTTTCGTCGTTTTATATTCGCCGCACTTGTTTTGGTCTTCGTCGCCGTATCCGCACAAGCGCAAGGAACGCTCGCCGATTATCAGCGCGCCGAGAAGTTCTTACCCGGCAACTCGCGCCACTTGTACACCACGGGAACTGTAATGCCGAACTGGATCGGCAAGACCGACCGCTTCTGGTATGCGAAGCCCACGCTGGAAGGAGCCAAGCTCACCACTCAATTTGTCGTCGTCGACGCGGCGAACAACACCACCGCGCCCGCGTTCGATCAGGCGCGCCTCGCGGACGCCTTGTCCAAGGCCGCGCACTCACACGTGGATTCGGCGAACCTGCCCTTCTATGAGTTCAACTTTACTGAAGACGGCAAGGCCATCCACTTCGAGATGGAGAATTCTCAGTGGACCTGCAACATAGAAAAGTATGAATGCGAAAAAGGCGAGCCCACAGCCGCGAACGAGTTCGAATCGACCTCGCCCGATGGGCGATTCGTAGCGTACGTCGACAATCACAATTTGTATTTGCGCAATACGTCGACAGGCACGATCGAGCAGCTCACGACGGACGGCATCCCGGGATGGGACTACGCGACTCCCCTTCCCGGTTTGCGCAGCTATGTTGAACAGCAAACACAAAATCCCAAAGAGCGCCCAGCAGTGTTCTGGTCGCCGGATTCCTCGAAATTCGTCACCTATCGCATCGATTCGCGCCAAGCAGGACGCTTCACCAGCCTCCAATTCGTTCCGCCGCACCAGATCCGGCCGCAAGCGTTCAGCGTGGTATATCCGTTGCCCGGTGAAGTGCTCCCCAAAGCAGCACCGATTGTTTTCGACGTTCTGGGACACAGCCGAGTGGATGTGAAGACAGCCCCCCTGGATATCGCCTTTGAAGGCGGCCCAGGTTTCGAATGGTTCCCCGACAGCAAGCATTTCTATTACGAAACGGAGCAGCGCGGCTGGAAGGAAGTCGAGCTTCGCGAGGTAAATCCGGAAACCGGCGACCAGCGCGTCCTCACCAGCGAATCGGCGAAGACTTATATCGATCCTGGCGAATCTCGCTTCGAATTTACGAGCGACGATTCCGACATCGTGATCAGCTCCGAGCGCGATGGCTGGAACCACCTCTACCTCTACAATGCCAAAACTGGCGAGCTCGAACGGCAGTTGACCTCCGGCGATTGGGCCGTTCGTGAGATCGTCTCCGTTGATAGCGACGCCCATCGCGTCTATTTCCTCGCCGGCGGACGCGAGAAAGGTGAAGATCCGTACCTGACTCACCTCTACGTCGTGAATTTCGACGGAACCGGCTTGCAGCTCCTCACGCCCGGCAACGCAAATCACGATGTCAGCATGTCGCCCGATTACAAATATTTCGTGGACAATTATTCCCGCGTCGATATGCCTGGCGGCTCCGCATTGTTCCGCTCCGACGGAACGAAAGTGCGTGACCTGGAAAAGGCTGACGTGACCCGGCTGCTTGCCATGGGCTACAAGTACCCCATGCCCTTCGAAGGCAAGGCCGACGACGGCAAAACGGACCTCTACGGCCTCATCTGGCGACCGACGAATTTCGACGCCTCAAAGAAGTACCCCATTGTCGAGTCGATTTACACCGGCCCCCAGGGCTTCTTCGTGCCGAAGACGTTCCCGCGAGCCATGTACCTGCAATCGATGTCGGAACTTGGCTTCGTGATGGTTATGGTCGACGGCCGTGGCACCACGGGGCGCTCCCGCGCGTTTCATGAATTCTCGTATCACAACATGGGGAACGTCTTCATCGACCATGTGGACATGATCAAGCAGATGGCCGCGAAGTACCCCTGGATGGACATTTCGCGCGTCGGAATCTACGGAACGTCCGCCGGCGGATACGGTTCCTCCCACGCGTTCCTGCAATTTCCAGGCTTCTACAAGGTCTGCGTATCGATTTCAGGCGATCACGATCCGCGGCTCGACAAGGCTTGGTGGAACGAGTTGTACCAGGGCTGGCCGGTCGGTAAGGATTATGAAGAACAGGCCAACGAGTCGCTCGTAAACCAAATGCAGGGCCATCTGTTGCTGATGCACGGCGACATCGACGATAACGTCCACCCGGTCGAGACGATGCGCCTGGTCGACGCTCTCATGACCGCGAACAAGTCGTTCGACATGCTCTTCGTCCCGAATATGTTCCACGGCGAGAGCGGGCCGCACGCGCATTACTTGCTCCGCCGCCAGTGGGACTATTTCGTCAACTACCTGCTCGGCGTGACGCCGCCGCCGAATTTCGACTTACGCGACGCGCCACTGCCGCCGTTCCGTCCCCGTCGCCGGTAGGCGAGATACACTGCAGCGCACGAAGCGGCGCGACCGGATCCCGGCTGGACTGCAGTCTATCTTTGCGGTCCAGACGCGGATTCCACGCGCCGCTGCTGCAGAGTCTCTTTCAAGGTGTGGCCGGCCGTTTGGATGTGCTGTTTGAGCAGGGTACAAGCGCCTTCAATGTCGCGCTTGCGGCACAGCTGAAGAATCTGGCGGTGTTCCTTTTTCGCTCGTTCGAACGCGCGCGTCAGGTAGAGTTGCAATCCTGTGTAGCGTTCGCCGTTATTGTTGATCTGTCGGATGATCGACATGAAATGTGGCCGGTTCGCTCGAGAGTACAGCGAGGCGTGAAATTGTGAGTTGAGTCGCCCCCACGAACCGACGTTGCTCTGTGTCCACAGCGCCTTTTCGTAAACGCGAAGGATTTCTTCGGCGTGCTGGAAATCAGCTTCGGTCAGGTTGGGAATTGAAACGCGCAGCACTTCACATTCCAGCAGCGCGCGGATTTCGAACAGTTCCTCGATTTCATCGGAAGAGAGCGAGGAAACCACTGCACCACGATGAGCGATGATCTTGATCAGGCCTTCGGCTTCAAGTTGCCGCAGCGCCTCGCGGACGGGGATGCGACTGACCTGAAAATTTGCGGCGATCGCGTCCTGCCGGAGCTGCTCGCCTTCGGTGAATTCGCCGCGGATAATCATTTCGCGCAGGCGTTCGGCCACGGCGAGGGTCAAGGACGTGCGCGGTATGCCGTTGTCGCTGAGAGGACGACCGGCGTCGGATTTTTCCTTCGGCCCCATCCGGCTCCCGATGCTGCTTTGTCGCCGGGAAAATAGCACAATTGTTTAGTTTCGATAACAACAATCTTCGATTTTGTTAAGGCCAATCGGAGGCACAGTGAAACGATCGCAAATCATCAAATTCGGAACTTCATTCGCGGTTCTGGCTTTGGTTTTTATGGCGGGTGCGGCAGCCCGGAGGGTGCCTGTGCACACCGCTTCAATCCCGGCATCGGTCCGGGTTGGCTCCGTATTGGTGCATCAACTGATCGAATTCGACGTTTCTCAACCTCTGCGCGCGCAGCACTCCTCGCCCGCCGGCGCGGAGCCTGCCGCATGTGACCGCACCGCATGCACCGCGCCGCCAACGGATCTCGATGCTCCGCCAATGGCGCGGCAAAGTTCGACGCCTGAAGCTACTCCGCCCCCGGCGATTCCGCCCGCTGCAAAGGCCGTCGAGCAAACAGCGCAAGGCAAGCGCGCTCCCGTCCCTCTCGTGACCAGCTTCGACGGCCTCGGCGCCGGCTTCCAAGGTCCCCAGGGCACGGCACGTTTTCGCAATCCCTCCGACAACAGCCTCGCCGTGGGCCCGAATCACATCGTACAAATTGTCAATTCGCGCCTCGCCGTTTACACCAAGAAGGGCCAGCAGTTTCCGGATACTGGGAAAGTTCTTTACGGCCCCGTCGCAACGGACTCCGTTTTCGCCGGATTCGGCGGCCCGTGCGAGGCGCACGATAATGGCGATGCCGTCGTACGCTACGACCAGCTTGCCGACCGCTGGCTCATTGTCATGCCGATCTTCCGTCCTCTCCCTCCGAACGAAGTTGGAGAGTCCCCTGCCGGCCAACCCGCCGAACACGGAGTCCTCGCGCAACAGGGCCAACCTTCGGATCCTGGGGCAGCGGTAAAAATGCCGCCGAACCCTCCGGAGCCCAAGCCGATCCGATACTCTTTTCACCGTCGGCCCGGCTCTAAGCCGGGAGAAGCTGTCGAC
>JBOGNK010000034.1:0-7459 GCA_050747085.1 Candidatus Acidiferrales bacterium
ACCCGGCAGAATCACTATGACCGGCACGGCCATCTTGAACAGCGAGCCCAGGATCGGCGCCATTTTCGCCGCGCGAATATCCTTGGCTGAAAGCACGCGCTGCACGACGAGAAAGTCCGTCGTCCAATATCCCATCGATATAACCGAGCCTAAGCCAAACACGATGCCGATCCAGTTGATTCCCATCGGGTTTGATCCGAACGATCCCGTCGACGCCCACAAGTGCGTGAAATCCTGCCCGGGGAAATTGTGATGGATTCGCGCAATCATCCCGCTCCAGCCGCCGGTCTCCACCATCCCAAGGATCGGAATCAGAAGCGCGCCAAACCAGATCAGGAAGAACTGCAGCACCTCATTGAAGATTGCCGAGAACAAGCCGCCAGCCGCCACATAAACACCTACCGTCAGCGACGACACCCAGATGCTGAAGTTGATGTTCCAGCCGAGCACAACCTTCATCACCACGGCCATCGCGTACATGTTCACGCCGGACATCAAGATCGTCATCAGCGCAAACGTGATCGCGCTCAGCCCGCTTGCCTCCGGACCGTAGCGCAGATGCAGATACCCGGGCACGGAATGCGTTTTGGAAATGTAGTAGAACGGCATCATCACCAATCCCAGGAACACCATCGCGGGAATGGCGCCGATCCAATACCAGTGCGCGGCGAGGATTCCGTATTGATAGGCGGACGCCGCCCACCCCATCAATTCGAGTGAGCCCAAATTGGCTGACAAGAACGCGAGTCCGGCCACCCACGCCGTCATCTCGCGGCCGGCGAGGAAAAAATCCTCTCCCGTCTTTGCTTTGCCTTTGAGGTAAAAACCAATTACAAGGACAAATACGAAGTAGAAAACGATAATCGCTAAGTCGACGGGAGCTAACCGAACCAGGTGGGGCGCTGACAGCAGCGCAAGAGTCGCGCCTCCAGCGCGCGGATCAATCGTTGGCATTATTCTCTATCCGCGGCCGGACTCAATTACCGGCTCCGGCGGCAGTCCTCTACCGTTTGTCGCGCATCTAGCGAGCCTGTAAGTCACGCATCTAGCGCGCTCCTAAAACCTTCCTCGGACCGCGATTCCAGATGCCCTTCCCTGGTGCGCTCACGCACCCAGCACGCCAAGGACGAGTTCCACTCCGTAAAGCGAGCGCGATTCTACCAGCAAACGTTTTCAAAGCCGCAACGAATTTTCGCGCAGGTGCCTGCTTCTAGCCCCCACGAAATCAACTTGGTCAATGGCTTGAGCCCCTGAGCCAGGAAAGCTCACGCTGGACTCGGTTTCATGGACGGTCTTTGATTTCGATCCGCAAGAGCGGCGGCTTCCCGTTCTGGTATGCGGCCGCCCGGGGGTTCTCTATCGTTTCGATCGCGTGCATGGGTTCCGGTTTCATCCACTCAACGCGCCACACGCCTGCCTGAACCGGCTTACACCGGCTCGGCTGATCTGTTACGGTCCCATCTCCGCGGTGATAACGGACATGAGGCGTGCATCCTCCCGTATCCCAGTCCAGGAAGAAACTCGGCCATCGGTGGTGATGCATAGGTTCCGTCGTGCCGGCAGGCGGCACGGTAACTTCGAGGACTCGCACGATCGAGTTTTCGAAAATCACTTTGTGGCTGTTCGGTGCGGCCTGTGCGGCATCGAAACCATCCGGAAACTGCGTCTTATCCTGTCCATACGCGTAGAAATGCCAGCCGAACAGAATGACGCAGCCGAGCGCGACTGCGGCGGCAGGCGCAGTTCTTCCAATCCGTCGACGCACTGACGTGGTTCTCATGCGCCCGAGTATAGAGGGTGTGTCAACTCGTCGAGCGGACGCGACCTGAGCCGGCTGCTTACCTCAAGGCAAACAGGTGTTCTCTTTGGTTGGGAAAGCACTTGCTTGCGCGGGCCGGATATATTATACGAGTGGCTCGCCGCGCGTCGTTTCAGCAGAGATCCTGGCGGCTGAACTGGCATTACGCTAAATTGATGGTTTTCCCGCGCCACGCGCGGACACTATGAATTCGCAACCGCCGTCGCCAAGCGTCACTTCTAACGAACCGTCCCACTCTTCCGACCAGCGCACGTTCGCCCGCGGTCTGGGTCTCTTCGACTCGACCATGGTCGTCATGGGCGTGATGATCGGGTCCGGCATCTTCATCGTTTCCGCCCAGATGGCGCGCCAGATCGGCAGCGCCGGCTGGCTGCTCGTCGCATGGGGCTTCGCCGGATTCCTCACCATCGCCGCCGCTCTTTCCTACGGCGAACTTGCCGCCATGATGCCGCACGCGGGCGGCATGTACATCTTCCTCCGCGAGGCGTTTTCGCCGCTGTGGGGCTTTCTCTATGGCTGGACGCTCGTCACCGTAATTCAGACCGGGACGATCGCCGCTGTCGCGATCGCATGCGCCCGATTCACCGGCGTCCTGTTTCCTTCGATCTCCGAGAGCAACTATATTGTCGCGCCCTTCCATGTCTCCACCCACTACGCCTTCTCTCTCTCCACCGCGCAGTTGATGGCAATCGTTCTGATCGCGCTGCTTACCTGGACGAACAGCCTCGGCCTCGAGTACGGCAAGATCGTCCAAAACATCTTCACGGTAGCCAAAACGGCTGCCCTGCTGGGCCTGATCGTTCTCGGCCTTTCGGTCGGCTGGAACTGGGCCGCCGTGAAGGCGAATTTCACGCATCCCTGGACCGCTCAGGGCATCACGGCTCTCGCGCCGGGGCTCACCGCTGCCACCGTGTTCGGCCTCTTTGCCGCGATCTGTCTTGCCCAAACCGGGTCGCTCTTTTCCGCCGACGCGTGGCACGACATCACTTTCACCGCCAGCGAAGTAAAAGATCCACGGCGCACGCTTCCGCTCTCCCTCGCTATCGGGACCATCCTCGTCATCGTCCTGTATCTGCTCGCCAACGTCGCCTATCTCGTGACGCTGCCGCTCTCCGCGATCCAGCACGCGCCTTCCGATCGCGTCGCCACCACGATGCTCAGCGCAATCTTCCCGCACCTTGGCGCGGCACTGATGGCGATTGCCATCATTATCTCCACCGTCGGCTGCGTAAACGCGCTCACTCTTGCTGGCGCGCGCACCTACTATGCGATGGCTCGCGACGGCCTTTTCTTCGGGGTCGCCGGCCGGCTCAACAAAGCTCGCGTACCCGGCATTTCTCTTCTCATCCAAGGCGTGTGGGCGGCGTTGCTGATTCTGCCGCTCACCTACGATCCCGCTTCCCAGACGTACGGCAATCTTTACAGCAATCTTCTCAACTACATCATTTCCGTCGAACTGATCTTCTACATTCTGACGATCGCGGCCATCTTCCGCCTGCGCATCAAGAAGCCAAATGCCGAGCGTCCGTATCGCGCGTTCGGCTATCCGTGGCTGCCGGTGCTCTACATCCTCGGCGCGACGGCGATCATGGTCACGCTCTTCATGTACGACCGCGAAACCACTTGGCCCGGCCTCGTCATCGTCTTCATCGGCTTGCCCGTTTACTACCTCCTCGCCCGCCGCTCCACCTTCAACCGCGCCCCCGAACGCGACTTCTCCGAAGAAGAAGCCTCGGGCTAGCCCTCCGGTTGGGGTTTTGCCTCAGGTTTCAACGTAGCGCCGGGGACTTCAGCCCGGCAGCCTTTGCTTTTGCAGCAGCGGCCCGACCTCTGGGCTGGCCGAATCTGGATCTACGTGTAGCGCCAACTTGCCCAGCTTGCACTGAGCGCAGCGAATGTGCCGGCGTTGTTGCTTTGGAATTAAACGTAGCGCCGGGCTTTAGTCCCGGCATGGCCATCAGAGCCAGTCCTTGACGACAGCACCATCAAGCCCGCCGCGCTCCCCCGAATTGGATCGAACTGGAAATCCGTGTCCTGAACGGATCGCATGAGGGCAGTGGGTCGCTCACTAAAATTGATCGTTCGCTGATCCGTATGCCGTTTTCGTACTGCTCCTGCTCCTGCCTTACTTCCCGGATTTCCTTCGGTTGTCGTCTTTGCACAGCATTTGGCAGTTTTTCGCCTCTGTTTTGCCGCCCTCGTGCCATGGCTTAATGTGGTCGCCTTCCATTTCGTCCAATTGAAACTTCTTCTTGCACTTGACGCAGACTCCCTTTTGCCGCTCGTACGTTTCCCGCTTCATGTTGTCGGAAAACACGCGGATGTTCAGGTGTCTTTCATCCCCATCCAGCACATACGGGTAGATTCCCGACTTCCTTTCCACGTCGTCGTCCTGCATCAACCCTGCGACGTGCTTCTCTAACCTTTCAGTATCAAACTCTTCGTCCTTAAACTCATTGTAAAGTGGTCCCCAATCCACCCCCTTCATCTCTCGCCGATACTCCGGAAACGTCGCTTTCACCCAGCCGATCACCTTCTGAAAGTATTGCCACAAAGGCGTCGCGTTCTTGTCGTGCTGATGCTTCGACATGAACTCTTTGATCTTTCCCTCTGAGCGCCATTCAATCGCCGTTTCCAAGTATTCCTGCCGGATCGGGCTGCCCCGCAGATAATCCTTCGCAAGGCCATAGGCCGGGCAGCCAGTTTTGCTGAAATAGCGCTTCGCATCCGCAGTCCACGGTCCTGCATATACCGCATTAAGTAATTCCTGATCGGTGTGTTCCTCGCCAGCGATGTTGATGGTTCTGAACCAATCCAGCCTTTCACTGTCAGTCCCGGAGCAGAAGTAAACCATCAACTTGTAATCGAGAATCTGTTGTTGCTGATTGTTTTGGAGGTTGTGAAACGCCAGCCCTTTGATGGAAAAATCACCGTTGACGTACTGGCAGATTGAAAGCGTGCGCTGCTGTCCGTCAATCACTTCATAATCGCCGTCCTCGCGCACTGACCAATACATCACGTTCAGCGGGAATTCTTTGCGGACGCTGTCGATCACCGCGTCCCGCTGCTTGTCCTTGTAGATGAATTCCCGCTGATACGGCGGACGAATATCGAGCTTGCCACCATACGCAATGACTCCTGCCTCGGCGTTGTCCTCGAAGCCGTGGGTCAACTCTTTGACCGTGATTTCCCTAAGTTCAATTTTCATTTAGTTCGTTTACGTATGAGAATTCGCGCGTATAGTCGCCTTCCGTTTACGTAACCCGATCAATCTTGCCTGTCCAACGTCGCTTTACGAGATTGGGCAGCAAGCCCTGCTTTACCTCATAGTCCGAGCCGACAATCTCGAACTGGTCGGGGTTGTATTTCTCAAGAAACGTCAACGGCACACCCATCACGCCGTTGTAGTTTTCCGGGATTTCCTTGTACCGTGAGATTTCGATCGCGTCGTAGTTGTCGTATTGGGGAAACACCTTAGGGTCGTAAGTAGTGTAAAGAAGTATCTTTTCGTGACGTTTCTTGATGTCGAGGTTCGTGAACCAACACGCGTTTCCTAGGCTGCGCCAATTCGTTCCGTCCTCGCCTCGCCAGCTTCGTACCTCGCGCATCTCATAATGATCCGGGACGATAAAGGCCACTGGATGCGTGTAGCCCAACCAAACTTTGTTCTCCCTTATTAATGCGAAAATTTCCTGGTAGCTGATCGCATTGTGATTGCCGATCGCGAGGAACTTCTTTTTATATTTCACCAACTGCTCAACGTACTCTCTAAAAAGTGAAAATGGCGGGTTGGTCACGACGATATCTGCTTCCTTCATCAGCTTGATGCATTCCTCGCTGCGGAAGTCGCCGTCGCCCTTTAGCTTGTGAATGCCAATTTCATCTGGATCGGGAACGCGGTTGTCGTTGGTATCGCCGTCGTATTCGAGATAGATTCCTTTTTCGGACGTGCGCTGGCTAAATAGGTCGGCGTCCTGGTTCTTGTAGCACGTGGTGATTAGCCTTTTAAGTTTCAGCTTCCCGAAGTTGTAAGAGAAGTAGTGAAAAAAATTGCTTACCTTGGGATCGTCGCAATTGCACAGCACGGTCTTACCGATGAAATGCTTTGCGTAGCGGCTCAGCTCTTTTTCAATGTCAGGAAGCTGGGTGTAAAATTCGTCCTGCCTTGACGCCTTCGCGGCGTTCATGCTCCGATTCAATGACTTGGCTTTTGTTTTTCCGTTTCCCATGCGGGCCGCGCGCGATTATGCCACGTCTCGCCTTGCGTCGCTAGGCTCCGACCATACGGTTCATTCCGGCCGTGCGGTTTATCTTACCGGGAGTTGAGACAGCACTCTTTCGAAGGATGGCCGGGCAGGCAAAAGCGGTGCGGCAATCCACATCCACTACGAACATCAACCCCAATACAAGCTGAAGAAAATCGAGAAGCCCGGCGAAAAACTCGACTACCGTATCACCAAAATGCGCCTCAGCAAAGATAAGACCCGGATCACTTAGAACGACTTCCTCACCCTCTCCGGTATCCCGCCCGAAACGTTCGAATATCGCCTCGGCAACCGTTCCGCCCTCGACTGGATCATCGACCAGTACCAGGTCTCGACCGACAAGCGAAGCGGCATTACCAACGACCCCAATCGCGCCGACGATCCGACCTACATCCTCCGCCTCATCGGCCAGGTCATCACCGTCAGTCTCGAAACCGTCCAGCTCGTCCGCTCGCTTCCTCCTCTCGGCATCCCGTCAGAATAGCTCGCCGCTGCGTCAGTAGCGCCGGCGTCTCGCCGGCATTCTTGCCGTCCGTCCAGCAATCGTCGCCCAACGGCCGCCGTGAACGACTTTTCCACAGCCGTTCCAAAATGGAACGGGAGTCAACGGTTCCAGTACTGCTATATTCCATTGACAACTTGTGAAATATGTGCTATGGTGGCATATTTTTATGCTTGCCCAAAACCACGCCACGCCAAAGCCAGCGCCGGAAGGAGTCCCGCTCTCCGCGTTTCGCAACAAAATTCGCCCCTCTTCAAGTATTACTTTCACCACCTTGGGCGATGGACACGCCGTGCCATCAATTTTCGCCGCAACTCCCGCAGCATCAACAAAAATTGAAAAATTGATGGACACACTTTTCGCGTCTATCAAGGGACGTAACGTCGCGCTTCGAGCGCGTCAGTTGAACGCTACAACGGGCGAGCACGCCAATATCTCGCGCCCCAAGGACACAAATGGCCGGGGGCTTTTCTCGACACGCGTGCTGAGCAAAAATCCGCGTAAGTCGAGCAGCATCAATAAAAGGGCAAGAATTGGTCGACACACTTTGGAGCGCTTGAGCGCGCCACGAGGAGGTCTATCGAAATAGCCAATCACAATTCGGAAAGATGGGCCCGGTCGTGATGCACCGGCACAAAGCGCTAGGCGAGGAGGGCGCGGAGTTTGGCGCGGATTTCGGCGAGTTCGTCGGCGGAGACGACGCCCTTCTTTTTTGCGCGGCGCTGGCGCCAATCGAGGCTGCGAACCTGGTCAGCCAGAACGACGCTGGGGGTGGCACCGGCGATCAGCACTTCAAATGGATAGGACTTGATGCGAGTGGTCATCGGGCAGCAGAGCATCAGGTTTGTTTTCGCGTTGTAAGCGGCGGGGGTA
>JBOGNK010000035.1:0-99306 GCA_050747085.1 Candidatus Acidiferrales bacterium
CGCTTACGCCGCGCGAAGAGAAGGTGATCAAGATGCGTTTCGGCCTCGACGACGGCAGCGAACACACGCTCGAGGAAGTCGGCCAATCGTTCGCCGTGACGCGCGAGCGCATCCGCCAGATCGAAGCGAAGGCTCTGCGCAAGCTGCGGCACCCGTCGCGATCGCGCAAGCTGCGTGCGTTTCTTGAAGGCAGCGCAGGCGAGTACTAACACTCAAAGTTCAACTCATCGCGCATGGCGCGATCCAGTTCAAGCCGAGCCGGAAGCGGCCAAGGGCACTTGGGCGCGACTATTTTCATTGCTCGCTGCTCGATAAGCTCGGAATCAAGGCGGCCCAGACAATCGCTGTCGTCGGAGTGCAAGACCGACTGTTCCTGAGCGACCTCAAGTCCCGCGTTCCTGGTTTCTCAAACGATGCGCCACTCAAGGGGACGCGTGTCGTTCTATTCTCGGCAGAGAATCTGAGCGATCTGGCCCGCCTGAAATCGCTCACCAACACGTTCGATACGAACGGGGCGATTTGGGTGGTCTACCCGAAAGGCCAATCGCACATACGCGAGGTCGACGTGATTCTGGCGGGAAAGGGCACCGGCTTTTAGTCGACAACAAGGTTTGCCGTTTCTCTGATACGCATACCGCGCTGCATTTCGTGCTTCCGTTAGCAACGCGATGATCGTTTCGCCCTAGGCGTACGGAAATATATTGATCTTCGCCGTGCCGCTTGAGAAGATTTGCCTTCTTATGCGGACCGCAATAACAGTTTTTCGCGAAGAAGTGGCAAAAGCAGCGCGAGCCTTTGCCGTGACATATCACACGGTAAGGGAAATCGACGCGCGCACGATGGAGATTCTACTCGCGCTCATAGGCCGGACGAAATAGCGCGCGAATCTGCCAGGTGAGAACCGCCATGTCGGGCATCGTTCGGTTATAGCCTGCACTTGATTCCGGAAACATCCAAGACGATCGACGCGGCGTTTCCGGTTCCCTTGACACTTCAAATCGGCGTCCGTAGCATCGAATGTACGTTCGCGATTCGATTTTTACCTCAACAGGCCGGTGTAGCTCAGAGGTAGAGCGAGGGTCTCATAATCCCTAGGTCGCTGGTTCGAGTCCAGCCGCCGGCACCACGTCTTATTTCGCATTTCAACGAGTCTGACGCTTCGCTGGCCTTTCGATGAAAGCCGCTCGACGCGGGTTCGCAGCAAAGACTCGTCAAGAATGGGGTTCGCGTTTTCTCAGAATCGCGACAATCGAGAGCGGCGGCAATGGGAGTGACGAGTCAATCAGCCGGAACAGCGGCGTGAGTAGATTGAGAAGGCGAATTTGCGCCAACCCAAATTTCTTCCGCCGGAGAATTTTCCCGTTCAGCCACCAGCCAACCACGCCTGGGCGATTGAACTTCAGGACTTGCTCAACCGCGAAACCCGCGCGTTGCGACACGTCCACCAACTGCTCGACGGTGTAGCGACGAAAGTGGCCCAGGACTTCATCAAGCGTTCCATAGAGATTTGGGCCGCAGGGCACCAGGATGATCGCGCGGCCACCGGCCTCGATCACATTCCAAATGTTGCACAGGACGCCAAAATCGTCTTCGACGTGTTCAACCACATTCAGGCAAACGACCGTGTCGAACTTTTGGCCCGGCGGGTACGTTGCCAGCGACGACGCATCGGTGTGACCGACTTCCATATACGGCCGCGTTGAACGCAGCGACACAAGGTAATCGATATACAGAGGATTTACATCGGTTGCCCAGTACGACGACCGCGGCATGAGGTTCAAGGACATATTGCCGATTCCCGCGCCGATCTCAAGAACTCGGTCGCCAACGAATGGACGAATCACGTCGGCCATCCAACGATTGAAGCGAGGCGCGCGATTGAGCCGGCCGAGGATCTCGGCGCCATACGCATCATCGGTATAGAGCTTGTCGGAAACGGCATAGCGCAGAATCGACCAGAAGGCGCGCAGCCCGTCTTTCCAGACGATTTTCTTGCCCTCACGGTAGGTTCGGCCGGAGTAGCTGATGGGAACCTCGAAAATCCGGCCGCCGCGCCGGGCGAGCTTAATGGCGAGTTCGGGCTCGACATCAAATCTGGAGCTCTCGAGCGGAATGCTCTTCAACAAATTGGTACGGACCATCTTGTAGCAGGTTTCCATGTCGGTAAGATTCAGGTCGCAAACCAGATCGCACAGGAAGGTGAGCAGCTTGTTTCCGAGCGCGTGGCGGTAAAACAGCGCGCGCTTATAGCCGCCCGGCATGAAACGCGAGCCGAAGACCGCGTCCGCGTCTTCGTAGAGAAAGACTTCGATCATTTGTATCAAATCACCAGGATGGTATTCGAGGTCACCATCGTGAATCACAACGAGATCGGTCGTCACATGAGCGAGACCGGTCCGAATTGCAGCTCCCTTGCCCCTGTTCTTCTCATGCCGGACAAAACGCCACGAGAACTTGTCGTTGCGGCTGAATTGGTCGATTTCAGCGCGGAAGCGCTCAATGGCTTGGTGGGTTTGGTCGGAAGAACCGTCATCCACGACAACCACTTCGATGCGATCGAGGAGCGGCGATTCCCCGAGCACCGCAAGCCGAGCGAGGCTGGACGCGATCAGGTACTGCTCGTTATAGACTGGAACTATTACGCCAAGGCTCGTGACTGTCCGGCGGTCTACACTTCGAGGAAACAGGCGCACCCCGGAAACGTTACCCTGCTGATGCGCTCCACTCTTGGTTGAAGTGACGTTCATTGCTCAGCGCGCACAAATTCGTAAAGTCGAATATGCCACGAAAAAACGTCCAAGGACAAACTCCCCGGCTCGGCTGCGCACTAGGGCGCAGCAGTCCGGGGCAAGAAGGTTCGGCCAACACGGTCCGTTCCCACCGTCAGGACCCATTCTTCCTCGGTCTTTCTCTGAAAGAACGCAACGACACGATCGATGATTTCGTCAAGACCAGTTGCCGGGCGGAAGGATACCAGGCGTTCGAGTTTTTCGAGCGAGGGGACGCGCCGATGCATGTCCTCGAAACCGTGCTCGTATGCCTGATCATACGGAATGTAGTGAACTGGCGAGCTGCTGCTTGTGCGCTGCTTCACACGATGGGCCAAATCTTCGATCGAAATTTCCTGATCGGTCCCTATGTTCACCACTTCGCCGATCGCAGATTCAGTAGCCACAAGGCGTAGGACCGCCTCGACTGTATCGCGCACGTCGCAGAAGCATCGTGACTGTTTCCCCGTGCCAAAAACCGTGATGGGAGCGCCATCAAGCGCCTGGCGAACAAAACTGGGCAGAACCATTCCATAACGGCCCGTTTGGCGCGGCCCAACGGTGTTGAAAAATCGCGCAACAATTACGGGTAGCTTTTTCTCCTTCCAGTAGGAAAGCGCCAGGAATTCGTCGAGGGCTTTGGAGGCGGCATAGCTCCAGCGACCCTTTGTAGTAGCGCCGAGAACCAAATCGGCGTCCTCGCAGAACGGGACCTTGTCGCTCTTGCCGTAGACCTCGGAGGTAGACGCCGTCACGACCAACTTCTTCTTTTTTGAGGCCGCGTCAAGTACCAGCTGCGTACCATAGACGTTGGTTTCCAACGTGCGAACGGGACTCTCCACGATCAGCCGCACGCCGACAGCCGCTGCGAGATGAAAGACTACGTCCGACTCGTCGACGAGTTCCGCCAGCAGATGCTTGTTGGAGATAGAATCAAAAATATAATGAAAGCGTTCGCATTTTTTCAGGTGGCGAATATTCTCGACGCTGCCCGTCGACAGATCATCGATAATCAGCACCGTGTCGCCGCGACGCAGCAACGTTTCAGCGAAGTGCGACCCAATAAATCCCGCGCCTCCTGTGATCAAGCAACGCAAAGTGCCCCCTTCACAACGGAAATGGACGAGTAAAACTTAAGACATGGCCGCATTGTTGCCGCCAGCTTCAACCGACACATCGGACGTCTCTTCGCCGTATCCGTAGCCGTAGGCGTATGGGTAGTAGCGATACGAATAGTAGTAGTCGGGCGCGCCCGCGTTGACCGCGTTCAAAACGACCCCGAGCATGCGACACTTCACCGAAGCAAGCACGTCGCGGCTGCGCGTGAAGGCTTCCTTCGGGGTTTCGCCGCTGCGCACAACCAGCAGCACGCCGTCCGTTAAGGCAGAAAGAATCACCGCGTCTGTTGCGGCCATCACCGGCGGCGAGTCAATCACGATAAATTTGAAACGGCGGCGCAGTTCCGCAATGCCCTCGCGCATGCGATGCGATGACAGCAGGTCGGCCGGACTGGGCGGGGTAGGCCCCGTGGTCAGCGCGGAAAGGTTCTTAATCGTGGGGTGCGGAGCGATTACTTCGTCGAGAGTACAGACGCCGGCAAGGTACGAACTGAGTCCCACTTCGTTTCCGGCCGGAAGGTTCAACGCCCGACGAATTCCGGGTTTGCGCAGATCCGAATCCAGAAGCAGCGTACGGTCACCCAGTTGCGCGAGCGTCACCCCGAGATTAGCGGCAGCGGTAGTCTTGCCTTCGCGAGGAAGGGCGCTGGTAACTAGAATCACCTGCGGCGGATGCTCGGCCTGCGAGAGTAACAGTGACGTGCGGAGACCGCGGAAGGATTCAGAGATCTGCGACTTGGGCTGCGCGTAGGAGAGCAATTCGATCTTGGGAGGCTCGGCAGAAGGCGGCGCAGCATCGCGCGCGGATCGCGCAAGACGCCGATGGTGGCCGTTGGAACTCGGCAGTGAAGGAACCACCGCCAGCAAGGGCAAGCCTGTCAGCGACTCGATTTCGTCGGGCGATTTCACAGTGTTGTCCAGGTATTCGCGGAAGACAGCCAGGCCGATGCCCCCGATTAGCCCAATTACGAGCGACAGAGCGATATTGCGGGCTTTTTCCGGCCCGGCGGGCGTGGTGGGAGTCAAGGCCGGATCGACGATGCGAATATTGCTGGAGCGAAGGCCGGCGGCGATATCGGCTTCTTTCAGTTTTTGCAGGAGACCATCGTACAGCTGCTTATTCGCGTCGGCATCATGCTGCAGCATTTGATAGTTAACGAGCTTTTCAGCCATGGCGTTCGCTTCAGCCTTTTGCTGGTCGAGCGCTTGCTGCAGGATCGCGACATGCTCTCGCGCAGTGTCGTAATCATCTTTGATGCTTTCGATGGCAGAGTTCCTGGCGGTCACAAGGCTCTGTTCTACTCCACGCTGTTGCGCCGCTATGTGCTGCACGCTTGGATAGTTCGGCCCGAACTGTGACAGTGCCGTGGTGTACTGCTGCGCCAGCTCTGACTTGCGCCTTAAAAGATCCTGGACAATAGGATTATCGCGGATAGCCGGCAGGGCACCGACGTTCGCTGAAGCAGCCATTTGATAGAGGGCTTGCTTGGTTGCCAAGTCTGTCTGCGCCGTAGTGACCGCATTGCTCAGATCGGCGAGCTTCTGAGTCGTGATGTTCTGTTTCTCATCGACCTGCCATATCTGGTTCTGGCGCTCATATGCGAGCCTATCGTTTTCGGATTTCTCCACTTTCATGCGGAGCTCTTCCAACTCGGCCGAGAGCCAGCTCGACGCCTGAGTGGTTGCATCGTACTTGCTGCGGAAATTCCCCTCGATGAAATTGCGAAGATGCGTGTTTACTACAAGAGCCGCGAGCTGAGGGTCCTGCGCGATGAAACTCACTTCGATCAACCGACTATCCGGAACACGCTTCACGGAGAGTCTGCCGAGAAACGCACCCAGAATCGCCGGTCGCTGCGCTCCGGACTTCCCGTTGAAGGCCATTGTCTGGCCCGATCCCCCGAATTCCGGATAACGACCGAGATCGAGGGTGCGGATGGTTTGCAAGGCCAACGTCTCGCTCTGCAGGATCTTGGTCTGCGTCTCGATGTAGTCCTCAGTATCCATGTACTCGTCCCAGTCCGTCATCTCATTGGGAAGCTGCATTTGGTTCTGCGTTTCTTTATCGATCTCGACGCTGCCAGATGCCTGGTAGATTGGCTTTTGCTTAACGGTGGCGATGGTGACTACCGTTACGACCGTGAGAAGGAACGTAAGTATCAGCCACTGATGCTTACGAAGAACAACCAGATAGTCGAGCAGATGACGTTCGCGTGCGGGATGATCCCATGGAAACACCGAGGGCGCGGGAACGACACTGAGCGATTCCGCCTGCCTGTGTAACGAAGGTTTGAGCGCGTCTTCCATTTGGAAATCGTCGAAAACTTTTCCTCAGACCGGGATTTGTCAGTACGCTACGCGATAAACGGTTACGGCGGTGCCGATGCCGATCGCAGATTCGCCGAGACGGGCCAACGCCTTTTTGCCCGCGCTGTCAGGGACGTAAAGAATGTCGTTCGAAAGAACTGGCACATCAGGGGCCTTGTTCTTTTCAATCTGTTTGATGCGGACCCGAATCTCGTCACGTTTTCCAGTTACCGGATTCGTGCGGAGGATCACTGAGCTGTCGGCCTTCGCAAAGCTGGTCAATCCGTGCGCCAGAGCGACCACTCTCAGAATCGTAACGTTCTGCCCATGGCCCTGCAGAACATAGCCGCCGGGTTGCGAAATGCCAGAACCGATCACGTAAACGATGCCTGCTGGCGGAACACGAATGACGTCACCGCCCTGGACCGGGACATCCTTGGAAATCCCAGAAGCTAACAAATCGTGCAGATGAACCGTGATGATTTGGGGCGCGGCGGCTGGCGGATCGTCGCCTGGCGGGTTGTCGGCTGGCGGGTCAGCTCCTGGCGGATCGGCTGGCGGATCGGAACTCGTTGCGGACGCTTTCGGATCGTCTGCTTGAGAACCGGGATGCGCCGGCCGAGTGATGATCACGTCTCCGCCTGCGTCATCGCCGATGCCGCCGGCCTCAGCCAAGACTTGCAGAAGGGTGGTTGGTCGAACGGCTTGATATACCATGGGGTGCCGAACCGCACCGACAATAGAAATCGGCTGACTGTTCTGTTCTTTAACGATCACCGAAACCTGCGGATGAGACACCAATCCGTTCTCGATCAGAAGCTGCGCAATTTTGTTCTGCAATTGGAAAACATCGAGACCAGCGACGTGAATCAGTCCGGGCAACAACGGGAACGTTATGTCACCGGTTTGAGACACTCGCACGTCGCGAGAAAGATCGGGCACGCCGAATACATCGACGTGCACAAGATCGCCCGCGCCGATGGGAATGTCCACCGGTTGCGTCCGAGCTCGGCTGGCAAGCTGCAGGATCTTTTCGTTTGTCTGCTGCGAGGTTTGAACCGTCTGGCGACCAAAAGCAAGCGGCGACAGCGTGACCCCCACGAGCACCGCAATAATCAGAAACCCTGGCGTCAGCAGGTCCGAAACCCCACGGACCTTAACTGCCATCGAGAGAGAAGACCCCGAACCACTATGGCCCAGCAATCTGCGTCTGTCAACGGTTCAGGCTAGCTCCTCTGGCGTGTCCTGTGGAGAAAGCCTTTTGTTTCTCTCCAGTTACGCCTAAGAGCCGTCACGCCTCGAGGGAGAAGTCATGCGTGTCGGTCCGTGGTGCAAGCAAAATTGCCTGCCGGGTCGCATGCTATCATGAACAAAATGGTTAGGATGTCACGCGATTCAATTCAAGACAGCAATCTCCTCGGCAGGCGCGCTGAGGAGCTGCGGGAATTTGCACGGACCATCGGTGAGCCAGCCTATCGTGGTACGCAAATCTATCATGCACTTTATGCTGAACGGCGCGGCACCTTCGCGGAGATGACAAATCTTCCTGAGGCGCTTCGCGAAAAGCTAAAGCAAGACAACACAATCGCGTTCCCGCGGACCGTTCGTGAGTACGTCTCAACTGATGGAACCGTCCGCTACGTGCTGGCGCTACCGAGCAGCGATAAGGATTGCGGCGACGACCCTGCGGACAAGGGCAAGGCGACGATTGAAACCGTGTTCATGCCGGAGGAGAAGAGGCAAACGATCTGTGTTTCGACGCAAGCAGGCTGCGCGGTTGATTGCCAGTTTTGCCTGACAGCTACGCTTGGCCTGATTCGCAATCTGACGGCAGGAGAAATATTGGGTCAACTGCTCGTAGCACTGAACGACAATCGCGACAGGCTCAAGCCACAGACGAATGTCGTCCTGATGGGTCAGGGCGAACCACTGCTGAACTATGACGCGGTCATGGCCGCCATTCGGATCCTAGTCGATCCGAAGGGCATGGCGGTTTCGCCAAAGCACGTGACACTTTCAACCAGCGGGATTATTCCTGGAATTGAACGGCTCGCCAAAGAGAAGATTAGGCCGAAACTGGCCATTTCGCTGAACGCTTCCACAAATGCGCAGCGCGATCGGATTATGCCCATCAACCGGAAATATCCTATCGAAAAGCTGCTGGCTGCGTGCCACGCCTACCCACTACGTTCGTGGGAAAAGCTGACATTCGAGTACGTCCTGCTTGGCGGTTTCAACGACTCGCCAGACGATGCGCAGCGCGTCGTAAGGCTCGTTTCGAATTTGCCAGCCAAAGTGAATCTAATCCCGTGGAACCCCGGCGATTTACCCTACCAGAAGCCCGATACTGAGCGGATCGAAGCATTTCGCGCGACTCTAACCGACAAAGGAGTACCCGCTTTCGTTCGGTATTCGCGCGGACAGGATGTAATGGCGGCCTGCGGTCAATTGGCCTTACTGGAAACCGCACACTCAAACCTCAGTCAAATCTCTGTTACAGCACAATGATTGCGAACGGAAGAGTCGAAGAGCGAAACCGGGCCGACGAAATTTATCATTTCGATTTCCGCTTCCCGTATCTTGTTTGCGATTCCCCTCGAATGCCAATGGCTGCCATCATTCGACCGGTTTTCCGTTCCTTGCGGTAGCTGAAAAGCAAGTCCGTCCTGCAAGACGTGCAAAACTGCGAGACGACGATTCTTTCCGGCTGCACTCCCGCGGCGGCCAGAATGCTGCGATTCGCGGCCATCAAGTCTAAGTGGGCGCGAGGTGGCTCCGGTGCGTGCCCCGGCGGCGCCATCGTCAACCATGGCAGCCAGTTGGGATCATTGTCACCGGACGCAATTGCGGCGAATGGACCCTTGAACCATTCGTGCGCTTGCGGAAACTGAGCGGCAAATTCCTTCGCCACCTCATGGCCGACTTCATAGCAGCAGCCACCTATGCCGGGACCGATTGCCGCTATCACGTCTTCCGGGCGCGTGCCAAACTCCATTTTCATCCGGCCGAGCGTCTTTTCGGCGATCCGATTCAGAGTGCCGCGCCAGCCCGAGTGAATCGCTGCGATAGCCCGCGCGCGTATGTCGGCAATTAGTATCGGAACGCAATCGGCCGTTTGGACAGTCAATAAGATTCCCCGTTCGCGAGTGAAAAGAGCGTCGCCCTGTAATGTGGGTCCAGATGCCGCGGCCTCGATTCGGTGGACGATGTCCGAATGCATCTGCCGGAGCGCCACCATATCCATCGCCGCCGCGCCAATGCATGCAGTGAATTTCTCGCGGTTCCGAAGCACATTGCGGCGATCATCCCAGTCGGTAAATCCGAGATTCAAGACGCGTTCCGATGCGCGTCCCGCACTCGACTGGAGTTCGCTCTCTCCTCCCGGGCGCGTGCTGAATGCATGGACGAGCCAATCCAGATCAACCAGTTGGTGCGCCCTAAGAATCTGGACGCCGCCTGCACGGCGCACCTTCCAATCGGCACCGCTCGCCCGTTGATGCGCAGTTGCACTGCGCGGCTTGGCTTTCGTTCTTG
Source organism: Candidatus Acidiferrales bacterium (assembly GCA_050747085.1). Lineage (GTDB taxonomy): Bacteria > Acidobacteriota > Terriglobia > Acidiferrales > UBA7541 > Palsa-295. The sequence goes on from JBOGNK010000035.1 coordinate 9,728, forward strand.
CTGTCGCGTCCATCGCTCACGCTCTCAGAGTTCGTTTGAAACATTATAGGTATAATTGCCGCGCCGCAGGAACGAGGACCGAGTTGGGTAAGGATCCTACAACGAGCGAGGGCTGGTGATCGTCGGTCTGGGGTTGGATATCGCAGAAATCGACCGCATTGAGCAGGCCCTTACGCGTCGCGGCAATGCAATTCTGCACCGACTGTACACGGCACGTGAGGTCGCGTATTGCGAGAGCCACAAAAACAAATTCGAACGGTACGCAGCTCGATTCGCAGCAAAGGAAGCGGCGATGAAAGCGCTTGGAACCGGCTGGAGACGGGGCGTTCGGTGGCGAGACATCGAAGTGGTAAACACGTCAAGCGGGAAACCCACGTTGGGTCTGGAAGGAGTGGCACGGCACATCGCGGACCAACTGCACGTCAGAACCATCTCTCTGACGATCACGCACAGTGGGAATTTGGCACTGGCTCAAGTGATTTTTGAAGATTGAGCCCTGCAGTCCTTAATTTGCAATCTGCGGGACAAAATTGGTAGATATCAACGTAGCCCCTCTCGCGCATTCTGGCCCAAATTCGACGGGCGTGGCGGCCCAACATCGTCTAAGAGCGAATATTCCTTCGCAATTTCGTCCGCCCGCTCCGTGACCCGGACCTGGCACCAGCGATTAGCCGGAACCGGTCCCCCAATCCGCACTCGAAGGTAGTTGGGAGTCAAGCATTCGGTCCAGCCGTCTCCTCGGCGATGAAGCGTCAGCGCCTTCTCCGAAAGCGAACTTTGAGATGTTCTAAACATTGCGGCTTTCGTGGCTCCTATAGCTCGGAGCTTGCGAGCACGAATGCGAACGAGAAACTCATTCACAGGTCTGCCGAGTGTGGCGGCTTCAGTTCCCGGACGCTGCGAAAACGCGAAAGCATGCAAATAGGTGAATGGCAACCGTTCGAGCAGCTCTTCCGTACGAGCAAAATCGTCTTCGGTTTCGCCCGGGAAGCCGGCTATCACATCGGCGCCAATCGCGGCGTGCGGCAACAGCTTGCGTATGTAATGAATTCTCTCGGCATAGTGCTCGGCGCGATACCAACGATGCATCGCATGCAGAATGCGATCGGAACCCGACTGCAGCGGAACGTGGAAATGCGGCGCGATGCGGTCGCAGGAAGCGACCAGTTCGATAAATTCCTGCGTCACATCCTGCGGCTCGATCGAACTGAAGCGAAGGCGGTCGATTCCCGTTTCGTCAAGAACGCGTCGCACAAGCAACTGCAATCCAGTTCGTGGCGAAAGGTCGCGGCCGTAACTGCCCAGATTGATTCCGCTCAAAACAATTTCTCTTGCGCCCCCACGAACGAAGTTCCGGACGTGTTCCACCACGGCAGCCGGAGGAACGCTTCGGCTCCGGCCGCGAACAAATGGGATCACACAGTACGCGCAGCGGTGATTGCAGCCGTCCTGAATTTTCAGGATAGGACGGGTGCGGTCGCCGCGTGCGGGCCCGGAAACGGGGAGCGAAACCTTGCTCGCAAAGATATCCGAGGCCAGAATTTTGGCAGGAGCGTGAGGAAGCGACAGCGGCTCGGCAATTTCGGAGATTGCGACAAAATCTCGCCCTGATGTGCCAAATACCGAACCGGAAACGATCTTGGGGATCTCAGCAATATGCGAATTGCCCACAACCAGGGTCACACCGGGCAGCACAGCAACTTCCTCGGGCGCACGCTGCGCGTAGCAGCCGGACACAACGATCCGCGCGGAGGGATTGGCGCGGTGAATCTTGCGCACCGCCTCACGGGCTTGCGCGTCAGCGCTTGCAGTTACGGTGCAGGTATTCAGCACGACGACATCGGCCACCAAATGGTCGTCCGCATGCGTCAGGCCACGGGAAAGCAACATGTGGCGCAGAAAGGAGGCATCCGCTTCGGTTGCGCGGCACCCGAAGTTCTGGATGGAAAATGTCGGCATTCGTCCGGGTGGGCCTATATACGGTAACTGCGAAAGCAGATTATAGCGCGAGGTGCGAGAGGAAGGTGTGCGGGAATACGATTACTACATTCCGTTTGTCCGTCGCTGGAAACACAGCAGGATCAGATCCGCCCGGCGACGGACTCCAAACTTGGCCAGGAGATTGGAAACGTGGAATTTCACGGTCCGTTCCGAGATGTGCAGCCGGTCCGCCACTTCCTTGTTAGCCAGGTTCTCCAGTAAACCGTTTAAAACTTCCTGCTCGCGCCGGCTCAGTTCAGCCGGTGAATCGCCTCGCAGTCTTCGACCCTGTGTGCTGTTGAGAATCGAATCCACGAAACGCGAAAGAACTGCGCGCGGAACCCAAAATCCTCCGTTCGCGACGAGCGGAAGTGCCCGCGGGAGCTGCTCGCGAGCCTCTTCATAGTTTAGAATACCTTTCACGCCCTGGCGCAGCAGGCCGTAATTTTCGTCCTCGTCGAGCTTTTCCCCGACGACCAGCAACCGAGCTGTGGGGCAACGATCGAGAATGTTGCCCAGGAGTGCGCCCGTAGCTTGACGCGCTGCATGCGCATCGATGACATAAACCGGGGCGCGCGGTACCTCCAGATTGCGCAAATCGGGTGCCAGCATCGAATCGAGTTGTTTCGACACGATCTGAAAACCGGACTTCTCCAGCAGACGGTGGAATTCGTCGAGAACCATCGGATGCGGCGACAACAAGCAAACCTTCAAACCCGACTTTGAAGCGACCTTCGGCACCGTTGTTACCCTTGGCATTGAAGCAACTCTTGACATGAGACTTTCAGGCTAGCGAAAAGGAGGCAAACGGGCAAGAACGCGGCGCGGGTCGATTTTCCAACAAGGTACTGGGGGGCGTTGACCGGCAGCACCGGGCAAACGCTCAAATCGTGGGGTCAATCACCTGCGACGGGTGTTTGGATCGAATTCTGGCCGACCGATGCGGCGGAAGTGCGGTTCGGTCGTTTCGCCGGTAAGCCCGCCTGACGCACCTTATAAAGTAACGCGCGATAACTGATCTTCAAAGCCTCAGCGGTTTTGCGCCGGTTCCAGTGGTTAGCTTGCAACACTTTTAGAATCAGCTCGCGCTCCATACGGCGAGTTACCTGTTGCGATATCTGCTTCAGAGGTATTTTCCCATCGTTTCGCTGTTCTCGTACCGGCCGTACACTTTTCTCATCACGTTCGAAAAAGAAGGCTTCTTCAGAACCCAGAATTACGTAGCGCGCCATGCAGTTCTCGAGTTCGCGAATGTTTCCAGGCCAATCGCGATGCTGTAAGAGGTGCAGCGTCTCTCGAGAAGGGGGCTTTGCCTCGCGAGCAAACCGCCGATTAAATGTTTCCCGCAAAAATTCCACCAAATAGGGGATGTCGTCACGTCGGTCGCGTAAGGGCGGAAGCGTGACCGTGATGACGTTTATGCGATAAAACAGGTCAGAACGGAACGCGCCGGAGTCAATTTCGCTTCGCAGTTCGCGATTGGTCGCGCAAATTAGGCGGGCGTTCACTTCCCGTTCTTCATGATCCCCAATGCGAGTAAACCGGCCATCCTGAAGAACGTGTAGCAGCTTCGCCTGTAACCCCGCGTCGAGTTCGGCGATTTCGTCGAGAAAGAGTGTCCCATTCTGGGCCAATTCAATTCGGCCGGGCTTTGCGTTCGTAGCACCGGTAAATGAGCCTTTTTCGAAGCCGAACAACTCGCTTTCCAGCAATGTGCCTGGTATCGCAGGACAATTCACTTTTACAAACGGGCCAGTATGCCACGGGGATCGCTGGTGTACGAAGCGCGCTAGCACTTCCTTTCCCGTCCCGCTCTCGCCCAGAATCAGTATGGGCACATCAAGTCCAGCTGCCCGTTCGACCTTCTGACGGACCATGCGCATGGCTGAAGACGGCCCGAAGTAAATGCCCTCGGGGGGCAGTTCGGCCGACATCGCAGCCTTGGGATCGTTTGCAGCAGCCATTTGCGTCAGTTCAGGGTGATCGGATTAGAGTCCAGCTGATTTTTGCATTCAAGCAACCAAAACCTCCGGATTACAGAAATTCAATAGTGGCAGGAGCTTCTTCTGCAGTCGATCCTGTAAGCTGCTGACCCGCCAACGGTTAAGGGATCGACACGGCCTCGGTTCCAGTACCGCAGTCGTACCCGCACCTCCCGTGCGAGCATGCTTCGACCAGAAAACGGTTAGCACTTTCGGGAACCAGACTTCCGGGAAGCGATACAAGTGGCAGCGGATTTACTTGAGTTGTTCCAGCAAAAAACCTTAGGCAGGGGTCAAAACAAATCGTCGGTTGTAACCTTCGTCCCGAGAGTTTCTCAAAACGAGAGACGAGCGGCGGAGCCGCACGGGAACGGCCTACGCTGGTGTTCCTTCGCCTCGAATGATGTCATACCGTTCGATAACGGCAGCCACTCCAACAGATGGCAGGTCCTGCTCGTCGCGCTTATCGACGCGCACGACACGGCCATGCGCGCGTACGAGAACCTCGTTGCCGTGAGTGATTTCCGGTGGAAGGGTCAACGTGAAATCAACCTCGGCACCAGGAGAGAGCTCGTTTTGCATCGTAAAATAAACGCCACGCGTCGAAATGTCTCGTGTTTGGCCACTATGAGACGCCAATCCTGTCGCGGCAATTTCTTCTTCTTTTTCGATCGGCAAACGGACGTTCACCGGTAATGACAGATCATATCGGCGGGCCGTGCGACGCTCAGTCATTCCTAGCTCCTCGTGTTCGGCATTTCACTTCAGTCCCCGCCCAATCCGATCAGTTCTGCAATCCATCTTCCAAAAACGGACTCTTAACATCCCTTACCTGCAACCTAAATCCTCATTCTGATCACGACCGGGACCCCTGCCAAGAACAAACTTCGGAGCCGCCGCAAACTTGATCGACCCCAAAAGGCATCAGTCGACGGCTATCGGGCCAGCATACTAGAACAACTCGCGCACGAAAGTGTAGTGGTATTTATCTTGTGCGCTGGGTACGCAGCTTCAATTACCGGTCGGCAAGTCGACCCGGGAACCGGGGGTAGAACTTATCGCTTCAGACGCCATCAACTCCTGAACTCGCGGTGGCTTCTTCCTTTATCGCCGGCTGTTCCTTTCCGGCTACCTCTTTGGCCAACGCAGCAGCTTTGGCTGCCGCGGAACGCGAACCGCGGCCGGAGTCGAGGTTAAAATGACGCATTTTGTAAAGCAGTGCTTTATAGCTGATGCCAAGCATTCGGGCTGCGTCTTTGCGGCACCAATTCGTCTTGTCGAGTGCGTCGGCGATTGCCTCCATTTCTGCTTCGTCCTTCAATCCACGCACCAACGCTTTCAATCCTTGTTCCTTGGGCGGCGCCGCCTCCTCCCGCTGAGGAGCACGCTGCTGACCGGTCATTTCCAATAGCTCACGCAGACTGCCCTCGTCATCTTCCAAAATTACGTACCGCTTAACAAAGTTCTCGAGTTCACGAAGATTCCCGGGCCACGGATAGCGCAGAGCCGCTTCCAGCAGGTGCTTCGATGGTTCGACCGCGGGTTTTTGATATTTCTCGCTGTACTTCACCAGGAAGTGGCGGAACAGCAAAGGAATTTCCGATGTCCGCTCGCGCAGCGGTGGAATGTGGATCGAGAGCACGTTCAGCCGATAGTAAAGATCTTCGCGGAACCGTCCCGAACGCATCGCCTCTTTCACGTTCATATTTGTCGCGGCCAGCACTCGGACGTCAACGTTGACCACCGATCGCGCTCCGAGCCGCGAATACTGGCCGTCCTGCAACACATGCAGGAGCTTCGCCTGCAGATGGGGGCTCATTTCCGCAATTTCATCCAGAAATATCGTGCCCTTGTTAGCGAGTTCGAATTTCCCGGGCTTTGAGCGGACCGCGCCGGTGAATGCACCCTGTTCGTATCCGAAGAGCTCTGACTCCAGCAGTTCGCCGGGCAGTGCTGCGCAGTTCACCTTCACGAATTGCTGATGGCGTCGCGTGGACCGCAAATGGATCATGCGCGCAATCACTTCTTTGCCGACGCCGCTTTCACCACTGACGAAGACCGGCACATCGACGGGAGCTATCTGCAGGATTTGCTGGCGAATTTTCAGCATTTGCGGACTGGCGGCAAGGAACGAAAGGTCTTCCGTTAGCTGCTCGCAATATTCCCGCAACGCCTCGTTCTCGGAGCGCAATTCTTGTTTCTGCCGCACCTTCAGGAACGCGGCGTCGAGCTCCGGCTTTTCGAAGGGCTTCGTTAGGTAATCGACCGCGCCCAGGCGGATCGCTTCGACTACTGTATTCACCTCGTTCGAGCACGACAGCATGATCACGTTTAGCGAACGATCGATTTGCATCAGACGCCGCAACGTCTCCACCCCGTCGATCTCGGGCATGAGCACGTCCAGAATCATGAAATCGGGACGTTCGCCGCCACTTACGCGCTCCAAAGCTTCCTTTCCGCTGGGGACGGTTTGCACGTCAAAACCGTCCACCTCCAGCAGGGTTTGCAGGTACTTGCGTATACTCGGTTCGTCATCGACTACCAGAATTTTCTCTTTCGATTTCTGAGCCATCGTAAGTCCTTTGTGGGTTTCGATCATTCCGGGCTAATGGGAAGCAGAAAGCAAAAACTACTGCCGCGCCCCATTTCGCTGTTAACCCAAACCTTTCCGCGGTGCGCTTGAATGAGTCGCTTTGTGATCGCGAGACCAAGACCCATCCCCGACGACGAAGGATCGACACGCACGAATTCCTCGAAAATCTCCTGGTGGAATTCAGATGAAATCCCGGAGCCGGTGTCGGAGATGCAAATTAGAACGCTGTTAGCGTGTGCGCCTCGCTCTTGACGTCGCTCGAGCACTGGCGCCGCATCGGATGTGCGTCGCTCCCAAAAGTGTGGTTCGGCCGACAAAGCAACGCATCCTCCAGCCGGCGTATGCTTCAGCGCGTTGTCTAGCAGATTCGCCATACACTGCTGCACCTTCTGAAAATCGAACCGGAACAGCGGAATCTTTGGATGCACCTTCGTTTCAAGACGGACGTTGTTGCGTTGAAACGCATCCTGCCAGCGGCAACCTAGATCGTTGATGCAATCGCGCAAATCGTTCTCGCGCAATTGAAGCGCGAGTTTACCGCTCTCCAGCGCCGAATAGTTCAGAAACATGGAAACCAGCCGCACGAGCCTGTCGCAGCTCTCCTTCGATTCCTGAAGAATCTCGCGCTGGCGTTCGCTCAGCTTTCCGAGTGACCCAGAAAGCAGCAGATCGTAGTACCCTTTCATCACCGCAAGAGGCGTTTTCAGTTCGTGCGCTGCCGAACCCAGGAAAACAGTCTTCTGCCGGTTCACTTCTTGCAATCGCAAATACGCCGCCAGCAGGTTGCGGTAGGTGATCTCCCGTTCTTGCATCAGATCTTGCACCTTCTGACGCATTTCGGCTTCCTCGGACGAAACGTCCGAAAGAGCAGGCTCGACATAAACGACCAGCCAATCGGGCTCGGGCAGCCATCGAATGCGAGCGCGACTCCTTCCCTGGGACGATTCCAGCGGGAATTCCATTTGTTGCTCCCCGCGTTCCAGGACGGTGAGAACAGCGTTGCCGTCGCATTTCAGAATGTCGCGAAAGAGATTCGGCTCCGGGTTTGCGCCAAACCCCAGTGAATTCAACGTGTCGTGGGCGTGTAAATTAGAAAACAGAACCTGTCCATGTCTTCCAGCGACCAACAGAGGGCGATCCACCGCGTCGAGCAGACTCGCAGCGATTTGAAACACGGATTGGGTGCTCGCTTGCTGGCCAGCAGTTATGCTTTGCGGCAACCTGTCATCTCCAGGAGCTTTAGCGCGGTGAATCAGGGACACACGTAAACTCGCTCGGCAAAGCGGCTTGTCGTCGGTAAGTTACACCGTATGCTCGCAAAAGGCGACAAGTAGTGTCAATGGTAAAAGCGTCCTAGATTTGCACAATGTCGGAAACTTGAGGGACCAAATTAGAACAGACATGGAACTGCCATTCCGTGTGTCAATCGAAACACAGCTGTAACTGGCTGCAAATAAAGTATATTCTCGAATTGAGCTGTCAGCTTGACTTTGCATTGAAATTGCCACAAGGAAACGAGTACTACAACTGAGGTACTCGACGTGAGAGAAAGCACGGTCCGACAGAGAGTCGGGATGTCCCAGACAGCGTATGACGAGCGGCGCCGCTTTCAGCGAATTCGCTTGCAAGTGCCCCTGTTCGTCCGCGGGAGAGACATCCATGGAGAGCAGTTTTTAGAGCTCGCTAAAACATTGGATATCAGTGCATTAGGTGCCCTAATTACTTGTCCACGCCCTCTACCGCTTAACGAGGTCATCACGCTGACAATCCCAGCCCCATCAATCACCTCTTCAGCCTTGGTCCCTTCCGGAATGCCGCCCATACAGGCTCGAGTGAAACGCCAGCAGGAGGCCGGCGATGTCCACTTGATAGGGGTCGAGTTCTTGAAGCCTATCGGTTAGTCCACCTGTTTCAAGGCTCACCGCCAATCTGCAAGGCATTGAGCATAAGCGGAACGATTTTTCACCCTTACTCCTCAAGTACAGCGTCTACCGCATTGACACATTCTTGTCGCGATGCAATCCTATTGTTTGCAATTACTTACCATACACCTCTCAAAGCCTTTTGTTTCAGGGATTGGAGTGTCCCGTGCTTAAGGTGTCGCGCCCCCGCAAGTTGTCCTTAACTTGGGTAACGAATAGAACCCATTCGGAAGAGGGAATGCCCCAGCCCGGAGATACCTCCCAGCTGCAGCTGACGTCGGAAGAGTCTCTTCTCGATATTCTCGCGGAGACCTTAGGCGGTCTTGACGACTCTGTCCGCGGTCCTTTCCTAAGGCAGTTTCTTCAAACGATCGCGCAGGTCGACCTGACGGAAGCTCAGAGCCTTGAATCGTGGCGGGCAACGCTGCAACGCCATCAAGATCTCTTGGCCGCTGGAAAACCCGTATCCCTCAGAGCCGTCCTCCTGGATGTCCTGATTGCCAGCAAGATTCTGCGCGCGCCGGTATTGATGGAATATCAGGAGCTCAAGAAACTTCAGATCAGTGCCGCAACGGATTCGCTCACTGGCTTGTACAACCGCCGGCTATTCGACGAGTACTGCGACAAAGAATTGAACCGGGCGAAACGTTATGGACATCAGCTTGCAATCGTGATTCTCGATCTGAAAAAGCTGAAGGAAGTGAATGATGTGCACGGCCACCTACGCGGGGACCACGTGCTGAAAATGGCCGCGGCAACTCTGCGCAGCTCGCTCCGTGCATCTGACTCCGCATTTCGCATCGGCGGCGATGAATTCGTTTTGTTGCTGCCGCAAACGGATGCCGAGCAGGCGGACACTCTTTGCCGCCGCCTCAGAGCGCAATACGAATCGGAACTTATTCCGGTGAATCTCGGAATCGGCGTAACTCTCGACTTTGGCATTGCGGTGTTTCCGGAAGCGGGCGAAAAGAAAGACGATCTGATGTCGCTCGCTGATGGCCGACTGTACGATTTGAAATATGGAAGGCGCCCTAAGATCGAGCCGTCGGTCGCCGAGGGCGCTCGTGAACCGAAAGTCGAGCCACCCCATGCACAAGTTCCTAGACCGATCACCTCGATTCCGAGGCCCATTCCCGAACCTGCACCCCGCGTCTCATCGGGTCCCTCGATCCATGAGCAACGAAAATGGGAGCGTGTGTCGCTTGCAGGAACGAAAGCTTACGCGGTCTTGTCGGATCTCGACCAGAGAAAGGCGCGAGTGCTCGACCTCAGCTATGGGGGCGTGTCGCTGTTGCTGGACACGCCGAACGGTCTCCCTTCGCAGTTCAACGCAGTTCTGCACGTTCCGATCCTTCCGCCCGTTCGAGTGGTTCTTCGGAAAGCCTATAGCATCGAATCGGAATCTGGTCGCACACGAGTAGGCTGCTCCTTCGTCGCTTGAGCCCTTCCTACAACGGCACCTGACCGCGGCTTGCGTTTTCCAGGCGACGAATTTATACTGGGTCAGCTTTCATCTAGGTCGCACGGCCGAGTGGGCGCGAGCCCACTTTTTTATTGGAGTTGTTTCGGCGAACGATTGAAGGTAGTAGCTGAAGGGCCAGACGGTAGGTCCCGCAAACAGAACAAAATGGACCTGGAGCCGATTCGAGCGGCCGCGGAGCGAGTGGCGCATTCCGAAGGCCTCGAGATATTCGACATCGAATGGAAGATCGGTAAGCAACGGCTGCTTCGGATCTATCTCGATCGCCCGCCTGCACGGGGTGAAGCAGAGGCCGGAATCAGCCATAAAGATTGCGAGAGAGTCAGCGAGCAACTGAGCGTGGTCCTTGACGTTGAGGCTCTCGTCCCGGGTCCCGCATATGTGCTAGAGGTAAGCTCGCCGGGACTGGATCGAAAGCTGCGGAACCAAGCCGACTACGAGCGCTTCGTCGGGCGGCTTGCGAGAATCTGGCTGAATGAGCCGGTGGCGAATCAGAAGTATTTCGAGGGACGCCTTGCCGGTTTCGCGGACGCGTCGGTGAAGCTGAAGGTGAAAGACAAGGAAATCGCGTTATCGGTCGCGAACGTTCGCAAAGCGAATTTAGTTGTCGAGTTTTAGTAATCTTTGAGACCTGGAAGATTTGTGGGGAGAGAAGCACATGGCGAGTCTGCTGTACCAGACAATTGAGCAGATCAGCCGGGAAAAGCATATCGAACCCGACGTGATCGTAGCAGCCATCGAAGACGCGATGCTGGTTGCTGCGCGCAAGTATTATCGCAGCGAGGAAGATCTGCGCTCGAAGTTCAACTCGGAAACGGGCCAGGTGGACGTCTATTCGGTTCATATCGTGGTCGAAGAGGTATCGGATCCCATCCGCGAAATCTCCCTGAATGATGCCCGTAAGCAAAGCCCTAATGTGGAAGTAGGGGGAGAAATCGTTCATCCAAAAGCGACGGACGTTCTGGGAAGAATCGCGGCGCAAACGGCCAAGCAGGTGATCCTGCAGAAGGTCCGGGAAGCAGAGCGCGACACAATCTATAACGAATTTCACACGCGCGTCGGTGAGTTGGTGAACAGCATTGTGAAGCGCGTTGAAGGACCCGATGTGATCGTGGACCTTGGTCGCACCGAAGCGCGTTTGCCGAAGCGCGAACAATCCCGGCTCGAAACGTACAACATTGGCGACCGTCTGCGCGCAACCATTCGCGCGGTCGAACGTGCCGCGAAGGGGCCGCAGGTGGTGGTCTCGCGCGCCGATCCCGTGCTGGTGCAGCGGCTATTCGAAATGGAAGTTCCTGAAATCTACGACGGCACTGTTCAGATTCGTGCTGTGGCGCGAGAGGCCGGCGAACGCACCAAAATAGCGGTAGAGAGTCGCGACAAGGACGTCGACCCCGTGGGCGCATGTGTGGGCATGAAGGGTATGCGCGTTCAGTCGATCATTCGCGAATTGCGCGGCGAAAAGATCGACATCATTCCGCACAACGAAGAGACCGCCGCATTTGCTCAGAAAGCGCTCAGCCCGGCGAAGGTTACTCGCGTACAGATCGTCGACCCTGAGGGAAAGCGCCTCGAAGTAATTGTAGAGGATACTCAGCTTTCGCTTGCGATCGGGAAGAAGGGGCAGAATGTTCGCCTCGCGAGCAAGCTGATTGGATGGAACATTGACATCAAGAGCGAGGAAGAAAAGCGTCGCGAAATCGAGGCGCAAATGGCCGCTCTCACAGCTCCGGGCACTCCGCTCAGCGAACTGAAGGGGGTAGGTCCGAAGACTGTCGAGAAGCTCGAGGCCGCCGGAATTGCCTCCATCGAGAAGCTTGCGGACATGACGCCAGAGCAGTTGGTCGAAATCCCGGGAATCGGCGAAAAGATGGTCGAGAAGATCCATCAGTCGGTCGCGGCCCATTTCGAGGCGTTGGAAAGCCCGCCTGCAGCAGTCGAATCCGAAACAGCGACGAGTGCCGCCGCAAGTCCCGAAGAAGAAGTCCTGGAGCAGACGGAATCAGGCGAAGAGAACGCGACGGCATCCACCGAAGCAGCCGACGTGAGCGAACAAGGGTCAGAAGCAGAACAGGTGTCAGAAGCGGAGCAGGTTTCCGTGCCCGCGGAAGACGACGCCGAAAATCGGGTCGAAGATGGCCAAGCAGAGCAGTCAGAGGACGCTCAGGATTCCGAGGCACGCGAGTCGGGGACCGAATAGCACGTTTTTGACGGGAGTTTAATGACAGATTCGAATCAAATCAGGATTAATGAGCTGGCCAGGGAGCTGGAGATCAAGGCGAAAGTCTTGATCGACTACCTGCCGGAAATCGGAGTTACAGAGAAGAAGACGCACTCGAGCTCACTCGATCTCGATCACGCGGAATTGGTGCGTAAACACTTCCACGCGGTCGCGGCCGAAGAAGTTGCTGCCGAAGCGGCAAAGGAAGCGGCGAAGAAAGGCGTCAAGCCCGCCGCAAGACCGTCAGCGCCAGGCGCTGCTCCCCGGCCAGCTGTTGCAACTCCGGCGACTGCTCCGCCGCGACCTCCAGTTCCGGGTGCGCCTCCGGCTGGTACGCCTCCTGTTGTTCGGCCTGCTGCGCCGCCAAGCGCGGGAACTCCGGCGACGGCACCAAGCAGTCCGCAGACTGTTGCGAACCGGCAAGCCGCGCCCCCGGTTCAACCAACGGCTCCGGCCGCAGTTCGTCCGGTTTCGCCGGCACCCACCGGCCAGAGGCCGACAACTCCGATTCGCTCCGGGCCACCTGGTACTCCGCCTGCGCAACCTACTACGCCAGCAGTGCAGCGACCGGCTGCCGCCTCGTCCGCCGCGCCCTCCGCCGTTCGACCTGCGACTCCAGGTGCCCCACGGCCTACGGGAGTGCCAGCGGGACAGCGACCCCAGACGAGGCCCGAAAGCATGCCGTCCCGGCCGGGACAGCCGCGTCCCGGTGCGCCGATTGGCATGCGTCCGGCGACGCCGGGCCAGCAACAGCGGCCCCGGCCTGATGGGCAGCGCCCCGGTGCTCCGCCCTCACGTTTTCCGCAACGGCCTGGCGCACCTCGTCCAGGCGGCCCTGGTGCTCCCCGGCCAGGCGGTCCCGGTTTGGGCGCGATCCCGAAAGCCGAACCTGGGAAGCCTCTCTACGCCCGCAAGCCCCCCGCTGCGGCTGGACGCGCGCGTCCGCTGATCGAAAAGAGATTTGCCGAGGGTGAGCGCAAGCTCCACCCTGTTCGCACTCGTCCTGGCGTCGGCCCGGGCGGCAGAGCCGCGCAAGCAGAACCCGTCGTCCCTGTTCAGCGCGAGTCACGATTGGTCACGGTCACTGAAGGAATCACAGTCCGCGAACTCTCCGAGAAGCTCGACGTCCGAGCCAAGGATCTGCTCAAGAATCTCCTCGATCGAGGCGTTTTCGGAACGATCAACCAGCCGTTAGACGCGCAAACGGCCACGATTCTGGCCGAGGCCTTCAACGGAGTCGTGCAGGTCGTCTCTTTCGAAGAGGAACTCGCACAGGAAGAACAGATCAGTGAAACGCGGACTGGCAATATGAAGCCGCGCGCCCCTGTGGTTACGGTCATGGGTCACGTCGACCATGGCAAGACGAGCCTCCTTGACGCGATTCGCGAGACGCAGGTCGCTGCCGGCGAGGCCGGCGGAATCACACAGCACATCGGGGCGTACGAAGCGCGGGTGGACGAACGTCGTATCGTATTCATCGATACACCGGGCCACGAAGCGTTCACGCGCATGCGTGCTCGTGGCGCAAAGGTCACAGATATAGTGGTGCTCGTTGTGGGCGCCGACGACGGTGTGATGCCCCAAACGGAAGAGGCTATTTCGCATGCCAAGGCTGCAAAGGTAAGAATCATCGTCGCGATCAACAAGATCGATAAGCCGGATGCCCAGCCAGAGCGCGTGAAGCGGCAGCTGGCAGATCGCGGTCTCATGCCCGAAGACTGGGGCGGCGACACGGTTACGGTCGAGGTCTCCGCACGGACGAAGCAGAATATTCCCCGCCTGCTTGAGATGATTCTGCTCGTGGCTGATCTCGCGGAATTGAAAGCCGATCCAGATGCGCCAGCAAGCGGAACTGTGCTCGAGTCGCGCGTCGACAAAGGTCGCGGGCCTGTGGCGACCGTTCTCGTTCAAAACGGAACGCTCAACGTCGGCGACTTCTTCATCGTCGGCGCGGTCTATGGAAAGGTTCGAGCAATGTTCGACGACCGTGCCCAGGCGATTAAGAAAGCGATTCCAGCGACGCCTGTCGAAGTTCTCGGTCTGCAGGGAGTGCCTGAAGCAGGCGATCAGTTTCAGGTGGCCGATGAAGCTCGCGCCCGCCACATCGCGGAATACAGGCAGGGCAAACAGCGCGAAGCCTCCCTGGCGAAGAGCGCGTCCTCGGGGCGCCTCACGCTCGACCAACTGCATGAGCAGCTCAAGGCCGGTGAAGTCAAGGAACTGGCGATCATCGTAAAGGCGGACGTTCAAGGGTCGGTCGAGGTCCTTAGCGAAATGTTGCCGAAACTCTCGAACGACCAGGTAAACCTGAAGGTAATCCAGTCCGGCGTCGGAGCGGTTACAGAAACAGACATCCTGCTGGCCTCGGCGTCGAACGCAATCGTTGTTGCCTTTAACGTGCGGCCCGAACGTAAAGCGCAGGAGCTGGCCCAACGCGAGAACGTCGACATCCGCATGCACACGATCATCTATGAACTCCTCGACGAGTTGAAGAAGGCAGTCGCTGGCCTGCTTGCCCCGGTCATCAAGGAAACGTATCTTGGCCGCGCCGAAGTTCGCGACACCTTCCGTGTCAAAGGCACCGGCATGATTGCCGGCTGTTCCGTTCAGGACGGGGTCATCAAGCGCGACGCAGATGTCCGGGTCCTGCGCGACAACGTGGTCATCTATACGGGCAGAGTAATCTCATTGCGGCGCTTCAAGGAAGACGTGAATGAAGTGCGGTCCGGCTTTGAATGCGGCGCGGGGATCTCGAATTTTAACGACGTGAAAGTGGGTGACGTGCTGGAGTGCTTCAAGGTCGAAAAGACGTCGCCGATCGAAGCTGGGATTATCGACCGCGGACGCGCCCCGGAACCGGCAGAGGCGCGCCGCAGCTAAGCTTTCAGCCTGCAGCTCCGCTGGGAGCGGACATGCCGATCGGCTTTCTCACCCTCGAAATCCATATTCCTGAAGCTCGGTCGCTGAAGGATAAGCGTCAGGTGTTGCGCAGCCTGAAAGACCGCCTGCGCGCAAACTTCAATGTTGCGGTCGCGGAACTCGCGTATCAGGATCTTTTGCAGCGCTCGCGAGTCGGCGTGGTGAGTCTCTCCGGCGACGGCAAGCATCTCGAGGAATCCTTCGCCGCGATCCTCGCGGAATCCGAACGCATTCTGGGACGCGACCTGGTATCACAAGAGATCGAATATTTTGAGGACGCACCACAATGACGACCAGCGGACATGGACACCGTTTCGAGCGCGTGGCCGAGGAAATCAATCACGAAGTCAGCCTGATGCTGGCCGGCGAACTGAAAGATCCACGCCTCGCCGGTTTCGTTAGCGTCACCGAAGTGCGTGTGAGCCCGGATCTCGGGACCGTGCGTGTCTTCGTCCAGATCGCAGGGGAGCCGAACGATCGCGCGGCGACTTTGGAAGGCCTGAAAGCGGCCTCCGGTTTTATTCGACACGAGCTGGTCGAGCGATTACGGCTTCGGCGCGCGCCGGAAGTGCTCTTTCAGCCCGACGAATCGGAAGCGTACGGCCAACACATTGACGATCTTCTCCGGCAGGCACGCGGACTAAAGGAATAACGTGGACGTGTCGCTTGTGCGCGCCTCCCTATAATGGGCAAATCTCGCAAGCCTTCTCCGATTGACGGAATCCTGGTGGTCGACAAGCCGTGCGGCAGAACGTCGCACGACGTCGTCGAAATGGTGCGTCGCCTGGCGGGCTTTCGCCAGATCGGCCATCTTGGCACGCTCGACCCTCTCGCAACTGGCGTGCTCGTGCTCGCCCTTGGACGTGCCACGCGCCTCGCGCGCTTTTATTCGGGTCGGCGCAAGCGATACACCTGCGCTGTCCGGTTCGGATTCGCAACGGATACGTACGACGCAGACGGCGAAGCCCTTGGAGCGGACTCATCGCCCTTACTCGATGCGGAAGCAGTCGCATCGCTGGCGGCGAAGTTCGTCGGCAGATTCGAGCAGGTACCTCCGCCATTTTCGGCCAAGAAAATCCACGGGCGTCCAGCACACGAACTCGCCCGGAAAAAGAAACCGGTGAAGCTCAACCCAGTCGAGGTGGACGTCTACGAATTCCGTTTGACTGGAACCGAAGGTTCAACCGCGCGATTCACCGTCGAATGCGGCGCCGGGACGTACATCCGTTCGCTCGCACACGAGATCGGGAAATTGCACGGCTCCGGTGCGCATCTTTCGGAGATCGTTCGCACGGCCGTCGGCGAATTCACGTCGGACCATGCGGCGTCGATCACCGATCTGGAGCAGGATGCGAAGGCAGGCGAAATCGCGCGGCGCGTGATTCCGCTCGAGGACATGCTGTCCGACGTCCCCAGAGCGACCGTGCTTCCCATCATCGAAAGACGCATCCTCCACGGAACGAAGTTCACTTTGCCTCTGGCACAGATCCAACCAGGCAAAATCACTGCGGCGCAGGGCGCGCCTGAGCAGCTTGATTCAGGCGATTGGAAGCCGTCGCGCCTTCGCGTCTTCAACCAACAGGGTCGCCTGATCGCCATCGCCGAGCCCGTCGTCATGCGCACCTACCAGCCTCTCGTCGTTTTGGAACCAACCCCGGCATAGTTGCTGCGGACATTTACAACAGAAAATTCACAGAATACAGGTGTCCTAGGGTGTCGTCCGTATTGAACGGCTAACTCGCCTGTGTTTCCGTGGGAGCCCCTGACAGTATTTCGCGCCGGCAAGGATACTTGCTGCGACCTTCTTTCCGAAGGAATCCGCAGCTAGCGATCTTAGTCGTTGATACTTCGTCATGTTGTCGGGAAGAAATGGCACACGCGGCAGTCCGGCTCTGGACAAACCTAGCCCGGGATCCGGTTCGGAGAAAACGCTGGCGGGATAGGCAACGCGACAGAAAATGGGTCGCCAGAGCAGAAACAAGAACTGCCCGGACATTGGCCGCAGCAAAAAAAAGGGAGAAGCGAATCTTCGCACCTGGGGCGATTAGAAAATATTTTCGGTGATTATGCATTTGACACAGATGCTAGACTGAAGAGGCCGTGACAGGGCAACACCTTGGCCGATTTTGTGTTGAAAATAAAAGCCTAGCGAGGCTTGACAAGCTGTGCTATAATACAGATCGTTAACCTCGATAACCACGTCGGTAGTTGTGTCATTCCGCACACAGAGTTTCGGCAACGAAATCATGGCAACTGGCGTCTAATAGACGGGTTGAAGGAATGATCCGCAAGCAGCGCGGTTGCTACAGGTTATTCCCACCGCAAAATAAGTTCTGTATTCTCTTGCGCCGAGTGCAAGGAACATGTTACAAACGCGTCGCTCTGGTTCAGGCAGCTTCATGGGTAAACTGGGTAATTTCGATTCCATTTGCGGAATCGGTTTGCTGCTGCTGTCTGAGCTTGATTCGCGTAAAGCGCTGTTTTACATCAACTTACAATGCATGTTCCGTTGGCACCCGGATTGCGAATTTAACGTGTAACCACTCGCGCCCGTAGTGTGCCCCAGGGGGAGGCGGAATATGTTCGGAAGAAAAAAGGAACCATTTGAAGAGGCTCAGACGGAGGGAATCCCCGTGCTTTGCCTCTTTCGCAAAGAGGATGGTGTTTGGAACGCGATGGCGGCACATCTGCCGGTCGCGGCCTTCGGGGATACCTTCGAAGAGGCCCAGCAAAATCTCTGCGCTGCGATAACCTCGCACGTTGAGAGTGTCGCAGAGACTGGAGACATTGATAAACTGTTCGCTGACCTCAAAAAACGAGCCGACGATCACATGCACGTGACGGAAATAAAACGCGACTCATTCGTGGGTAAACTGGCGGTGACGCGCGAGATGGCCTGCGTCTGATGGTATGTCGGAATTTCCATCAGAGCTGCCGTGGCGCGACTTCGTACGCATTTTGACGTTGCTGGAATATAAGCTCCACAAGAAAGGTTCCGGTGCGGCACGAACGTTTCGTAACGAGCATCGAGATCCGGAACTTGTCACGTTTCACGAGCCGCATGGAAAGCACGGGATACGAAAAGGTACGCTGCACATGTACCTTCACATTTTGAAACTGGGGCGTAAGGAATTTCTCGAATTGCTTAACTCTTAAAGCTCGAATTTGCGGAGAGGTTGGGAGTCGAACCCGAACCCGGACTTTGGTCGGCCCTAGGTTCCTATGGCGGTTTTAAAGACCGCTGAGCACCGTGCTCTGAACCTCTCCACAATGGCGGGGGCGGCTGGATTCGAACCAGCGATCCTGCTTGCACAGGATGGGCCGCTTATAAGGCGGTTCCGTTCGGCCACTCCGGCACGCCCCCGTTGTTTTACAACACCGAAAGAAAATCAGTGCGATAGCGAGTTACGACACGGAAGGATGGGAGAGAGTCAAATGCGGCTCGCTCTCCGAGAGTCCGTTGGGTTAGGCGTTACGCCTGTCGTTGAACTCGGTTCGCGGTCCCTAAATTTTTCCTCGCGGGGTTGACAGCGGCGGGATTCTTCGCTAGTCTTGCCAAAGAATTTCGCTTGCGGGTCATATCCGCGAGCATCACGAAACGGCTCGCTGACCGGCGGGCCGTTTCTACTTACAGGGCAAAGTATCGGGCCTTTGGTCCATAGAGTCAAGAAGTTTGCTGTTCAGTAATAGGAGTGACGGAACAGAAATATTTATGGATTTGCACAGGATTTCCACAGGCACTACATGAAGGTTGAGAAACGAAAATTCGATGCGCTGTTATCGAAGGTGCTCCGCACAAAGCCGGAGCCGCGCGAGAATATAAAAGCACGCAAAAAGCACGCGCCTAAGACTCCGATACTTTCGCCGTCAAATTCTGGTACGGAAGCCTCTCGCCGTTCAAAAGATTGTTAGTCGTTTCCGCGAACATCTCTTGCTGCATTTTCCGCCGATTGAATCGGAACGAAAACTCGTCGCAATAACGGTGCAGGTGTTTGCGCGAAACCTTGTGGAACGAACCGTTCAAACCACGCTTGAACAATGAGAATGCATTCTCAATCGTGTTGGTGTGGACCTCGCCCATTCCATATGTTTTGTTGTGGTCAATCGTCGCCTGTTTGCCCGGGAATTTGTCTTTCAGGGCGTATACGTATATCGGGTGTCCATCTGTGTAGATCGTGCCCACATTCTCGCTGATGTGCTTTTCGAGAAACGGTTTGATTATTCGCGTCTTGCTGTCACCAACCGGAACGAGCTTCAATTTGCCGTTCCGTTCGATCATGCCAAGCACAACGAAGTCGGGCACGTTGCGGTGCCGTCCGTGACGGTGCGGACGATAGCTGCGACCGCCAACATAGGTTTCATCGGCTTCCACGGCCTCGCCATCGAGTAGCAGATCATCCTGAGTCATCGCCTTGCGAATACGGTGGCACAGGTGCCACGCAGTACGGTAATTGATGCCTAGATGCCGCTGAATCTGGCACGCGCTCATGCCCTTCTTGGCCTCGCAGATCATCGCAATCGCCATGAACCATTTAACGAGAGACAAGTGCGAATCGTGGAATATCGTGCCAGCGGTCGGGCTGAATTGATGGCCGCACTCTTTCTCTAGGCATTGATAGAGCCGGGTGCGCTTGTTCTTAGTCTTGGATTCGCGGGTGATGCGGGAGACGTTCAGAGAGCCGCATTCGATGCAGCACACGCCATTGGGCCAGCGCATCTTTTCGAGGTAATCGAGGCAATCATCGTCTGTCTTGAATTGGCGGGTTACGTCTATCAGTTTCATGGTAGCCTCTCAATGACTGAAGGCTACCAGAATCTTCGTTTCTGTGTCAAGTACATAATCACCATATTTTCTCCTTTGGAATCAATAGCATGCGATGGATTTTAATCGTCGTGGTGGGGCGATTAGGCCCTTCGCTGTAACACCACGGCTTGTGACAGCCGAGACTCATCGAACGCGGCTTGAATGGACGCAGCAGGGAGGCAAACTATGGAAATCGTAGTGATTGGCGGGAGTGGGCTGATTGGATCAAGGCTCGTCAACAAGCTTCGTGAGCAGGGACACCAAACGGTAGCAGCGTCCCCCAATTCGGGTATTAATTCAGTCACGGGCGAGGGATTGGCCGAAGCGTTGAAAGGAGCTTCAGTCGTTGTTGACGTATCAAACTCTCCCGACTGGGAAGATGCAGCGGTGATGAAGTTCTTCGAAACATCCACTCGTAACCTTCTCAGGCACGAGGAGGCGGCTGGAGTAAGGCATCACGTTGCGTTATCAGTGGTGGGAACCGACCAACTCTCTGAGAGCGGCTATTTCCGCGCGAAAATCGCTCAGGAGAAGCTGATCAGAGAATCTTCAGTTCCCTATTCCATCGTGCACGCGACGCAGTTCTTCGAGTTCCTGAAGGGGCTGGCCGATATATCCATGGTTGGCGACAAAGTGCATTTGCCGCCGGTGCTTTTTCAGCCGATGGCCGCCGATGATGTCGCAACCGGGGTAGCCAAAGTCGCGGTGGGGTCGCCGGTGAAGGGCATCGCCGAAATTGGCGGGCCGCAACAGTTTCGCGTAGACGAACTCGTCCGGCGGCGCCTGGCCAGCCTCAAAGACTTCCGCGAAGTGGTCGCTGATGCGCACGCGCGATACGACGGCGCGGAGGTGAGTGAGCGAACGTTGCTGCCTGGCAAGGACGCCTGGCTCGGCGAAACGCGTTTCGAGACTTGGCTCGCTCAATCTCAGGACGCTGCTAAAGCGGCGGCCCGTTAGCTTGAGCTGAACTGAAGTTACTGGGATTGCTCGCGGCGCCAGCGGAGTGCGCCGAAGAGCGTGCCGTGGCGGTCGCGGCGAAGCAAACGGGAAGCGTGCGCCGGAAGGCACGTTGATTCAGCGAAAGCCGCACGCCCAAAAACCGACGTTGTGCGGCACGACATCAAACTCCGCACCATCCGGCAATGCTCTTGGTCGACCGGGCAAACGGAGGAGGAAATCGATGAAAGTATTCGTAGCAGGCGCCACGGGCGCGATTGGACGTCCCTTGGTTTCGGCGCTTGTGGCGGCGAGGCATGAAGTAATCGGAATGAGCAGCAGCGAAAATGGCGCGCACCACCTGCGAGAAAACGGCGTGGAAGGCACAGTCGCGAATGCTCTGGATGAAAACGCGGTTTTAAATGTCGTGAAAAAGGTCAGACCCGATGCCGTAATCGAAGAACTCACGTCGCTGCCCAAACGCTATACGCCGGAAGAGATGCGCGCGGCCGCGGAGCGCGATAGGAACCTGCGCCTCGTTGGCGGGCGCAACGTACAGAATGCGGCTCGCGCGGCTGGTGCGAAGCGTTACGTCGTGCAGTCGACAGGATTCTTCTACGGGCCGGGCCAAAGCCTCGCGGCGGAGAAAGACGCGTTGGCGGTGAATGCCTCATCGGGGATTGCGGACAGCGTTCGAACCTACATGCAAATCGAAGAGCGTGTGCTGGGCGACCCCAACATGCAAGGCGTTGCTTTGCGCTATGGGTTCTTCTACGGCCCGGGAACCTACCAAGACCCGAAGGACGGAAGCGTCTCCGTGCAAGTCCGCGAACAGTCGTATCCAGTAATTGGCTCAGGGCGAGGCGTATTTTCCTTTGTGCATGTGGAGGATGCTGCCGCCGCAACCGTCGCAGCGCTTGAATGCGATCCAGGTATCTACAACGTTGTGGACGACAATCCCTCGGAGATGGCCGTGTGGCTGCCTGCGTTTGCGCGGTTCCTGGGAGCGCCCGCCCCGCCGCACGTCAGCGAAGAGCAGGCGCTTCAATCGGGAGGTCCAGACGCAGTGTATTACGCGATGCAGCTCCGCGGTGCTTCCAACTCACGCGCCAGGCAAAAGCTCGGCTTCGCGCCGCGAAAGCTCGAATGGCTCTCCACGTCTAGGGCCGCTGCGAAATAAAGCGTACGGGGCATCTTTGTCACAAGAGAAGTCCACGCCCAAGAAACGCGCGTCGCGCATCCTCAAAAGCAAATGCCGAGCGTGCCGTGCGACAGAGTGGACCAATCCGTCAAGGAAGAACATAGGGGAAATAAGCGGGAAGATGTGAGGACAGGTCGCGCGCTCGAAAAACGCGCCAACACGATGCGGTGTCTCCAACGCCAAGATTCGCGGCCAGAGCGTACGCCAATCCGCCCGGTGCGTAATGTCCAGTGGCGGCCATTCCGACCAGGCTACTTCGAAGCTTGCGTTGTGGCGACCGGCAGTCGCGGCGCGCCGCGCCGACATCCTCGGCCAAATCGATAAGCGTGGCGAAGAACTCCTTCGATTGCCCTCTGAAGAGACCCATATTCGTCAGGAAGTTGACGACGGCCATCGCTGCGCCCCTTGTCTCCGTAGGCCGAATGACCGAGCACACTGGGAGGTCACGGCTGAGGAACGGACACGGCTCGGGCATAATTAAGTTAGATTTGAGATCCTTTCCGGCGTTGGATAGATCTGGGAACGTCACCGATACACCGGTAACGGGGTCCACAGCCGTTAATGGCAACGCGTTCCCCGCCTACTTGCCTTCGCGTTCGATCTTCAGGACGTGGATTGTGTCGGTTTGTTCGTTGAGTGTGCCGGTGATTCGGACTTTCTTGTCGGCCAGTTCGCGGTCAATATTCTGGTCGTCGAGTTTGTAAACTGTTCGGCCTTTTTGAAGCACGAAACGCCCGCCGCGCTGTTTAACGCAATACCAAACGCAGTCCGCGGGTGTTTTGCCGAAATCGCCCGACTTCAGCATTTCCTTATGAGAGCGGCTAAGTGAATGGACGTTCAAGGCGCACTGCGAATCCGAAATGACTCCGGTGAAAACTCTCTGTTCGTCGGCGTTGTTCTTATCTTGGGCGGCGGCAGAAACCGCGGCCAACGCCAGAGTGAGCAGGACCAGTATCCCGATACGGCTATTTTTCCTCACGATTTTCACCTTTCGCGATTATGAAGCAATTTCATTTGGCTTTTGGCTCGATGATGACTTTCATCGTCATTCGTTCGTGACCGGAGCTGCAAATCACGGTGCAGACAACAAGGTATTCGCCAGGCTGATCCGGCGCCGTCAAATCGAATTCCTGAAGCCCCGGTTTCAGCAGCAAGTCCCAGGCAGGCACAGGGGTGCGATCCGCCCTGAGCAGTTCGAAGCCGTGGACCGATCCGTCACGATTGCGATTCTTTGCCTTCACGGCCGTGATTCTCAGATGAACGGTTTCGCCCGCCGTCAGCGTCAAGATCGGCTGGTCCTGCCCCTGAATCTTGAATCGACTATCGTGATCCGCGACGATGTCAATTACGCGGCTTTGCGGTTGCTGGTGCGCAGCAACCGGAAACAAAATAGCAGGCACACATAACATCACGGCCACGATGGAGGCAGGGATGGTGCCGATCCAGCCGCGTTTTTGCGAACGGTTCATACGTTACCGCGTCATGTACCACAAGATCAGTTTCGCGTCGCGATCTGTGATCGTCGCGCGGACGCGCATGTGGCGGAGAACCGTCGCCATGACTCTGGGCGGAAACTTGTCGGGAGCAACGTGGCATCGCCCGCAATTCTGGTGAAATCTTTTCTCGCCCTCGGCGAGCGAAAACTCCTGATCCGCACTGGCCTGATTGCTCTTTGCCGCCACGCCTGCTCGATTTACGGTTGACGCAACTGCGGCCGCTTTTTGAGGCGCGCCTTGGCTGCCCAAAGGCAACACCGCCATCATGGCGAGTGCAAGAATCGCGAAAACAATCGTATGCGCGCGCATCAGTTCATATCTCCATGGCCGAGTGGCAGAACGAATCTGTACGTCAGGCCGACGGTCCACACATTCTCGTTTCCCAGCGAGCTGAACTGGCGCCCATAGCTACTGACCGCGCGCAGATCGCTGCGGAAGTAATAATTCACTCCCCACTCGAATTCTTTCGTGCCGGCGGGCAGCGGGTCTTCTGCTGGATCGGTGCCGACGAAATATTGCTGCATCCTGGCAACCAGCTGGATGCGGCTGAAGAAGGCCTGCCCCTTCACAAATTGACTCAGGCGGTAGGCGGGTTCGATCCAGTAGCCGCTCCCCTGACTCGATCGCGCGTATTCGCTTCGCAGATCGAGGGGAAGCGCCGGGGGTTGCCATTCGAAATGAAAGCCAAATGCGTTCGAGCGATCATCTTGAAGCAGATGCTGAAGCGAAGCGCCTATTTCCAGCCGAGGGCCGGGGAAGAACAACCCCGCGCGCCCACCCACCTCACGATTGGAATCGATTGGCGAGATGGTGCTGAGCACGGAAACGTACGCGGCATAATTCAAATTTACGCTGGGGCTCAGCTTGAATCCACCGCGCGCCATCGCGCCTGTGGCCGCTCCGCTTGGCCCTGTTGCCAGCGGCAAAATGAGCGGATCGCTCTGAAGATCGCGAATCCATATCGGATATAGGCGTTCGTTATAGATGCCGAACGGCGTTAAGAACCGGCCGACGGTGACGGTCAGATAAGGGTTCGCGATGTAGTCGAGCTGAAGGTAGTCGACTTCTTTTTCTACCGTGCCATGGAATGAATTGCTTCCGGGCGGCGTCGAAAGATCGGATTCGAATGTATCGCGCGATTCGATCAGCCAGTGATCGCCAAGCGGCACCAGAAAAACTGGAGAAATCAGCGGGCCAAGGTGCGGCTCGCCCCCTTCAAACGGAGTAATGAACCCCATTCCTGTGCTGAAAACCGGAATGGGCTTGGGCAAGTCGAACGAATCATCCTGCGCCTGAGCAGGTTGTGTCTGAGCAGCAGCGGAAAGCGGCAAGCACAGCGCCAAGCCAAGCAGCAAAGAAAACATAGCGCAAACGATGCAACCGCGAGCCATCGCGCCCAAGGCAGCCGTTGCGGGGCGCACCGAGCCGGGCGAAGGAGGTCCTTCGAAGTAGGAAATCATCAATTTTCCTCAGAATGCCGGGCAGCTTAATTGGCCCGTAGACCCACCCGGACGCGGAAGGGCACGCAGTTACATGATGCTGAGTGCAATCTGAGGGGTCAACGCGTGATGCATCGAGCGGTGCCGAATTAATTACTCGCGGATGATAGCGGCGGGATGTTTACTCGTTGCCTTTCCAAGGCTACTCTATCGCGCGTTTGACGAGAAAACCCACCTATCAATGAGAGAGGCGAATATGAAGCGGCTTCTGATCGTGATGTTCGTGATCTGCGCATCGTGCTCTTCAGTTTTTGCTCAAGTCGGTTCGTCCACAGGGAACTCCGTGAATTCGCAGGAACCGGAAAATCACGCGATCGAGGTCCAGCGCCTGCTGCTCTATCACAATTCCGGAGAATATGAGATGCAGATTCGGGAAGTTGCAAATGCCGCGAGGGATTATCTGCAAGCAAAAGTCGCCGCTTCCGCCGCTAGCAGCGATAAACTCGCCGCCGTGTTCGATATCGACGAGACGGCGCTATCGAGCTGGGCCGCAATGTCCGATTGCGGCTTTTGCTCATACAGCGTCGAGAGCAAGCTTTACACCGAAGACCACAATCCGGCGATCGCGCCGGTGCTCGAACTCTTCAATTACGCCAAGAAAAACGGCGTTCACGTGTTCTTCCTGACGGGCCGGCACGAATCCGAGCGAGACGTGACGATCAAGAACCTCACTGAAGCCGGATATTCGGGCTGGGCGGAGCTCATCCTTCGGCCCGACAACGATAAGTCGCCCGCTCGAGCTTTCAAGCCAAAGGAAAGACAAAAAATCGAAGCCAAAGGTTATCGAATCATTCTCAACATTGGTGACCAGGCGAGCGATCTGGCCGGCTGCTGCGCCGAGCGTGTGTTCAAGCTGCCAAACCCGTTCTACCTGGTTCAATAAAAGAGTTCGGCGGGAGTATATTTGTCGCGCAACGATTGATCTGGAGGTTCTTTTGGCTAAGAAAAACGGGATTTCAGGTGACGCATCGATTGCTTCTGAAATGTTGTTGAGTCGTCGGCGCCTGCTAAAAGGGGCAGTCGGCATGGCAATGGCGGCGGCAGCGCACGCGTTGATGCCATCGAACGTCCAGCGCGTTCTGGCGATGGAACCGCCCAGAAATAGTTCGTTGAACGACATCAAGCACGTGGTGCTGCTAATGCAGGAAAACCGCTCGTTCGATCATTACTTTGGCACGCTCGCGGGAGTGAGGGGCTTCGGCGATCCCAATGCGATGAAGCTCTGGGGCACGGGGAAGTCTGTTTTTCATCAGCCGGATCGGGAGAATCCCGATGGATACCTCCTGCCTTTCCATCTGGATACTCACGCGAGCAGTGCACAGAAGATTCCGTCAACCAGTCATGCGTGGGCCGTGCAGCACGCAGCTTGGAATCAAGGCGACATGGACAATTGGGTGCCCGCGCACCGCAAAGCAGACGGAGCGAACGGGCCGTATTGCATGGGGTACTACACACGATCGGATATTCCTTTTCAATTCGCGCTGGCGGAGTCCTTCACGCTATGCGACGAATATTTCTGCTCCGTGCTGGGGCCGACATGGCCAAACCGGATGTACTGGATGACGGGAACCATCGACCCGGACGGGCTTGGCGGCGGACCGATCACCCACAATGTGGTGCCTCCGGGCGGATACACATGGACGACGTATGCCGAGCGGCTAGAGCAAGCGGGCGTTAGTTGGAAGGTGTATCAACAGGAGGACAATTACGGCTGTAACGTGCTCGAATATTTCAAGGCTTTTCAGCAGGCCTCGAAGGCCTCGCCGCTCTATCAGAAAGCAATGCTGCGCGGACAGGAAGGGCATTTTGAATATGACGCGATCAACGACAAATTGCCCGCTGTGTCATGGATCATACCTACCAGTTTTCAGTCGGAGCACCCCGATTACATGCCGGCGGACGGCGCGGCGTATGTCGCGAGCAAGATCGACGCGGTGGCGGCGAATCCGGATGTTTGGGCAAAAACTCTGTTTATCTTGAATTACGACGAGAACGATGGGATTTTCGATCACGTGAAGCCGCCAACGCCGAGAGCGGGAACACAACATGAATTCATTGATGGACTTCCCATTGGCGGCGGTTTCCGCGTTCCCTGCATTTTGATTTCTCCGTGGACCAGCGGAGGATGGGTGTGCAGCGATCCGTTCGACCATACTTCCGTCCTTCAATTCCTCGGGAAATTCACCGGTGTTCGAGAGCCGAACATCACCGATTGGCGGCGACATACATTCGGTGATTTGACCTCCGCCCTGCGCTTTGGAGACGGGAGAAAACAGCCGCCCGTTCTGCCGGATACGAGCGGGCCGTTGCGCCTGGCTGAATACGAAACGACGTTCCTGCCGAAGCCAGTTTTTCCCTCGGGCGATCAAAAACCACCAGAACAAGAGAAGAGCCGGGGCAGAGGCGCGTCAAACAAGAAATCCTGAGCTCCTTTATCTCCGCTCAACCCCGGAACATACAGGCTTTGTGGTTGCGCGCTGACTTGGCTGGGTGGCGTCGTTCGCAATTGGCCTATGCAGGCCGATCCCGGGGGGGGGCGTACACGCTGCGTCGCGACTCGCGCCAGCCTTTGGCGTCCGCGTACCACTAGCTCAGAATACGCGTGTACAAAACGAGCAGCGCAAGCGACGCGGCGATCCCGAGGAAGAATCCTCCAAGGTGGAGGCGCGGATGAATGGCGCGAGCGTACCGCACGCTGGCGATGAAAAAAGCGGCGTTCGACAGGATCGCGAACCCAAGTCCGCAAACGATGAGAACCTCGACGCTCGCCGCACTCCAGTGCCATCCTACAGGAGCAAGCGTAATGTAAGTCAGAACCGCAGAGCTCAGCGTCAGAATGGCGCTCATCGAAACAGCATAACCGCTCGCGAAACCAACGTTGGCATGCAGAAGCACAAGCAGAAAAGCGATCAGGTATTCAAGCAACACGACAAGCGAAACCGCAGCGCGGTATCCAGGGGATGTCAGGCCAAAAAGATGTGCGTCGGAATAGAGGACCGCGGGCACCAGGATGTTTGCAACGGCGGCCACCCATAGCGCGGTGCAAATTACATGCCGCCGCGGCGCAACGCCAAGCGCAGTGGCGCGCTGCTCTGGTTCATCAGCTGAGGTCTTCGTCGCCATGTAGTCAAACCCCGGCATATCTTAGCAGGAATAGCGAGGCGCGCGAAAACGCGTCGGATTCTTGGGCGGTGCTGACCTCAGGGTAGACTTCATTCTTGCCCCGAACAGCGGTATAGTCCCGGTTTTAGGAGAGCCGCCGGCTCCATCCGGGCCACCCCCGCTAAGCCCGACGGTCCGTCGGAGTGAAGGACTGGAGGTGAGAAATGAAATCGTACAACACGGATTGGATACGCAACGTTGGCATTGTAGGTCACGGCGACACGGGGAAAACCCAGCTTGTGTCGTCGTTGCTGTACACGGCCGGGATGACGCCGCGCTGGGGCAAAGTGACCGAAGGATCGACGGTCACTGACTGGGACGAAGAAGAAATTGCGCGAAAGATCTCGATTAACTCCGCGCTCGCCTATGCCGAATGGCAGGCGCCGGGACAGAACGATAAGACCAAGATCAATCTGCTCGACACCCCTGGCTACTCCACCTTCATCACCGACACAAAAGCTTCGCTGATTGCCACCGATTCCGCGCTGATCGTGGTGGACGCCGCCAGCGGCGTGCAAGTGGTCACGGAAAAAGTGTGGGACTACGCCACCGAGTGCGAGCAGGCGCGAGCGTTTGTCCTGAACTGGATGGATCGCGAACTGGCGAGCTTCGAGCGCGCGCTGGAATCGCTGCAGCAGGTTTTCGGACGAGGCGTGATTCCCGTTCAACTGCCAATCGGTTCGGAGAAGGGCTTTCGCGGGGTGATCGATCTGGTCACGATGAAGGCGCTGATCTACACGCCCGATGGCGATGGCAAAGCAAAGATCGAAGACATTCCGACGGATATGGCGGACGAAGCGCAGGCAGCGCATGAAGCTCTGGTTGAACTGGTGGCCGAAGGCGAAGACGAATTGCTGCAGGAATTTTTCGACAAAGGCACGCTGCCGGCCGAAGACCTGAAGAAGGGGCTGCACGAGGAAGTGCGCGACAAAAAAGTGTTCCCCGTCCTGCTCAGTTCCGCGATGCACAACATCGGCAGCGACGCGATATTGAATTTCATGGCCGAGATTTTTCCTTCGCCGGAATATCGCGGCAAATGGCGCGGCCATTCCGAGCCGAACCGCAAAGGTGAAATCGTCGAGCGGAAGGTGTCCGACGCGGAACCACTCTCAATTTACGTCTTCAAGACGCTCGCCGACCCGTTCGCAGGACGTATCACCTACTTCAAAGTGATGTCCGGCGTGCTGAAGAACGACGCGACGCTGCAGCATTTCAATCGCAATACGTCTGAGCGGCTACAGCACATTCAGGTCACGCAGGGAAAAACGGCGACGGCAGTGAGCGAACTCCATGCGGGCGATCTCGGGTCTGTCGCGAAGCTGAAGGAAACCGTGACGGGCGAGACGCTGGGCGATAAGAATGCGCCGATTTTCTACGACCCGGCGCGCATTCCTGAGCCGTCGATCACATTTGCGATCGAGCCGAAGACGCGCGCAGACGAAGACCGCATTGGCACGGCGATCCACAAAATCCTTGAGGAAGATCTGGCTTTGCGCTTCAGTCGCGATCCGCAGACGAAGGAATTCCTGCTCAGTGGCGCAGGACAGCAGCACATCGAAGTGGTCGTCGCGAAGTTGCGCAAGCGCTATCACGTGGAGCTGACTCTGAAACCGCCGAAGGTTCCCTACCGCGAGACGATTCGCGGCAAGGCCGATGCGGAAGGCAAGCACAAAAAGCAGAGCGGCGGTCACGGGCAGTTCGGCGTATGCCGAATCAAGATGGAGCCGCTGCCGCGCGGCAAGGGCGTCGAGTTCGTCGACGATATTTTCGGCGGCGCGATCCCGAAGAACTGGATTCCGTCGGTGGAGAGAGGCGTTCGCGACGCTGCCGAGCGCGGCTACCTCGCGGGATTTCCCGTGGTTGATTTCCGCGCGGTGCTATACGACGGGAAATACCATGACGTCGACTCGAGCGACATCGCATTCAAGATTGCAGGGACGCTCGCATTCAAAGAAGCAATGAAGCAGGCGAAGCCGGCCCTGCTGGAGCCGATCATGCACGTCGAAGTCTACGCACCCGACCAGTATTCAGGGGATCTGATGGGTAACCTAAGCTCGCGGCGCGGCAAGATCAGTGGGAGCGAGGCGCGCGGCAACAATGTGATCGTGAAAGCGCTGGTACCACTGTCGGAAATGCTGAGCTATGCGAACGAACTTACATCGATGACGCAGGGGCGCGGAACGTATTCGATGGATTTCTCTCATTACGATTTCGTGCCGAACGAGCTGGCGGAAAAGGTGATCGCGCTGCACAAGCCGCACGCCGAGGGCGAAGAAGCCGAGGGAATGTCAGCGTAACGGGTTCCTGCCCTCGCGCTACCGCCACTCGTAACAAAGCAGCAGGCGCCAAACAACAACGTCAGTTGCCGACGTGAACGCCGGGTTGGTGTGTGGATTCGTTTTTTGCTGTTGATTTCGGCGAGTTCGCTATCGACTGTGCGTGATAGGAGTCCGCGCCGCCACTCAATGCGGGACAGCCGTAGCCGAGACATGGACCTGTGGCTCGCAGCATGCATCCGCCCAGCAACAGCGAACACGAGAGCAATGCCAGGCCGCTGACGATTCTTTTCATTCCCTCTCCTCTTCGTCGAACGCGAGGGACGGTCCGGTTCGGCGCTCCTATAATTTTCGCACGCAAGAGCGATTCAAGTACTGGTTTCCGATACGCGACTTGGCGAAGGGCAAGCGAACAAGGCGTTTTCCGCATCGTCTGCGAAAGCCATAAGCAAAGCTGCCACCGCTGGGGTCCGAAGCTCGAAAGCACGCCCTATGATGGGCTCGTGCTTGGCGCTTCGGGTGAAGTGGTTCGCGAGAGGTGTGGAAGGAAGAAACCGGTCATGCGCCTGTGCTCCTCGAAGGCCGCACCGAATTCGCCTTTAAGAAGACTCTCCTCGCGTAGCGCCTTCCAGCTCAAACCCGCGAGCACGACGAGGAAAGCGACGATCGCGGCGTAATGGCCATCGGCGAGCAGCGTCCCCGCAAGTCCGACCAGAATGCCGGTATAGATCGGATGGCGAATGCGCGAGTACGGGCCGGTGCGGATCAGTTTGTGGTCGGCGCGAATCGACACCGAGCCGCTCCAATAACGCCCGATGTGCTGGCGCGCCCAAATCGAGAAAGCCAATCCTATGCAAGTTATGGCGGCGCCTGCTTCGAGAACGAGCTGAGTGTGCGGCACGAATCGGCGATTTAGAGCCCCGAGATACGAGCCGGGCTGGAAAAGCAGTTCGAATGCGGCAATCATGAGGACCCATCGCAGCACCCATTCGTGGATGGGCTCGCGGCGCTTCATTGGATTGACTCGCCCGGCCGCAACGAGCCACCAGAGGATCCAGACGACCCATGCGGCCCTTATGATGTTTCCAGGGTTCCACTCGAACACGTTGTTCATCTTAGCTCAACGGCGGTCAGTTCTGAGACCCCCGCCTAAAAATACGACGGCCGGACGGGGCGAAAGCCCGGCTGAAGCCGCCCATATGCAAACCGTCCTGGTGACTCGAGCTTTCGAGCCACCTATTTCTTGTACGTCGGATGCAGCCAGAATCTTTCAGCGTTTGTCTTCCTTCGCATCCTAGTACCCCGGCGAGGCGCCCTGTCCAAAATGGAGCTTGCGAACGCGCCGCGAGTTGCGTCAAGCTTCCGCTCCTATGAAAAAGAGCAATCGGTCCAAGACTCTGCGAACTGCGACGCTGGCGATTCACGCCGGCGAAGCGCACTCCGGTGTGAACGGCCCAGTTGTCGCGCCGGTCGCGCGTACTTCGAATTTTACGTTTGCCAATGCAGAAGAAATGAAGCGTTGGGCCGAGGGAAAAAGTTCGGCCTACATCTACACGCGATACGCGAACCCGACGCTCGAAGTTGCGGAAAAGAAGATTGCGGCGCTTGAGGGAGCTGAAGCGGCCGTTGTATCAGCTTCGGGAATGGCTGCGATTTCGAATGCGCTGCTGGCTGTCCTGAAGGTAGGGGATGAGCTGATTGCTTCGCGGCAGGTGTATGGGGGTACTTACCGGCTGATGCGCGACCTGTTCCCTCGATTCGGCATTACCGTCCGGCACATCGAAGCGGACCTGGGTGGAATCGAGCGTATGGTGACCCCTCGTACGAAGGCACTGTATGTAGAGACGCCGACGAATCCAACACTGCGTGTCGTTGACCTTCGCAGAGCAGCCGAATTTGCAAAGGAGTGGGGGCTGGTGTCCATTGTGGACAACACGATTGCGGGCCCCGTGCTGCAAAGACCGATCGAGTTGGGATTCGATATGGTGGTACATAGCGCGACAAAATCCCTCGCCGGCCACTCAGATATTATCGCAGGTGCTACGGCGGGCAGGCGCGCTCTGATTGACAAGGTGCGGAGTAACATCATTTACCTGGGCGGCTCAATGGACCCGAGCGCAGCCTTCCTGCTGACGCGCGGAATAAAGACTCTGGAGCTACGGGTGGAGCGACAGTGCAAGACTGCCTTGGAAGTGGCGAAATTCCTGGCGCGGCATCCAAAGGTTAGCCGGGTGCATTATCCGGGACTGCCTTCGCATCCGGACCACGCGCTCGCAAAGCGGCAAATGCGTGCATTCGGTGCGTTGCTGTCGTTCGACTTGAAGGGCGGACTGAATGCGGCGCGACGATTCTGTGACCGGACTCGCCTGTTTCTGTTGGCGGCGAGCCTGGGCGGCGTCGAGTCGCTGGTGATCCTGCCGATTTACACCTCACATTACAATATGTCGCTGAACGAATTGCGCGGCGCGGGAGTTGAACCCGGCACAGTGCGCGTCTCGATCGGGCTGGAGGACCCGGCGGATCTGATCGAAGACCTGCGGCAGGCGCTCGCCTGAAAACTCCGCAGAGTTCCGAATTGAAGGTAGCCAAAGGTTCATAGTAGAATTCTGGTAAGCTTTTACGGAAACGGACGATGCTGCGGCCCACAGCCCTTTCGGCAATCATTCTCGTCGCCTGCCTGACGTTCAGCCTACCGGCCATGGGGCAAGGTCGACCCGGCGGCGCACCTACAGCTCCGCAAAGACCGACGCAACCAAACAACCAATCAACTACCAACGTCTTCGGTACGGGTGGGTCATCAATTACGGTGCGGGTGGCGGGCGAAAACGGCTTGATGCTTGGCGAGGAAGCGCTGGTGAAGCTGTCGAGCCCCATGAACGCGATGAATCTGTGGCGCACGACAGGGGGCCGGTCTGAAGTAACGTTCACGGACGTTCCGTTGGCGGACTATCAAGTCGAGGTGAGCGCCGCCGGATACAAGACAAAGACCGAAGGTGTTTCCGTTTACGCGGCGAATCAAATCTACGCCGTGTTCGTTCAATTGCAGAGCAGCGAGGCGGGCACTCCGGTGGGGGTCCCGGGGCAGGTGTTGGTTGGGAGAGCGCGCTCCGAGGCGCAAAAAGGCATCGCCGACCTGAATGCAAGCAAGTTGAAAGATGCGCAGAAACATCTTGAGAAGGCGTACAAAATCGCTCCGGGGAATGCAGACCTGAACTATTTGATGGCGATTCTGAGCTCGCGGAACAATCAGACATCGGAAGCTGAAGGGTATTTGAAGAAAGCGATCTCTATAAACAGCAAGCACGTGCACGCGCTCACGATGTTGGGACAGTTGCGTCTCCAGCAGAAGGATTACAAGGGAGCTATCGATAACTTGCAGCAGGCGGTCTCTGCCAACGGCCAATTCTGGACGGCACATTGGCTGCTGGCAGAAGCTTATTTAAGGAACGGCGAGTTCGAGAAGTCGCGCGACCAGGCCGAAGAAGCCATTCAAAAAGGCAAGGGAGATGCCGGTGCCGCCGAACTGGTTCTCGGACAAGCGCTGGCTAACCTTGGGAAGCTCAAAGAAGCTGAGAAAGCGTTCGAAACATTCCTCGCGAAGAATCCGACCAGCCCGGCGGCCGGGTCTGTGCGCGGTTGGATTGCACAGCTAGAGAGCGCCGATAAGCCGAAGTATCAGCAAGCCTCTGCACCGCTGGAAGCAGCACCGTCGAGTGTCCTTCCGCTGGCAATTGTCGCCGCTTCGGCTGATGCGGGTATTTCGATACCTACATGGCACCCGCCGAGCGTGGACGACGAGAAGCTGACGCTCGCAGCAGGCGCAGTCTGTCCGGCAACGAAAGTGATCGCGGGAGCAGGCCGAAGCGCGGAACGACTGGTGGACAGCATCAGTCGATTCGAAGCCGTCGAGCGAGTGACTGATCAAGAGCTGGACGTGTTGGGAAAGCCGGAGACGACCGCCACGCGCAAGTTCGACTATATGGCGTCTATAGCCGAGTCGGATTCCGGCAGCCTGCTCGTAAACGAATCTCACGTGCCGTTCTCCGATCAGGGGGATTTCCCCGACCATATCACGGCGCGCGGACTTGCTGCGCTGGCTATGGTTTTCCATCCGATACTGCGGGTTGACTACGACATGACGTGCGAAGGATTGGGCCAGTGGAAAGGTCGCGCAACGTGGCTGGTTTATTTTCGGCAACGAGCGGATCGCCCGAATCGTTTTCTGGAGTACGACTTCACAAATACGTCGTATTCGGTTGCCTTGAAGGGACGCGCTTGGATTGCCGCGGACAATTTTCAGATCGTCCATTTGGAAACGGATCTCCTGCACCCGATGCGTGAGATCCGGCTGCTGAATCAACACCAATCGGTGGATTACGGGCCTGTGTATTTCCAGACCAAGGGAGCGGAGCTATGGCTGCCCAAGACAGCGGAGATCTACTTTGATTTTCGTCGCCATCGTTACCATCGAAGCGACAGCTTCGCTGATTTCAAGCTGTTCGCGGTAGCATCGAGTGAAAAGATAGCCCCGCCTAACGTTCCACCTACGCCGGACGAAAAGCACCCCCCTAAGCAATAATCGACGCTTCAATCGCACACAGACGTGAAGAAATCAGCAGTCGCTCGGAGCGGCGATAATGCTGGCGATAACTGGCGCGTCGAGTGTCTGGGTAAGGGCTAGCTTGGAAGAAGGTGTTGAAGATGGGAGGATGCGTGTGTCACAATCCGGTAAACGTTTTCACCGGACTCGGCCCATGCTCAACGTTAGGAACTCGGCAACACTGATCCTGGCCGTGCTCGTGATCGCTGTGACCAGTGCACGCGGACAAGCGCGCCCTGCCCCCATCACTGCAGCTTCGCCGGGCACAGATATTCTCAGACCCGGCGGCGGTGGCGCCTACGCCTCAATCACCGTCACCGTCGCTGACGAAAATGGGATGCCGCTGACGCAGCAGGCCTTGGTAAAGCTTTCGAGCACGGACAACCCGACCAACCTCTTCGCGACGACCCAAGACCGCTCACAGGCGATGTTCGAGGACGTGCTGCCAGCGAACTATGAGATCGAGGTCAGCGCTGCGGGATATGACAGCGTGACGAAAAGCTTGTGGGTCATGGCAGCCAGTGAAAATTACGACGTGTATGTACGGTTGCGGCTCACCGGCGGCGGGGAGCCCGTCGGCCTTCCTGGACAGGTGCTGGTCGGTAGAGCTCGAACGGAAGCTCAGAAGGGAATAGCCGATCTGAATACGGGGAAGTTCAAGGACGCCCAAAAGCACCTCGCAAAGGCATACAAAATAGCCCCGGGGAACGCAGATCTGAACTACTTGATGGCCATTCTGAGCTCGCGGAGCAACCAACCATCCGAAGCCGAAAATTACTTGCAAAAGGCAGTCTCAATCAACAGCAAACATGTGCGTGCGCTAACGATGCTGGGCAAGTTGAGTCTTCGCCAAAAGGATTACAAGGGCGCAGTCACTTCTTTAGAGCAGGCAGTCTCGGCGGATAAACAATTCTGGATGGCGCGCTGGCTCCTGGCAGACGCCTATCTGAAAACGGGCCAGTTCGAGAAATCGCGTGAACAGGCTGAAGCGGTGCTGCAAAAAGGCAAGGGAGACACGGCCGCGGTGGAAATGGTGCTGGGGCAAGCACTGGCTAACCTCGGGAAGCAAGAAGAGGCAGTGAAGGCGTTTGAGGCGTTCTTGGCCAAAGAGCCGACTAGCCCGGCCGCAGCATCGGTACGCAGCTGGATCGCGCAAGTTGAGAACGTAAACAGCACGCATTATCAAGAAGCGTCGGAACCGCTCAAGGCCGCGCCTACTAATATGCTTCCTTTGCCGATCCTTATGAACTCGCCAGATTTGGGCGTCTCGGTGCCCACATGGCACCCTCAGAGCGTGGACGATGAGAAGCTGACGCTGGCAGCAGGAGCAGTCTGTCCGGCAGCAAAGGTGATCGCGGGCGCAGGCCGGAGCGCGGAACGGCTGGTGGACAGCATCAGCCGATTCGAAGCCATCGAACGAGTCACTGATCAAGAGCTGGACGTGCTGGGAAAGCCGGAAACGACTGCCACGCGTAAGTTCGACTATATGGCATCTATCGATGACGAGGATGCCGGTGGCCTATTGGTAGATGAATCGCGCGTGCCTCTCTCCGACAAGGGAAGCTTTCCCGATCACATTTCAGCACGAGGGCTTGCAGCGCTGGCTATGGTTTTCCATCCGAAATTGCGGGTTGACTACGAGATGACCTGCGAAGGATTGGGGCAGTGGAAAGGTCGCGCAACGTGGCTGGTTTATTTTCGCCAACGATCGGACCGGCCGAATCATTTCTTGCGGTACGAATTCACGGATGGATCGTATTCGGTGGATTTGAAGGGACGCGCGTGGATTGCCGCGGACAATTTCCAGATCGTCCATTTGGAAACCGACCTTCTGCACCCGATGCGTGAGATCCATCTGCTGAATCAACACCAATCAGTCGATTACGGGCCTGTGTATTTCCAGACCAAGAAAGCCGAGCTATGGCTGCCCAAAACAGCGGAGATCTATTTCGATTTTCGCCGCCATCGCTACCATCGAAGCGACAGCTTCGCTGATTTCAAGCTGTTCGCGGTAGCATCGAGTGAAAAGATAGCCGCGCCTAACGTTCCAACCACGCCGAACAAACATCAGCCCCACCAATAATGCACACCTTCAGAAGCTCGGCAACACTGATCCTGGCCGCGCTCGCAGTCGTCGCAGCCGGAGCGCGAGGGCAGGCGCGCGTTGCGCCTATCACCGGACAGGTCCCGGGCGCCCAAATACTTCATGGCACCAGCCCGTACGCGTCGATCACGGTTACTGTCGCCGACGAAGATGGTATGCCGCTGGCACAGCAGGCGTTGGTGAAGCTTTCCAGCACGGACAACCCGACCAACCTGTTTGCAACGACCCAGGACCGCTCACAAGCTATGTTCGAGGACGTGCTGCCGGCACATTATGACATTGAGGTAAGTGCAGCGGGATACGACAGCTCGACAAAGAGCGTGTACGTTATGGCGCCCGGGGAGAATTTCGACGTGCTTGTGCGGCTGCGGCGTAGCGGGGCCGGTGACCCTGTTGGACTTCCCGGACAAGTTTTGGTCGGTAGAGCTCGAGTGGAAGCGCAGAAGGGCTTAACTGACCTGAATGCGAATAAACTGAAAGATGCGCAGAAGCATCTCGCGAAAGCATACAAAATCGCTCCGGGGAATGCAGACCTGAACTACTTGATGGCTATCCTGTGCTCGCGGAACAATCAAATACCCGAGTCTGAAGGGTATTTGGAGAAAGCAATCTCAATAAACAGCAAACACGTGCGCGCGCTCGCAATGTTGGGGGAGTTGCGTCTGCGGCGAAACGATTACAAGGGCGCGATCCCTCCTTTGCAGCAGGCCATTTCGATAGACAAGCAGTTCTGGATCGCGCAATGGCTTCTGGCGGACGCATATCTGAAGAACGGCGAATTTGAGAAGTCACGCGAGCAAGCTGAAGAAGCGATCCAAAAGGGTAAAGGAGATACTGCCGCGGTGGAACTGGTGCTGGGGCAAGCGCTGGCTAACCTCGGGAGACGCGATGAGGCCGTAACGGCTTTTGAAGCGTTCCTGCAAAAGGACCCAGGCAACGCAGCCGCACCATCGGTACGCAATGTGATCGCGCAGCTTAAGAACCAGGAGCAGACGCCAAAATCGGCTCGCCAATGATCGGCGGAGATCAACGGTGCCGCGCACATCGCATTCAGTAACTACTCGGAGCAGCGAGGATGTGCGCGACAGTTCCCGCGTCGAGCGAAACTGGCTGGGTCAAAATCACTTCGAACGGCCAGCCCGCATCGAAAAGCATCGCTCCACCGTTGCCGCGATAATGGTGCAGTAGAAGCACCGCTACGAGGCTGCCCACCATTACACCTACTGCGATTCCTATGGCGGCTCCGAAGTGGGAATGCATCTGCGGCAGCGTCGGAGGAGTTGGGAAGGGACCTTCCTGGGCAACCGCTAAGTCCACGTACGGTCCGCTCCCGGGGTCTGCAGGCATATCGTCAGATGAGTTAGAACCGATGCTCAGTCGGTGATAGGTGGCGGCTTTCGTTTCTGATTCTTCGCCCGCGATTGGGACTGTGTAACCGTTGGCAAAAAGAAGCTCGGAAAAACGCATCCGGACGCTTGGAGCGCGCTTATTCAACTTCTCGACCACTCCGTCTAAGTAGGTACCCACAGGGATCACCGTCCGCGCGTCGACGGTGACTGGAAATGTGGTGACTGCGCGGACCGGATCGCCGGGCCGGGCCTTTGCAGTGATCTGCGCCACGAGCTTTGCTGGAATTATTGTGCCGGCTGGGATCGTGATTGTCGCGGTTTGGCCAGGCGGCGGCTGAGACGGAAGCTTCGAAGCCTGCCCGCCGAAACTGGTTGCTGGCGTTTGCGCGTAGCACGGCGCGGCGAAAAACAGGATAAAAAGGATTATCGATCGCATACACCCCTCCTCTGCAGCGCGGCGGCTGAGCGCCTTTACCGCTCAGCGCCGTACGCGGCACTTACTGGAAATACAAGGCGAAAGCCTGGCCCCCAAAACGAATCGAATCGACAGAGCGCGAACCGTCGGGATTGGTTCGCAAGCTCGTTGCGCTCGCGGGAGAAGGACCTCTTAAAATTACGAGTTGCGCCGACACCTGCGCCGCAAGACCGGTGCTCGTCGCGATATCAACTTGGACGGATGGTCCGAGTCCGGTCCAGCTAGCTTCGTAAGCTCCGGGCGAGAACTCGCGGCTACCGATGAGTACAGAGGCGGCGAGCTGAAAGGCGTCCTTGTATTTTTGTTCCTTCCTATGCGGATCGACGACCGGAAGTGCTGGACATGCCGTTCCAGGGGTTCCGGGAGTGCCCGGGATGACGGTATCGGGCGTTCCCGATGTGCCTGGGGTGCCAGGAATAACGATGTCGGGCTGACCCGGCCCGGCCGGGATGACGGTGTCCGGAGTACCGGGCGTCGCAGGAGTGCCGGGAATCACGGTGTCTGGGGTTCCCGGAGTACCAGGGGTGGGATGGCACACGACGGCGGACACCGCAACCCCGAGCGAGTTACTTCTCTGCAAGGCCGAAGCAACTCTACCGGGGTCGAGGGCAATCGGAAGCTGGATGAACATCCGCAACTGGGAACCGTTATCCAGCAGGATTGTGCTGTCACGCGACACGTCTATATCGGCCATAGCGATTGCGGGAATCACATCGGGGGGCACCGTTGCGCTGACGGGCGCGTTAGGCAGCGTAATCGCGTAACCGTTTGCAAATACGATCTTACCGAAGGAGATTTGAAGGCTCGCGTGGGGCGAGAAGAGGCCGGGCCGCGTCAGCGAATCGATGCGTCCTGCTACGTAGGTACCCGGCGAGATGGCCATTTGCCCATGAACAGCAACCGGGAAAATGATTTGCGCATAGACAGGGTCCCCAGGCTTCGCAGTTTTCGCCCAAATCGGACTGGTCAGTGCAAGATCGACGGGTGTTCCAGAAGGAATAACAATGAGACCTGCGGCTTGGGCAGCGTTGACCGGGGCCGAACTTTGCGAACTGGGCTGTCTTGATGCAATCTGAGCAGGAGAGATGCTTACTACCAGCAGCACCGCCAGAGTGATTTGACCCATCATGGCCTACTCCTCCTTCCATTTAAAGGGGAGTAACTGACACTAAGAGTGACGCAGCGGACCGCGCGGAGGTTTCACCAAACACCGCCCTGACCCTTGACTAAGAATGGGGGCGCCCTGGAAAGTTCCATTGACGGCGGCGCGACTAGTTTTTACCATTTTGTGGTCCCTGCAATGGGGACGGGCGACGCACAGCCCAGCGGCGCCTGAGCTGGAGCCGGATATCGGCGAATTACGGGCAAACAAGCAGCGTTTGATATGAGACACCACGCGACATTCTGGGTCACGCTGGCGGCGGCCGTAGTATTCTCCGCCGGGTGCGAGCAGACGGCAGTCAAACAGGTGCGTGTGTCGCCGCCGGCCCCTGCTCCTCAGCCAGCCGATCAGATCGCACGGGAGCCCCTGCCTTTCCCCGCTCTGTCGATGGCTTTTGTCCCTCTGCAAGAAGACCCTCGGCCTGCAATTGACATTCTGCTCGCGGAAGTGCGCGAAGCATACGAGGCGGGCCAAGCCCAATATCAGGCCGGGAATGCTGATGCAGCGAAGGCGGATTTCGAGCGCGGGAGCAACCTCATCATGTCGAGCGGGTTCCAGGTTGACTTCGACCCGCAGCTTTCCGATCTGTTCGACAAGATCGGCGAGGCAATGCACACCTATGAGTTGGATGAAGCGCAGAGCACGGAGCAGGAAGAGGCGGAGACACCCAGCAATCCGGCTCCGATCGACGAGATTGCGGACCTGACGCTGCCCCCCGGCGATCCTCGGCTCGAGCATGCTGCCGATAATGAACTGATGCGCGTGTCGCACGACTTGCCCCTGACGGTGAATGGGTCGGTGCTGCAGTACCTCAGCTTTTTCACCACTCCCCGCGGAAGAGAAATCGTTCAACGCGGACTCAGCCGGGCGGCTCGTTACAAACCGATGATCCAGTCGGTACTCAAGCAGCAAGGCGTTCCGACGGATCTGATTTATCTGGCCCAGGCGGAAAGCGCGTTCTTGCCGGACGCGGTGTCGCGCGCAGGCGCGAGAGGGATATGG
Source organism: Candidatus Acidiferrales bacterium (assembly GCA_050747085.1). GTDB lineage: Bacteria > Acidobacteriota > Terriglobia > Acidiferrales > UBA7541 > Palsa-295. Next base: position 50,891 of record JBOGNK010000035.1, read on the forward strand.
CAGTTCATGCCGTTCCGCGGTGAGGAATACTCCCTGGACCGGAGCTATTGGGTAGACGAGCGAAGCGACCCGGAAAAAGCTACGCGCGCGGCAGCCGAACACCTGCGCGATCTATACGGCATGTTCGGGGACTGGTATCTGGCGATGGCCGCGTACAATTCCGGCCCTTTGAACGTATCGCGTGCGATCGAGCGCACGGGTTACGCGGACTTCTGGAAGCTCGAGCAGCTCCACGCGCTACCGAAACAGACGGAAAACTACGTACCGATCATCATTGCCCTCGCTCTGGTGGCGAAGGATCCGGCGATGTACGGCATTCAGGTTGACCCGCAAGCTCCTGCAGCTGTCGATGCGATCACACCGGGAAAGCCGATCAGTTTACAGCTTGTCGCGGATGCAACGGGAACGGACGTCGATGACTTGCGCGGTCTGAATCCCGAACTGCTGCGAAACGTTACACCGAATGATCCTCAGTTTGCGCTGAAGATTCCACAGGGCACAGCCCAGAAGTTCGAGCAAAACATCCAGCAGGTTCCCGGCGACAAGTGGACGAGCTGGAGGCTGCACGAAATGGTGGATGGTGACACGCTGGGCGAAGTCGCGAGAACCTACCATGTCGGCCTGTCGTCTTTGGAACAGGCCAATCATCTGGCTGCGGGCGCAACTGTGCCAGACGGCTTTTGGCTGACGGTGCCGGCGGCTCCTGCGCGAGCGCGTCTGGTTCACTACAGGGTGCATCGCACCGAGTCTCTGCAGTCGATCGCCGATCGCTTCGACGTTACGGTATCCGAACTGAGGCGCTGGAATGGCATTCGAAGCAATTACGCGCGCCGCGGCGCACGTTTGCGGATTTGGGAGGGCGGCGAGCCGTTGCGAGCGTCACGTGTAACGGCGCGGACCACGATCCGGGATGTTTCCACAAAACCGCAGCCCACTTCAGGCGACGCGGCCAAGCACCGAGTGCGTCGCGGCGAAACGCTCTATTCGATTGCCCGCCAGTACGGGACGACGATCGGCGCGTTGAAGCAGGCTAATCCTTTTCTGTCAGGTCGAGGACTTCGCGCCGGCGATATACTCACTATCCAGCGTTAATCCGCCAAAGCCGCACTCCCACAGTTCAACTCATTTCACTCAGCAAGAATATGGTGGACGTGGCCGGGATCGAACCGGCGACCCCCTGCTTGCAAAGCAGGTGCTCTCCCAGCTGAGCTACACGCCCACAGTGGAAACGTTCTGTGATTTTAAGGCATTTGCAGCCGGGGGAGAACTCAGAAAAGCAACCTTGTACCGTTGCCGTACTACATCGCAAACTTGGAGTTACCATCGAATGCGATGACGCAATCTGTTGCCGGCTAGCGAGGACTTCACACCAAATTATTGGATTGGCGCGATCCGGAATTCGACCCTTGCTTCGTCCTTTACCTTGACGGTTCCTCCCGCAACGGCCACGGGAGTAATACCGAAGTCGGTTTGCTTCAGCACTGCGAATCCTAAATACAGTCCGTCCTTCAAAGTGACAACGGCCGTGACAGGATGCTTTTGACCGTGCAACTCGAGGGTCCCGTTCACTGACCAGCTGTTTGCCCCTTTGCGCTCGACTGTCACTGACTGAAAGTGAATTTCGGGGTAACGATTGGCATCGAGGACCTGCGAGCCGAGCATGGTTTTTTGAATCTGGGCTCGTGTATCAGCCGAAGCTTCCTGATCAGTGACGCGGAGCTTGCGCGCATCCACATGGATGTCCACCGAGCCCTGATCGCCGTCGTCCGCCACTTCGCCTGATTCGATTGGCGCGTCTATCTCGTGATTGTGCGCAAAGGCCGAGAAAAACCCCATTTTATAAACGTGAATGACGATGGAAGACTTCGTGCGATCGATCGTACGCGTGTTCGGCTCGGCTTGCGCAAGGCGACCGGAACAAGCGAACAGGACAGCGCCAACGACTGCCACTCGGAGCATGGTCCGCATATATTGGCCACGGGTAAAGGAATCAGGGTAGACGCAAAAGGTCAAAAAACTCCCTCATGCTTGAGATTACGATCAAAGTTGGAACCCTAATGTACGAAATTCTTGTTTCTCAGCGCAAACGCAGACGCGAACTCGATCAGAAGCTACGTGACGATGGATTCGAGCCAAAGATCAGATAATCTAATTGGTGATATGTTTCTAGGCTGAGGTGACCCTTGAAAATCGATCCCGCCGCTGGGAAATTGGCGGATCCGTCGATCCTGGTAAACGTTCCAGCGCTGCTGACAGCGTATTACACCCTCCGGCCTGATCCTACCGACACGCGTCAGCGAGTTGTCTTCGGTACGTCGGGCCATAGAGGATCGGCTTTCGATGTGGCGTTCAACGAGTGGCACATCCTCGCAATCACTCAGGCGATTTGCGAGTATCGGGCTTCGCGGAAAATCGATGGGCCACTATTCATTGGGATGGATACGCATGCCCTTTCGGAGCCCGCCTTTGCCAGCGCTTTGGAGGTGCTCGCCGCAAACGCCGTAGAGACGATGATTTCAGAGGGCACCCGGTACACGCCGACGCCGGCCGTCTCCCATGCGATTCTGACGTACAACAAGGAACGGAGCGCGGGTTTCGCCGATGGCATCGTAATCACGCCTTCGCACAATCCGCCAGACGACGGCGGTTTCAAGTACAACCCTCCAAACGGCGGACCGGCGGAGTCCACGGTAACGAGCTGGATTGAATCGCGCGCGAACGAGCTGTTGCAAAACGGGCTTGCAAACGTTAATCGCGTCCCGTTTGCAAGAGCGATGAAGGCGTCCACCACACACAAGTATGACTACCGGCGCTCGTACGTTCAGGATTTGGACCACGTTCTCGATATGAAGGCAATCGCCAGCGCGGAAATCCGAGCGGGCGTCGATCCACTCGGCGGAGCGGGCGTCGATTATTGGCCTGCAATCGCGGAGCGGTACGGACTCAACCTGACGGTGGTAAACGATTCGGTTGACCCGACATTTCGGTTCATGACTGTCGATTGGGACGGCAAGATTCGCATGGATCCGTCGTCGCCATACGCCATGCACAGCCTGATCGCCCTGAAAGGTAAATACGACATTGCATTTGCATGCGATACGGACCACGACCGTCATGGAATTGTCACGAAAAGCAGCGGGTTGCTCCCGCCGAACCATTTTCTCTCGGTCTGCGTCGATTACCTGTTTGCGAATCGGAACGACTGGCGCAAGAATATTGCGGTTGGAAAGACAGTCGTCAGCAGCAGCATGATCGACCGTGTGACGGCGCGAGCCAAACGGCGGCTGCATGAAGTCCCGGTTGGGTTCAAATGGTTTGTTGAGGGGCTGATCGGGGGCCAATTGGGTTTTGCGGGAGAAGAGAGCGCCGGTTCTACATTCGTGCGGCGCGACGGACGCGTCTGGACCACGGATAAGGACGGTATCATCGCTGCTCTTTTGTCTGCTGAAATCACGGCGCGAACAGGCCGCGATCCGGGCGAAATGTATCGCTCGCTCACACAAGAGCTCGGCGACCCGATGTATGAACGGATCGAGGCGCCAGCGACGTCCGACGAAAAGCGCTCTCTTGCCAAACTGTCGCCGGACAATGTACGAACGAAGGAATTGGCCGGCGAGCAGATTGAGCAGATCCTTACGACGGCTCCCGGGGATGGCGCCCCGATCGGCGGAATCAAAGTGCTCGCCAAGAACGGGTGGTTTGCGGCGCGCCCTTCTGGCACTGAGGACATATACAAGATCTACGCCGAAAGCTTTGTCGGACGGGACCACCTTGAACGCATCGAACAGGAAGCTCAGAACATCGTTTCAGCTGCACTCGCTCAAAGCGGCAGTGCGGCGGCCGCTCGTTAGACCACAAGAGTCATACGGAGGAATTCGGGATGGGCAGCAGTCCAGCACGATATCGTTCCGCGAAAGCTGCAACGTTGCAGGCTCTGACGGAGTTGGCGCTCAACATGCGCTGGTCTTACAACCACGCAGCAGACAAAGTCTGGCAACATCTGGCGCCTGAGCTTTGGGAGTCGACGCATAATCCCTGGGTCGTCCTGCAGACGGTGTCGGCAGAGCGCCTGCAGAGCGCGGCGATGGACCGGAATTTCCAGTTGCTGGTTGGCGATCTGCATCGGGAAAAACAAGCAGCGGAAGAAGCCGAGAGCTGGTTTCAGAAAACTCATCCAAATTCCGGCCTTACCGGCGTTGTGTATTTCTCGATGGAATTCATGCTGAGCGAGTCTTTGCCGATTTATTCGGGTGGGCTCGGGAATGTGGCCGGCGACCAACTGAAGGCCGCGAGCAATCTTGGCGTCCCTGTGATGGGCATCGGCCTGCTGTATCAGCAGGGCTATTTTCGTCAGCAGATCGACGCGCACGGACAGCAATTGGCCCTGTATCCCTACAATGACCCGGGCCAACTGCCGATCAAACCGTTGCGGCAGAAAGATGACGAGTGGCTGCGCCTATCGATTGACTTTGTGGGCTGCAAACTATGGGTCCGGGTGTGGCAGGCACAAGTTGGGCGAACGAAGTTGTATTTGCTCGATACCAACGATCCCGCGAACATTCCGGCGTGCCGCGGTATCGCGGGCGAGTTGTATGGCGGCGGCCCCGAGGTGCGGTTGAAACAGGAGTTGGTGCTTGGACTTGGAGGATGGCAACTCATAGAGGCGCTCGGAATGAGACCGGAGGTTTGCCATCTGAACGAGGGCCACGCGGCATTCGCGGTGCTCGAGCGGGCTCGATCGTACATGGCGAAGAACGATCAATCCTTCGAGGTAGCATTGGCCGTTACGCGAGCGGGGAACCTGTTTACGACGCATACTCCAGTGGCTGCAGGATTCGATCGATTTAGTCCGGAGCTGATAGAGATATACCTGAAGAATTATGCGGAAAACGAGCTTGCGATTTCATTCGATGATCTGCTCGCGTTGGGACGCCAGAATCGCCACGATGCATCCGAAGCGTTCAACATGGCGTACCTCGCTGTTCGCGGCAGTGGCGCCGTCAATGGTGTCAGCCGACTGCATGGCGACGTGAGCCGCCGCATTTTTCAGGTGCTCTTTCCCAGGTGGCCCGAGCATGACGTGCCGGTTACGCACGTGACGAACGGCGTACACATGCCGACGTGGGACTCCGCTGAAGCCGACAAGATCTGGGAGGCTGCGTGCGGAAAGCGTCGCTGGCATGACACGACAGAGGCGCTGGAGCACGCTTTTCAGAAGGTGAGCGACACTGATCTTTGGAAGTTGCGGACTGACACACGCAGCTCACTCGTTGAATACGTTCGCAAAGTACATGTGCGGCAGTTGACCAGCCGCGGCGCCGCGCCGGACGACTTGGCACAAGGATCGCAAGTTCTCAACGGCAACACGCTGACACTAGGGTTCGCGCGCCGATTCGCGACGTACAAGCGCCCGAATCTTTTGCTGCACGATCCGCAAAGACTCGAGCGCATTCTGACAAACCCCGAAAAACCGGTGCAGCTTGTTTTGGCAGGCAAGGCGCATCCCGCCGACCTGGGCGGTCAGGCGATGATCCGCCAGTGGATTCAATTTGCCTACCAGCCACAGATACGATCTCGCGTTGTTTTCTTGAGTGATTACGATGCTCTAATGGCCGAGCACCTGGTCCAGGGCGTCGACGTTTGGGTCAATACCCCGCGGCGGCCGTGGGAAGCGAGCGGCACGAGCGGAATGAAGGTGCTGGTCAACGGTGGGCTGAACGTGTCTGAACTGGATGGTTGGTGGGCTGAAGCTTATTCGCCCGAAGTGGGCTGGGCCATTGGCGACGGACGAGAACACGGCGGAGATCCGAACTGGGACGCGACCGAAGCTGAACAGCTCTATCGATTGCTCGAAGAAAAGATCGTCCCCGAATTCTATACGCGCGACGATCGCGGCATTCCGCGCGCATGGGTGACGCGCATGCGGTACAGCATGGCGCGACTGACTCCGACATTTTCAACGAACCGCGTGGTGCGCCAGTACACCGAACAGCATTACATCCCGGCTGCCAAAACATTTCGCGAACGCTCGGCAAACCAGAGTCTCCAGGCGGTCGGACTGTTGGATTGGGAAGACACATTGGCCAAGCAGTGGTCAAACGTGCGGTTCGGTTCGGCGTCGGTCGAGAAAAGAGATCAGAAAAATTTCTTCCAGGTGCAGGTATTCCTGGGTGGTCTCGATCCGGGCAACGTGGCCGTCGAACTTTATGCAGAGCCCTTGAACGGCGACGGTCCCGCCAGGCACACAATGCAGCTCGGCGAATCGGTTGTTGGTTCTGCGGACGGATACACGTTTACGGCCAGTGTCCCGGCAACTCGCCCAGCAGCCGATTACACCGCAAGATTAATCCCGCGACGCGAGGGCGCGCTCGTGCCGCTCGAGGCCTCGTACATATTGTGGGATGAGTCGCGCACCTGGAAATGATCCCTGAAACGACCAGCATCAGCGTTCCAAAGGCCCTGTTCGCGCGAAGAGTGTCACGGCTTGCATTGCCCTAATCGGCTGGCGCTTCTGCGGTAGCGCCGCCGGCCGGTGGAAATGACAGCGCTATTCCGCTACAATGGGGGTTTCACCGCTGGCCAAGCGACGCGGCTGTGAGTGTCAATTCCGGTTTTACCGCGCAGACCGGTCTGCAAAGGGGAATGTCATGAAAGAAGGAATTCATCCGGACTACCATACAGTCACTGTCCACTGCGCGTGCGGCAGCACGTTCGAGACTCGCTCGACCATCAAGGGCAATATGATCCGCGTGGAAATCTGCTCAAGCTGCCATCCGTTCTTCACTGGCAAGCAGAAGCTGCTCGATACGGCAGGGCGCGTCGAGCGTTTTCAGAAGAAATACGCGAACAAAGCTGCCAAGAAGTAACCCAACAGCTCCCGTTTATCCTCTTTAAGCGCTGCTTAGCGAACCCAAAACTGCACCATCGTGGTGCAGTGTGCGACGAGTGTCGAAACACGCAAAAGTGTGTCGAGAAGCTTTGGCACGTTTGTTGATGACAAAGGACTTACGCCGCCCTTTTCGCGGCATGTGTGTCGAGAAAAGCTCTCCCGACCCTAGACCGAACTCAGACGGTCGCAACGCTAGCGCGCGCTGATTTTGAACGACTTATTCGGATCGGCACAACGACCCGCCCCACTGAAGCGCAAGACCTATTTCCCTCCCCGATAGGACTACCAGACTCGATTCGGGGAAGATTGCCACCACCAAACAGCGGCTCGCTCCGGAACGGTCGGAAGGCGGGAGAGCCGCGGTGCAGGAAGCAAGAGTCGGAAGCGCTTCGCTGCCGGATGAGTACATCCCCGGTGTACAATGACGCCGAAGATGGCCACGCAATTCTCTCCAGCGCCGGATTCCGGGCAGCAATTCACCGTCGAGAGTGGAGCCGCTCGCGTCACATTGCGCAAGTGGTTTGCGCATCCCTTCGATTCGGCGATTGCCGCCGCACGGACCTGTTACTCACCGCGGGTCATCGGCCCGGAAGAAGTCACCGATAAGCAGCGCGTGACAATTGGGTCAGCGACCTATTACGGTGGCCATCACACCGTTTACCAGCACGCACATTTCGAATTCGGGCTGGAGAACGTCAGCCGGCAATTCGTGTGGTCGTTCCTGCACGCGCATCCCTTCTATAACTCCGAACAGCAAAGCCAGCGTTACGTGAGGCTCGACCGGGCGCAGGCGTACGTCCCGCCACAAGATGCGAGCAATCCGAATTTTGGACCCGCGGAACGCGAGATGTACGAAAACGCGGTGGCGCGCGCGTGGCAGCGTTATCGAGAGCTGACGTCAATTCTGCAGCCCGGTGCGCGTGAAATTCTCGGAGACATCTGGCACGTGAGCGAGATGTCGCATCCGAAGCGGCTTCAGAAGGTGGAGCGGCAGTCGGAGAAACGGGCAATCGAGGTCGCGCGGTACGTGCTGCCGGTTGCGGCGTTCACCGCAATGGTGCACACGCTTTCAGGGATCGTTTTGCACCGGCTGTTCCGGATGCAGGCGGCCAGCGATACGCCCGCTGAAGCGAGAGAAGTGGTCGGGCAGATGGCCGAGCGGGTGCGCGAGATCGATCCACAATTCTTCGACCGGTTCGCTAACGAACCGATGGAGAAATTGCCGGAATGGGATGACCCCATTGTTTCGGCGAGCAGGCTCGCAAGGGACGGCGAGGCATTCGCGCGCGAATTTGACGCGCAGCTTGGCAGTCTAACTTCGCGCTTGATCGATTATTCGCCCAAGGCGATTCAAGCAGTCGCTGCGGCGTATCGCGCAGTGCTTGGATTGACCGCTGCCGAATGTTCCGGCGCGGAAGCGCTCGACCGCATGCTGAATCCCGCGCGCAATCCCTACCGGCGCGAGACGCTGGACGTTGGCGTTCATGCGCCGATGATGCGGCCGCTGCAGCATGCGAATTTCACGTTCGCGAAGAAGATCAGCCACACGGCCGACAGCCAGGATCAGCGGCATCGCATGGTTCCGGGATCGCGCCCGCTGCTCACGCTGGCGGATACACGTTCGCCGGATTACATCACGCCAATGCTGGTCCGCGAGAACCCACGTGCGCTCGAAATTTATCAGCAAGCGATGCAGGAAGCCTGGAACGCGAAGAACGAGTTGCTGGATCGCGGCGTCCCGCCGCAATTCGCGCTGTATCTGCTGCCAAATGCGAAGGCGATTCGGCTAGTTGAGTCTGGTTCGCTGCTGCACCTGCTGCACAAGTGGACGATGCGGACGTGCTTCAACGCGCAGGAAGAGATTTATCAGGCGTCGCTCGACGAAGTGAATCAGGTGAGCGCCGCTTTCCCCGAAATTGGGCGCTACATCGGGCCACCGTGCGTGCTGCGCGCGGGGATTTCCACGCCTATTTGCACGGAAGGGTCGCACTTCTGCGGGGTCAAGGTGTGGAACGATTTTCCGAATGTCGTACGGCGGATATAGTTCAATGCAAAATGGCGACAGATTTCACTGCGGGCGGGCCAGCGTTTCGCACGGAAGACCCACCGTTCGCAAACCTCGCGAACGATGGGGCACCCGATCTGTGGAGTCGTCGCTTTCGGTTCATGATATCTGTCGAGCCTTACGGTGACGGCTGTGCCCAAACAAGCCCTTGGGGCACCCGGCGTTTACTGAAATGGGCGCCGATTCTTGGCCTTCTCGTACTGGTCGTGCGTGCCGACGAAGAACCCGTATTCGCTGATTACGCCGCCAAGCGTTCCCTGATATTCGCCCCAGATCATCCCATCGCCGTCGCGGTAGTCCATGGGAACGTCGCGTATAGACCCCTCGCGTGAGTAGTAGAGGTATTCTTTCTTTGCGTCGGATTCGGGGCCACGGGACGACGTCTTCAGTCGGCCGGTTCCGGGAAATTTGAAAATCCTTTCACCGTTGCTGCTCGGCGCGGCCGGCGCGTTTTTCTGGTCATACGCGAGGAGCACCCACCCGACGTATCCGTCGGGGATCAAGAATTTTGATGGCGCGACGTTGGGGTTGTACGCGGGTTCAAGAGCGACGTCGAGACGCATTTCCGTCCCTGAGGCCAGCGTCAGCGGCTCGGGCGGCGTCCAGCGAAGATAGCCAGGTGCGGTTACAGTGACCGACACGGTGACTGAGGGGGGAATTAGCACGCGATATTCAGGCGGGACCGAAACTGATATCCACTTGTTCGGTGGTTGGATGCGTTTCAGCTCCATGGCTGCAGGCATTGGACGCCCGGTCTGCGCGTCCGTGATTGAGCCCGTGAGGGCGGCAGCCGGAGGACCGAGGCGGACAGTTATATGAGCTACGGGGTTGCTGGGCCCGATCAAGGCGGTTGGATAGATGTCGTCGCTGTAGAAGGAAAAGGCCATGTTCGGGTAGTCGGATCTCAGCTTCTTAGCAAAAATCTTGTATGTTCCCCTCCAGGCAAGGCCCTCGATGCTGAAGTGGCCGCTGGCATCCGACTCAGCGTGTGGGCGGACAAACCCGATACGGACTTTGCCATTGATGGGGTCAGCGGCGACATCCGCCCCCTGAACGGGTGCACCTTGCTGATCGATGACTATACCTTCGATGGAGCCGACGGTTTGCGCTTGGCCTCGGCTTAGCGTGACTAGCACCAATAGGGCAACCGCGGCAACTGCTCGCAATGGGCGGTTCATCGGCGTCTCCTATGGGTTGATGACAGTACCCTGGACGAATTGGTTAGGTGGATTCACAACGCCATTGATGCTGATCGCGTCCGTGTGAGTGTAACCCGAGAGGTGGCCAATGCCGCGTGGCGACGACGTGGCGCACCACTGCCATTCGTCGGTTATGGTCGCCCCGCAGCCTATGGGGGTATAAGCGTCGCTCTGGAGACTCCATGAATCGGTGAATGACCCGTCCGGGTAGGTGGACGCTATGCCGCAAGGTGTGGTTTGCGCTCCTGGGTTCTGCTGGTTGCAATTCCACCCAGTAATGCTGAGGCTCTCGCCGATAGGGATCGAGCCGGCAGGCGTTTGGGAGAAATTCATAACCTGGTACGTAACGTCGCGTTCTCTCGTTGTGCTGCAGCCGGAGCACCAGCCGATCGCGTCATATTGGACAATCATGTAGAAGGGCCCGTCGAGAGCGAACGAACCTTGGTTGCTCGTTTTGCCGCCTGCTGTAACCGTGATGCTGTTCGGCCCGATCGGAGCGTTTACTGAAACGGCGACTGTCACGACGATTCGGGTGTCCGTCGAAGCTTGGCCGCCGATGTTCGAGACCCCCTGGGGCAGGTTCACGGTGGGACTTGATCCGAAACCATATCCGTCAATCGCAATCTGCACGTTGGTTGTTCCGACCGTAACTGTGTCAGGCGTTATGTTTGTGATATTTGGGTTCGTATTGTCGCCGCCGGTCGGGTTGTATCCCTTGAGGGGGCAGAGTCGCGGGACATCATTCTCGTTCAGTTCACCGTGGGCGTTGGAGGTGGTCGAACCAAGGCCCGTGCCGGTGTGCGTGCCGTAATGGTCTGCTGTGGCGACGGACGAGTTTCCGGTGGTCCACGAGCCATAAAAGGCGTCGCTTACATCGTCGTATTCGTCCTCGCACTTGTCGAGGGCTTGGACGCCTTGTGGTGCGGTGCCCAAGTCCGGGATGCCTAGCGGGTCATACCAAAAGCCGTAGTCAATGGTCGCGTACCCACAGCAGAGGGCGCAACCGTAGGCAGCGTCGCCGTACATTTTGTCGTAGATGACTTTGCCCTCGAAGAGCGTGCCTGCGCCGTGGTGGCTCAGGTCGGTGATCTCATAGGAGCCGGTGGTGAGCGCCGGAGGCAATGTGTTTCCGCTCTTATCGGGAATCTGCTCGCGGATGATCTGGCCAACGTCGACCCACATCTGGCTATCGGGTTGGAGCGTTTGCTCCATGTCGTACCTTTTCTTTCCCTGATTATAGAACAGGGTAAAGCGGGCCTGGTCAGAGTCGCCTGGTGGCGAGCGCGGAGCAAAAGCGCACTTGGCCCTGCCTGCGATACGCGCCTGGCTGGCAGTACCCCGAATCGCCCGTCTTCATACACCTACACTTATCACCTTGTTCGTTATTGCTTCTGGTTCTGCGTTCGGTCCCAGCGTTCCCAGTACCCTAAGTACTTATTCTCATCGGTACGGAATTCACCGATGGTTGGTCGCCATTCCGACTGGTGCGTAATCTGTGCCAGTGCCACCACGGCAAAATAGCGTGTCTGAAAATCCGAATCTTGGAGTTCGGACTGCAACGACTTAATGGCTAGAGGCGAGCCGATGCGCATCAGGCTGGACGTCCCAGCTCTTCGCACTTCCGGGTCCGATGAAGCAAGGAGCTCTTCGATCTTGGGAATGGCTTGCGGGCTGGTGAGCCCCCATCCGACTGCCGCAACCGCATCTTGGATGATTGTATCGGGCACGTCTGGCGGTTTCTGCAACAGAACGTTGGTGACAAGATCCAGTCCGGAGAGGTCATTTCCTCGCAAGAGGGCGGCGGCTACAGCCACGCGCAGGGCAACTGGGCCAGAGGTTAGGAGAGTTCTCAGCGCTGCCACGGATGCAGGCGCCTTGACCGTGGCGAGCATGCGTATCACGGACAGCCTCTGTGCATCCCTCGCCTTGGAACTGGATGCGGTGCTCGATAACAACGAAACGACGCGATCAATGGGTTCTGAACCGGTAGCTGAGCTGCCGGGAGCGACTAAGATGTAAGGGTAATAGCGGCTGGTGAAATGGAAAAGCCCCTTTTCGCTGGCACCGAAGAAGAATATGGCGTATTGGTGGAGTCCCACCGATCTCCAACCTCGCGGAGCCTCGGGCAGTAGATAAGTGAAGCGGGTGGGTACCATTTTGGGCTCGCCCTTAATCGCTTGATCCACTTCAATTGACCCTGTGACGGCTCGGGCCTCAAACCGCTGGGACCCCTCAACTACCTGTTGCGGCGATCCGATTTCGAGCGATGCGACCGTGCCGGTGACGATTAGGGTGGAGTTGGAGATCAGTGTGGTAAGGTCGATCATCGGGCCTGGTATACCGTCCGCGCGTTCCGCCAGCGGCAGAACGGTCATGACCGCTACAGCCACGACAGTGAGCAGGCGGCGCCATGTGCTTCTCATCGGAGGCTCCTCAGTGTACCGGTGTCGTTATATAGGTGTGTGCCGCGTTAATCAGGTCTTTTTGGAGGGTGTCCGTTTGCACGGGGGTTCCGCTTCCGCTTGTCGTGCTTCCGACCCACCACTCTTGTCCCCAGTGCTGGACGGTTGTGTTGGTTCCGCTGCACTGCGCAATCGGCACGTAGCCGGAGGTTTCGCCTTGATGTCGTCCTGGAAACTAGCGCGGTTAAGCTGCACGCCCCCTGCGGCCCCCCGCACCCAATTCGTTCCCTGATAGTCGTCCACGACGCCTGTGATCCAGGACTCGTTCACGCCGATGCCTGAAGGAAGTGTGGTGAGAAGCTGGTCTTGTATTTCATACGGGATGTGGGATTCATAACCCCAAGTCGGATCACAGTCCGTTTCCGTGCCTCCAGTTGAAACCAGCCAGTAGGGCGTGCGAGTTGTTATGTAGAACTGCGCCGATGTGAGCTGTTGCTCTCCCTCGGTGACGCTCGCCGTGATTGCGACGTCGCCGATTGCTGCGCTGAATGCAACACCGCTGCTCGTTACGGTGATGATGGCGCCGGTCGTGGAAGATAGGCGGACATCGGTCGAGCCAGAAGTAACGCTCCACTGCGTGCTGCCCCCTCCACTTGATGTGAGGGTAATCGACATTGGGTAGCCGGAGGGACTTTGGCCGTTGAAATACCATGCGGTGTTGCCAGAGCCGCTGATCGTTGGGGTTGTGTTGTCGCCGCCGCTGGGATTGTAGCCGTGCAGCGGACAAAGTCGCGGGACGTCGTTGGCGTTTAGTTCGCCGTGGGCGTTGGAGGTGGTCGAACCAAGCCCCGTTCCCGTATGCGTGCCATAGTAGTCTGCTGTGGCGACGGACGAATTTCCCGTCGTCCACGAATTGTAAAAGGAATCACTGACATCGTCGTATTCGTCCTCGCACTTGTCGAGGGCTTGGACGCCTTGTGGTGCGGTGCCCAAATCCGGGATGCCTAGCGGGTCATACCAAAAGCCGTAGTCAATGGTCGCGTACCCACAGCAGAGGGCGCAACCGTAGGCGGCGTCGCCGTACATTTTGTCGTAGATGACTTTGCCCTCGAAGAGCGTGCCTGCGCCGTGGTGGCTCAGGTCGGTGATTTCATAGGAGCCGGTGGTGAGCGTCGGGGGCAAGGTGTTTCCGCTCTTATCGGGAATCTGCTCGCGAATGATCTGGCCAACGTCGACCCACATCTGCCCGTCGGGTTGGAGCGTTTGCTCCATGTCGTACCTTTTCTTTCCCTGATTATAGAACAGGGTGAAGCGGGCCTGAATTGACTGAGTTCCGCCGTTGCCTGCGGTGATGATCGAGTCGTGATAGGCGTACGAGCACGCTGCGTGTGAACCGAGCTAGCGGGTCAGGATGCGGGTGACGGTGGGCGAGACGAGTTCGTACTTGATTCCGCGCCAGCGGATTTGGCGGGTAGCGAGCGAAGAAAGAAAGTTCCACGAAAACAGGAATGGCACGATCGGCGCAAGCGCGATCCAAACCCAGCCCCAATCCTTAAGAGTTGCCTTCCATTCGGGCAGCAACTGATCGATTGCGGCTGTACGGAGCGCTCCTTTCATTGCCGCGAGCAGCAGCGGAGCAATTGTAAGCAGCACGAGCGAACCCCACGGGCCTCCGCTGATCATCGACGCGACGATCACGACGATTCCATAGCAAAACGTGAGCGAGTAGGCGAGATGGGAAATCATCCCCATGAGCCAGCGTCGAGGCGAATAGACGCGCGTGATGACGATCTGGCGCGTGGTGAAGTCGAGGAGCTGAGTTCCTGTCCACGGATGGAGCGTTGCGCCCATGCACTCGGCACAAAATACGATCGGCTTTCCCGCATTCTGAAGCGCACGCGTGAGCGTGAAATCATCGCTCAACGCGCCATTCCAGGCCTCCAGGACGCCTGCCTGTTCGAACGTTTTCGCGCGGATCGCCGTTCCGCCGCCCCAGCAGAAATTCTCCTTCTCTTTTCCGAGCGTCGTCGCAACGGCAGCGTTCCAGGCGGAAGCCAGCGCGCTGGCAAATCCTCCCGCACCCATTTTTCCGCTCGGAACCATCCAGCGATAAGCCGTAGTCGCTCCGATCTTAATGTCTTGGAGGGGAGCGATCAGTTTGCGCAGCCAGCCACGCGAGAATCGAACGTCGGAATCACTGAATACGAGGACTTCGAATTTGTCGGCAGGTAATGCTTCGATGGCGCGGCGCAGGTTGTAGACCTTCTCCGAACAATTTCCCGGCGGTCCGGCGATGACGATGTGGACGGGTTTTGAGCTTGCGGCTTTGATGCGCTCGATCACTTTCACAGCGGGATCGAGGCTTGTGGCCAGTGAGAAATAGATTTCGTAGCTCGGATAGTCGAATTGCGTGAGCGCCCGCAGATTTTCTTCGAGGCCGGGCTCGGAACCTTTGCAGGGGCAAATCACGGCCGCAACGGGGGCATAGAATCCCGAATGCGAGGAGGTTCGCCGGCGGACCATCTGGTACCACTCGAATCCGGCCCAAAGCGAGTAGAGACCCGCTGCAATTTGCAAAAGCACCAGGATGTAAAACGCGATGAGCACGAGGCGAGAATAGCAGGATGGCGAGCATGGGTGTGCCAGGATGGGACGCCATGTGCTCTCCAGCGCAACTCCAAAGGTCCTGAGAGGCACCCGTCACATTTAGAGGCTCAATCGTCCATACGGGACTTTTGTCCTTTTGTCTGCGTTCCCGGCGCTTCGCTCGCCTCCCGCAGGTTCGCTGCGTGGCCGGGCTAAGTACAATCGCGCCTCCGGCGCTTTCGGCACAACTAAAGTCGTGCCCTGACACGAAAACCTAGAGACATATGCAGGACTCCCGTGCGGAGGCTCGCTAGCAACTGCTGCAGCGAAATGGATTCAGTCGGAGCGGCGGGCGAGGACGGCGCGAAGTACGCGGTCGGCGGTGGAATCGAGTTCAGATTCGAACTTTGCCGCGGCGCGGCGCGCCTGTTCCATCAGCGAAGGATCGAGTATAAACGCAACGCGGTCGACGAACGGCCCGGCGGGGACAGCGCGCGCACTTCGTCCGGAACGACTCTGTTCGACCGCTCGCAGTTTTTCGTACAGTTCGAGATCGCGCCAAAACTCTTCTGCGTCGCGCTCCGTCCATTCGAGCGTCTGGCCCAGCGCCGTGAAAAACTCTTCGCGAAACAAGTCGAGAATCGGAATCGAGAATTCCCAGGCATCCCGTTTGCGAACGGGCTTCCTGGACCGCGCCTTGCCCTTGCTGGCCGCCTGACGTTGCGGGCGCATGGCGCGCACGGGCACATGCACCTTAAGCCGTTTGGGCAGCGACGCTTCTATGCGCAGCACCACGGTGAGGATTGCTTCACGCCGAATCGTCTCGAGTTGTTCGCGATAGTGACCGGGATGGTCGGCGCGGCCGGGGCGACGATTCTCCGCGGCGTAAATGTCGAGAAACTTCTCGACCATTTCACCGCGGTCCAGCGCGCGCACCAGCGCGATTGCGGTCTCTCGCGCGCGTATGACGAGTTCTCTTGGGCGAAATGGCATCAGTTGAGCGCGAATCGGCGAAAATTGCGCTAATGAGTCAATTTGAATTTTAACTGCTTTTTCATGTCAGGGTTTGAATCATCAAACCCTGAACCCGAATAAGCTGTACGCGAATCGGCGGGTGCGTGCAACACGTAAACGGCTGTGATGCCACAAAAGAAAAGGCCCGGAGGGATCGCCTCCGGGCCTCGGTGGGTCGTCCTTATCGAGCCAAAAACCTCACTTCTGACGAGGTGAGCTACACGTGAACCATGGGTCTTCGCCCTAAACACGTGAGCTACATGACTTGACGATCAGTGCAACGGACCGGCGGCGGGCCGTTCGGACCGTTCCTGGCCTCCGATCGGACCGCTCGGCGTCGGACGTACCGTCTGTTCGAATGGGCCGAGAGCGATTTCGAGCGCCTGTTCGACGTTGCGAACGAAGTGGAAGTTCATCCCCTCCACCATTTCGGGCTTCAGGTCTTCCTTCGCGTTCGCTTCGTTCTCTGCCGGAAGAATCACTTCACGGATACCGGCACGCTTTGCGCCGAGCACCTTTTCCTTGATTCCGCCGACGGGTAGCACTACGCCAGACAGCGAAATTTCGCCCGTCATGGCCACGCGCGGCCTCACCGGGCGCCCGCAGAGCAAGCTGACCAGTGCCGTAACCATCGCGACTCCGGCGGACGGTCCATCTTTTGGCACGGCGCCGGACGGAACGTGAATGTGCAAATCCTGCTTACGGAAGAAATCAGCATCGATTCCGTATCGTTCCGAATTTGCACGCACCCAGCTCAAAGCAGCACGCATGGACTCCTGCATGACTTCGCCGAGATGCCCGGTCATGGTGAACGATTTTCCGCCGCGCATCTTGCTTGCTTCGACGAAGACGATGTCGCCGCCGACCGGCGTCCAAACCAGCCCAACCGAAACTCCGGGCTTCTGGACGCGTTCTTCGACTTCCTTTTCGAGGCGGAACTTCGGCACTCCGAGAGACTCATGAATCACATCGGGCGTGATGACGAGCTTTTCGGTCTTGCCTTCGGCGATACGCCGCGCCTGTTTGCGAATCAGGGTTGCGATTTCGCGTTCCAGGTTGCGGACGCCGGCCTCACGCGTGTAGTGGCTGATCAGCTCGTGCAGCGACTCGTCTGTGAATTCGATCTGCTCGCCAAGGTTGAGCCCATGCTCTTTGGCTTGGCGAGGGAGCAAAAACCGCTTCGCGATATTCACTTTCTCTTCTTCCGTGTAACCCGGAAGTTCGAGAATTTCCATGCGGTCGCGCAGCGGCTCAGGAATCGGATCGATCCAGTTGGCTGTCGCGACGAACAGAACCTTCGAAAGATCGAACGGAACGTCGAGATAGTGATCGCGGAAAGTCGCGTTCTGTTCCGGATCGAGCACTTCCATCAACGCCGCCGCCGGATCGCCGCGGAAATCGCGTCCGAGCTTATCGACTTCGTCGAGCATGAACACTGGATCCTGCGTTTCGGCTCGGCGAATTCCCTGGATGATCTGGCCGGGCAAAGCGCCAATGTATGTGCGACGGTGACCGCGGATTTCTGCTTCGTCGTGCATCCCGCCAAGCGAAATGCGGACGAATTTGCGTCCCATTGCACGCGCGATCGACTTGCCGAGAGACGTTTTGCCTACGCCTGGAGGTCCGAGGAAGCACAGGATCGGTCCCTTCATGCCCGGCTGGAGTTTCTTCACTGCCAGGTACTCGAGGATTCGTTCCTTCACCTTTTCGAGGTCGTAATGGTCCTCGTCGAGAATTTGCTGCGCTTGGTTGATGTCGATTTCCTGCTCGCCTGTGCCGGACGTTTTGTTCCACGGCAGGGACGTCATCCATTCGAGATAGGTTCTTGACACCATGTACTCGGCGGACGCCGGAGTCATTTTCGCGAGCCGTTTCAGCTCGCGCTCGCATTCTTTCTTGGCCTCGGCAGACATGCCGCACTCTTCGACCTTCTTGCGCAGTTCTTCGACTTCGGCCTGCGTGTCGTCCGATTCGCCCAACTCCTTCTGAATCGCTTTCATCTGCTCGCGCAACAGGAATTCGCGCTGGCTCTGGCTGACTTGCTCCTGAACCTGCTCGTTGATCTTGTTTCGCAGTTCGACGACTTCCTTCTCTTTCGAAAGCTCGTTGATCAGCAATTCAAGGCGCTTGCGCACGTTGAACGTTTCGAGCAGTTCCTGGCGCACCATCGTATTCAACGATGGAAGATTGGCTGCAATGAAGTCCGCGAGGCGTCCAGGCTGGTCGATGTGCATCACCGCTGTCTGCAGATCGTCCGAGAGCTGCGGCGATCGCGCCACTACTTCACGGAAGGTCTCCTGCACATTGCGCTGGAGAGCTGTAACCTCGGCGTCGTGCTCTTCCAGATCAGGCTGCAACTCCACCTTGCTACGCAGAAAAGGTTTAAGCCCGACCACTTCGAGAACGCGAATGCGATCCAGCCCTTCGAGAAATGCGACGACGTTGCCGTTGGGCATGCGAACCATCTTGTGGACCTTGGCCAATGATCCAACGGTGTGAATGTCCGCCGCAGTGGGCTCCTCGATACGAGGATCGAGTTGCGCGACGACGCCGAGCAGCTTCTCCGGTCCCTGCAGGGATTCGAGCAGGGCCAAGGAACTTTCGCGT
Source organism: Candidatus Acidiferrales bacterium (assembly GCA_050747085.1). GTDB lineage: Bacteria > Acidobacteriota > Terriglobia > Acidiferrales > UBA7541 > Palsa-295. The sequence continues at coordinate 69,653 of JBOGNK010000035.1, forward strand.
CCAATCGGAAGCGGCATCACGGCGCCGGGAAACAGGACCGTATCGCGGACCGGAAGGATAGGAAGCTCTTCTGGGATTGTTCTAATTTCTCTTGCCACTTTTCCCCCTAAAACTACCGACTGCCAGACTAGCTAAGGCGACGCACAATCGATAGAGCACGCCGGCCGCCTTACCAGTTAGATGCAGAGGCCAGGCGAAAAGAACGCGCCAACTTTCGCGCTGTTATATTAACTGTCTTTAGCATAATACGCTCATCTTTTAGATGCAACCTCGTGGTGTTGGCTTCTGTTCGATATAAGCCGTTGACGGATAAATAGTTACACCATTAACGTAAGGGCGCAAAGGAGTCCTCCACCAGGGCAACGGCTTCTTGACGGGTGCTGATCTTTCCGTTTAATTGCGCCTCTTCGACGGCGTCCAGGATCTCCTTGAAGTGCGGGCCGGGTCGGAATCCCAGCTCTTTCAAGTCATTTCCGGAAAGGATACGGGGCGGACGGACCTCTTCGGGCTTGGTGTCAGCCAAAAAACGGCGCATAAAGTCGTAGTTTTCAAGGTTACGGTGGCTCGAGAGGCAGTCCAAACGGTGTAGTTCCATGTGCTCGTCGAAGCGGTTAAGCCGGACGAAGCGCTTAAGGGTGGACGGCTTCATCTGCGGCACGTCCTTGAAGCGAAGGTGATTGGCTACCAGGGCCGCGATCTGATCGACGTCTTCATTCGAGAAGCGCAAGCGCCGGCAAATCTCAATTGCCATCTGTTTGCCAACTTCAACGTGTTCGTCGAAACGAATGCGTCCGTCGAGACCAGAGGGAGGCTTGAACGTGGGCGGCTTGCCGACGTCGTGCAGCAGGACGCCCCAGGCAAGCGTAGGTGAACAGCCGGGCGTCAGCTGTTCGAGCATCAACAAAGTGTGGGTCCACACGTCGCCTTCGGGATGAAACTGGGGCGGCTGCTCGACTCCTTTCATGCGGCTGATTTCGGGCAAGACATGGGGGAGCAGGCCGGTATCATCGAGCAGCTCAAACGCCAGGCGCGCGGCGCCTTCGGTAAGGATCTTGGTAAGTTCATCGCGAATCCGTTCCGCGGAAACTTGCCGAATCTCCTTCGCGAGCGCATGGACCGCGGAAAACGTAGGGCTATCAATCGCATAGTGGAAGCGTGCTGCGAAGCGGACGGCGCGGATCATGCGCAGCTTGTCTTCCGTAAACCGCAGCGCAGGATCACCGATCGCGCGGATGATACCCGCACGCAGATCTTCACGGCCACCGACAAAATCCAGGACGTCGGCCGTTTCGGGATCCATTAAAAGTGCGTTGATCGTGAAGTCGCGGCGGCGAACGTCATCTTCGGGACGGCTCGAATACTCGACACGATCGGGGCGGCGGCCATCGGAGTAGCCCACGTCTGAGCGAAACGTCGCCACTTCGACCTGCGCCGAATCGTCCGTTACGACGACGACTCCGAACTGCGCGCCGACGGAAAGGCTGCGTGGAAACAGGAGCTGCACTTGCTCGGGGGTTGCGTCGGTCGCAACGTCATAATCGGCAGGCTCGCGGCAAAGCAGCAGATCGCGCACACACCCGCCAACTAAATAGGCTTGGTGGCCCTTCTCGCGCAAAATGCGACAAATTTGATTTGCGAGCTCGCGCGCGTCCATACGGCGATTATGAGCCGAAAGGACCGTGCCGCAAAATTGGTCATCCGAAAACGTTACTAGGGAATGGCCGTATAATCGGCTCTCATGTCGACTACCACTAGCATGCCTCCGGGCACCGGACCTCAGCCGCGAAGGCGACCACTGCGCTCGTTCTGGCAACGCGTCACGGAAGGCTTGGCGATCGACCAGCTCTGGGGACAGTTTGTCTCCGAGGCGAAAGCGAGCTACGGGCTGTACTCAAAGGATGTCGACTGGGACGAGATCAGCCGCGAGCGGAGGAAAGTGAAGCGCTTCTTGCGCTCCGTTTGGGCTGTTTTTCAGGCGATGCTGATGAAACTGTCACCAGCACGCCGCGTGCTCTTACTCATCGCCCTTGTGCTGATCATCGTGCAGCCTCAGTTTCATTGGGGCCGCCAGCAGGTGGGGTTTCAGTTGGAGTGGTTTGGGGCGGTGATTCTGTTCGTCCTGCTTGCGCTGGAACTCGCGGATCGAGTCACCATGAAGCGGGATCTGGAAATTGCGCGCGAAATTCAGCAGTGGCTCGTGCCGAGCCATGCGCCCTTCGTACCTGGGTTCGACATTGCGTTCGCAACGCGTCCGCAGAACACCGTCGCAGGCGATTACTACGATGCGTTTTTGCGCCCGGTTACAGACGGGCAGACAAGTTCGCTGCTTGTCGTGGTGGCGGACGTTGCAGGAAAGAGCGTGCCCGCCGCGTTGCTGATGGCTACGTTTCAGGCGAGCTTGCGCGCGCTTGCGGCAACACCTGGATCACTCGATGAGATTGCTGCCGGACTAGACCGCTATGCGCGAGCACACAGCCTTGGCGGCCTGCGTTTCACAACTGCTTTCCTTGCGGAGATCGATCCTGACACGCGAGAGATGCGCTACATCAATGCGGGTCACAACGATCCCATCTTGCGCCGCGTGACGGGCGAAATCGAACGCCTGACGACAGGTGGCGTTCCCTTTGGCGTGCCCCTACCCGACGATCACGATCACACGTACACAGCCGGCCGAGTGCAGCTCGAGATAGGGGATTTGCTGTTTGTCTTTACCGATGGCGTGGTTGAGGCAATCGACGGTTCCGGACAGGAATTCAGCGAAGCGCGCCTTCTGCCAATCGTTCGATCCGCTCCGCCGGAGAGTGCGGCAGACATGGTGCGTCGCGTAATGGGAGGAGTGAACGTGTTCGTCGGCCAGGCCCGGCAGCACGACGACATCACTTGCCTGGCATTGCGCACGATCCCGCGCCCTGCGACTGAGACAGGCTCGCAGCAATAACTGTCGAACACGCAAACGCAGAGGACGTGTCAGTGAACGATGTCCCCCGCTTCAATCGTCGCGTGCGGTTGCGCTCGATCATCAGTCGTCGCGCCGGTCGCGATCTGCCAGCGAACCGCCAAACTGGACCTTCGAAAATCCAAACTTATCTCGCAGCCGATCGGTAGCGCGCGCGAGCCGTTCGAGTTTGGCGCGCCGCTCGGGATCGAGCAGGTCGATCTGGAGCGTGCCGCCGGAGAATGATGAAAGAGCCACACCCACCAGGCGCAACATGGATTCACCGTCCCAATTGCGATTGAAGAGATCGCGCACAGAGGCAAGAATTACGGCATCGAGGTCTGATGGCTGAGCCAGTGTTTCGTTGCGCGTGATTGTTTTGAAATTCTTGTAGCGCAAGGTCAGGGTAATGGTGCGGGCGTGAAGGCCGGCATCGCGAAGGCGTTTCGTCGCCTTCTGGCAGAGATGACTCAAGGTTGTCTCGAGGCGGGAACGGTCGTTCGTGTCGTGCCCGAACGTCTGATTGTGGGAAATCGACTTCGGTTCTGCGTCGATGAAAAACTCATACGAGTCGATGCCGCGCGCTTTGCGATAAAGGGCGGTGCCCCACTGGCCGAACGTTTCCTCGAGCCGTTCGAGCGGCATAGCCTGTAGCTGAGCCACGGTGTCGATTCCGGAGGTCTTCAGCGCGGCCTCCGTCGCTTTGCCGATTCCCGGGATGCGACGCACGGAGAGAGGCCCGAAGAACGCAGCTTCGCTGCCGTGCGGAACCCAGACAAATCCCCGCGGTTTTGCCTGTTCGCTCGCCACTTTTGCCACCAGTCGCGTGCCGCCGAGTCCGCCGGAGCAGGGCAGTCCTGTAGTCGACGTAATCTCGCGCAACAGACGATCTGACGCGCCCACTGCGGGCCCGTGGATGCGGTCGGTGCCCGTTAAATCGAGATACGCCTCGTCGATCGATGCCATTTCAACGACGGGCGAATACTTCTCGAGGATACTGGCGACGTGGTCGCTCCATTGAGCATAGAGCTCGTGACGATTGTCGAGAAAAGTGGCGTGCGGACAAAGCTTCGCGGCGGTGCGCAGCGGCATCGCCGAATGGACTCCGAATTGGCGCGCTTCATAACTGGCTGATGTGACCACGCCGCGCTGGTCGCGCTGACCGCCAACTACAACAGCCTTGCCTCGCAAGTCGGGCCGGGTGAGGAGTTCGACGGAGACGAAGAACGCGTCCATATCGACGTGGAGAACCCACGTGTTCGATTCGGCGCTGCTTTCAACAGCGTCGTGCTTCGCTCGGAATTGGGCCAGCTTGGGCATGCGAGGAGCTCTGCCCACAATATACTGCGCCAGTCCACGATGGGCGAAAGAAATACGAACGCGCTACTCGATCCGCTGGGTTATTCAACTGCTACGACCCGGCTCGGCATGCCTTGCCCCTACTGGAACGAGCCTGTTCGACGAGTGCAAGACGACGTCGCCCTGGCAATTCAGGCTCTCTCGGCGGCGATGACGCGGGGGATTCCAGCAAGGTCCTGCGCGATTTCGATGTGGTGCCACGCAGGATTTTCCAGAAGCGATCGCACATGAGGCGCGGAGTTGTAGCCGAGCTCGAGAACTAAACTGCCGCCCTGAACCAGCAGCGTGCGCGCCTGTTCGACTAACCGGTCGTAGATCTCGGTTCCTAGAGGCCCGCCGAACAGCGCCATGGCAGGTTCGTACTCGCGGACTTCCGGAGGAAGCGATGCAGCATCATCGCGTGCAACGTACGGAGGATTGCTGACGATTAGATCGAAGAGCAGTGACGAGTGGCTAGTGACGAGTGACGAGCCATCGATACCTTGCAGCAGATCGGCCGCCATGAATTCAATTCGGTCGGCGACGGAGTTGCGAACGGCATTGCGTCGGGCGACTTCGAGGGCTTCAGTGGAAATATCGGTCGCCACGATTTCAGCATTCGGCAATTCCCTCGCCAATGCGACGGCGATGCAGCCCGATCCGGTGCCCACATCGGCGATGTGGATGTTTCGAGCGTCTGCTACGTCGCGAGAAGCTACTTCATGCGTGCGCAGCGACAGCCGTTTGAGCGCGACTTCCACAACATGCTCGGTTTCCGGACGTGGGATAAGAACGCCGGGATTCACTTCAAATTCGAGGCCCCAGAATTCCTGCTTGCCGGTGAGATATTGCGTCGGTTCGCCCGCAACGCGACGCGCGATCAAGGCGAAGTAATTTTCGACGGCGGATGCGTCGACGGCCGATTCCGGGTGAGAGTACAGCCAGGTGCGATCGCGTCCGACGGTGTGCATAAGGAGAAGTTCGGCGGCGAGAGTATCAGACGGGACGCGAGCGGCGCGAAGTCGCGAGAGGCCTTCTTTGAGAGCGCGGCGAATGTCGGACGGCACGTCGAGCATGAATGTGATTTTGAACAACGAGACCCCCGACGTCAGGCCTCGACTAGTTCTTGCTTCAGGCGCTCGGCTTCGAAGTGCGTCACCAGAGCATCCACCAGCGGAGCGAGCTTGCCCTCCATGACCTGGTCGAGCTGGTGAAGCGTGAAATTGATGCGATGGTCTGAGACGCGGTTCTGCGGAAAATTGTAAGTTCGAATCTTTTCGGAACGGTCGCCCGTCTTGATCTGCCCGCGGCGCTCCGCGGCCAGCGCCTGATGCTGCTTCTCCTGCTCCATTTCATACAATCGGGTGCGCAGCACGCGCATCGCCTTGGCGCGATTCTTGATCTGCGATTTTTCGTCTTGTTGCGAAACCACCAGCCCGCTGGGAATATGCGTGATCCGCACCGCCGAATAAGTAGTATTCACCGATTGTCCACCCGGTCCAGATGAGCAAAATGTATCGATCCGCAGGTCCTTAGACTCGATTTTGATGTCGATATCGTCCGCTTCTGGAAGCACCGCCACCGTTGCGGCGGACGTGTGAATGCGGCCTTGTTGCTCGGTCGCGGGCACTCGCTGTACGCGATGCACGCCGCTCTCGTACTTCAGCCGCGAATAAACTTTGTTTCCCTGAATGGCGGCCACCACTTCTTTCATTCCGCCCACCGGAGATGCGGAACTTTCGAGTATTTCCACGCGCCAGCGTTGCGATTCCGCGTAGCGCGAATACATGCGAAAAAGCTCGTTGGCAAAGAGCGAAGCTTCGTCACCGCCGGTCCCCGCGCGGATTTCGAGCAAGACGTTCTTTTCATCGTTAGGATCCTTCGGCAGCAGCAAAACCTTCAACTCACGCTCGACAGTCTCGCGCCTTGCTTCGAGCGTGTGCTCTTCGTCGTGGGCCATCTGCTTCATTTCGGGATCGTCCGCTTCGCGAAGCAATTGCTTCGCCCCGTCCAAGCCCTTCACGATCTCTTTCCATTCGCGATACGTCGAGACAATGGCGGTCAGCTCCGCGTGTTGCTTGGCGAGCTTCTGATAGCGGGACGAGTCCGCCAGGACGTCCGCCGACGAAAGGTCGTGGGTTATTTCGTCATAGCGCGACTCGATCTGCTTCAGCTTTTCAAATAAGTCAGCCATGGATACTCCGCCAGATTAAAAACGCGAAAAGAGAGAATGGCAAAACGGTGCACGCATCGCCCAGAACGGGACGGGAGAGGAAATCGCTAATAGAAGGCAGCAAACATTGGCGTCGGAACTGGAATAAGGATAGCGTTCATGCGCTCGCGCGTCAAACCAGAGCTAGCCGTTCGCGGCGAACCCAACCGCCGAGCGAGAATCCGTCTACAGGACGCTCTCAATCTCTCCATCGACGGCGAAGTGGCTTTGCGGAAAGCCGCCGATAGAATAGCTCTCACCGGCTGCCTGGCGGAAATGGAAGAAGCGGCCGATGTGATAGTCTTCGTCGAACGCGCTGAAAACGTCTTCTACTTCCTCGCGCGAGAAGCCCAGCGCTGAAAGGGCGATCTCGTGCCCATAGCCACCGCTGGCGGCGAGATACTTCTGCACCACTTCGCGTAGCTGAACCTTAGATCCAGACATATGCACCCGCCTCGCCGTAAGGAAGATTGACGTATAAAAGGTTCGCTTCAGGGATGGCCGCAAACGCGCGACAGATGCGGTCCGCGCCGTGCTCGGCGCAAAACCAGGCGCCCTGGGCCCCACGGATGCGCTCGACTTCATCGAGACCCGGTATTTCATGGCGAGAAAACCAACCCCATTTCGCCGGCCGGGCGCACGTTTCGCAGCGCTGGCCTGTCTGTTGAACGCGTGTTTCGATGGCGCGAGCGACTCCGGGCCTCAGACCGGCACGCTCGAAATCATGGATGCCGAGAAAGAAATACTGCGAGAGAGCTTCCGCATCGGGCTCGAACGCCACCGCCGTTCCCGCATAGGCGGACAATTCGCGCTGGAGCGTCTCGGCTAAACAATCGCGGCAGAGCGAGACCTCCGGACGTATGGATTCGCGCGTTGGCGAACGCTTGCCGCGAAGATACAGCGTGTCAGGGAGAAGCTTAGCGGTCCACGACGCGCCCGGCTGCAAATGTACGCACTGGGGCGGCTTGTCACGCAGCCAGGCGAGCCAGTTGCTCCGCGGAAGAAACTCAATGCCCGGATAAGCCTCTGCGCAGGAAACCGTCGCGCCGCCTATCGCATTCTGGAATCGCGCGCGATGTGAAGGCGGCGATTTGTGGTCGTCCGGGCGATCGAGAGTGACGTTCGGGTCGCGCAAAAGCGCGTTTCGTGTGCGAGGAAAAGGCAATGGACTGCTCCGATTCGATTGAAGTCTTTCTATCCTAGCAGATTGGATGCTGCCTGGCCGTCTCGCGCATTTTGAGTCCTGATTGGCGAAAGTGAGCGCGAGTGCGAAATCGGCGACATGTGGTGGAAATGCGACAACGCTGGCTGGCTCGATTGCGGGTCCTCAATCGACGCGCTGAACGCTTGCACGCGTGCGCGATTGCCGCGCGAACCTTCGCAAGCGGAATTCGCGCGCGTCAGCTTCCGCTGATTCGCTTCAGCACGGCTGTGAGTCCTTCTGGAATTTCGTCCAGCAAGGCTGAGGCCGCAATGTGCTTGAGAAAGTGTTCGTTGATTCCACCGGCGGTTGCATGTGCCTTCACCAAAGTTTGAAAGCTTCGATCCGGCGCATCCGCTGCCGCGCATGCGAGCCCGCAAAACATTCGAGCGACGTACTCGCGGGCCTTTCGATCTGCAATCCCGTTATCAGAAAGCCAAAAGGCAATTTTCTCCATGAAAGCGCAAACGGAAGCGATTGTTGCCGTTGACGCGCACATCGCCTCGAATTCGTGCTCGGTCTCAACTGGAAAGACGGTTCCGATGGCGGCGAAGAGATCATTTGCGAGCGGATCCGGCGGATATATCACCGTAGGGCCCGCCCTTCTTACAGTTGATGGCAGCGGAACCGCTCGAACGATTCGAGTTGCGGGCCTAACCAGTTCGGACAACCGCCGCAAAGATAGTCCTGGAATCAAGCTGATTACGTGTTGGCCGCTCCTGAAGCGCAGTTCTGAAATTACCTCCGACGCGATCGAGGGCCTGACCGCAAGTATTACCACCTCCGATGTGTCCAGAACATCCTGATTCGACGAAGCCACTGAGACACCGGCAAAGCGATTGGCCAGCGCAGTCGCCATTTCAGGATTTCGTGGGGAGACTCGAATAGAACTATATCGCCCAGGCGATGAACTCAACCCGGTAACAATTGCCGACGTAATCTCGCCAGTGCCGACGAATCCCAATTTCATCCGATACTCTCTCCTAGACGCCCATTCGAGTGGACCCAAGGCCTTCTAACGCAGCGGCAGAGTACGATATTTCAATGAGGCCCGTCGTTATCCGCCGACCGAACAGCGACCGTTCGCGAGCGAAACTGCGGCGCGCGCCGACCTTCTGGAAAAAAACCGGCGAACGACATGACCTTTCCACATCCACAATCCGGAAACCAGCAATACGGTTAGAAAAAGTTCCCGAATTGTCCAGGCGTAGTACGGAGTGTTTTTCGGCGAATCGTAGATATAACCGATGATCGGAAGTCCAAAGACGATGTGAATCCAGCGAAAAATCAAACGCACGGTCGCTTGGCTCATGTGATTCTCCTCTGCCTCGTGAAATGGTTCCTGAGTTATCCGTTTTCGACGCGTGCCTTTATGTCCGAGTAGGCGCTATCGATGAGCTTGCGTAGGGCTGCGGCGTTTATGGGCGCTCCTGGCCTCAGCTTCACATGACGCATGAACTTGCCGGTTCCTTGCAACAAGCGGGACGGATCTGACAGCGCCGCGCCATGAAAGAATCCCACGTTTACGTGCGAAGAAAAAACATTGACGTAGCCGAAAGGCACATCTCCCAAACATGCAACCGGACAGCCGTCGTGCAAGAGCTCACGAACCTCGTCCCCACACTTACGCATTACCTCAAACCACTGACGCGCGGCGTCTCCCAGTTCGCCGGCGCGCTCTTTCATCCACGCGTCGATGGCAGGATCCCGGGCGACAGCGCCATTGAATCGGAGCAATTCTGTTCTGGAGGCCGGTTCCATGCGCTCTTCCCTCGTGTCCTCAACGCTGCGGGGTCTTGGTCGGAGTTCCAGCGCCGAATTGCTTCGCATATTCCGCAACGAGACGCTGCCAACCCTCGAACTTCATCACGTCGCCAGCGATGCGCCCAATCGGCGCTCCTTTGAGAAGGCGATCCAGCACGTCGAAGCTGATATGCCATCCGGCAGCGCCCCAGGCGACGAAGCGGCGGTCGATGTTATGCCACAGCGTCAGGCGCGTCCCATCAAGGGCAGCCTCGAGTTCCCAGCGCATATCGCCGTACTCAAGGACCGTGGGACGGTCGGCTCGCGTAACTCGTGTCTCGATCGGCCTCGGGTTTCCGGCCCATGTGAGCTTCACCGTAGTTCCGACGTTGCTCAAGGGGGCGTCGGCTTGGAAGGGTGCCCATTCCGCCAGATGTGCGGGCTCGGTTAGCGCCTGCCAGACGGTTTCCGGCGAGTGGCGCAGTTCTCTGACGAGGATGAGCGTCCACTTGTCCCCGCCCTTTTTTACCTGTGCCCCGGTGGCCGGGCCTGGTGTGTACTGCGTGCCGCCGATCATATTCATGCTCGTCGTCCCTTCTGGAGCGATCCTGGGCGGATGTCCGGCCACCATCGCTCTCGACTAGCATTGCTTGTCCTGACTACCAACGATTGTCCCGACTAGCAACGATATCCAGACTACCAACGCTTGAGCTGGGTAAGCTGAATGAGGTTACCGCAGGTGTCCTTTAACATTGCGATGGTTGAGGCGGTCACATCGGTGGGTGGCATGGTGAACTCGGCGCCTTGTGCTTTGATGCGCTCATAGTCGGCTCTGACGTCATCGGTGAAAAGTATGATTGCGGGCTGACCCTGCTGGAATATGGCCTGCTGATACGCTTTGGCTGCGGGATTGTTGTTGAGCGCCAACTGTAACTCAACCCCTTCCGGCTCGTCAGACGAGACCACGGTCAGCCAGCGATACGGCCCCTGACTGAAATCGCTTTTCTTGGTGAAACCCAGGACCTCCGTATAGAAGCGCAGGCCCTTGTCCTGGTCATCCACATATACACTCGTCACTTTGATTTTCATTGCTTCTCTCCTTTGTTACGTTCGCGATCTGGGCCGGGTTGGTTTCTCGATGTCTTGCCTTTTTTTTGTGTTGGCGGATGGATGCGGTCGAGGTGGCGTTCGAGAGCATCCACGTGAGCGGACCAGAACCGGCGGAACTGGGCCAGCCACACGTCGACCTCCTGAAATGGTTCGGGTTGCAGCCGGTACAGACGGCGCTGCGCGTCCACCTTGGACTCGACGAATCCAGCCTCGCGCAGCACTCGCAGGTGCTTTGATACGGTGGGCTGCGGCATATGGAGGTGACGTTCGATCTCGCCCACGGACTGTTCGGAGGAGGCCAAAAGGCTCAATATTGCGCGGCGGTTGGGTTCCGCAATGATTTCGAATACCGATCCCATGTTTCTTATATACTCTACAACGCATATACGTGTCAAGGCATATTTAAGCCAAATGTGATAGCGCTCATGGGACCGCGGTTCAACCGACGGGGATCAAACTGATTTCATGCTGGAATTACCGGCAGGACTGGTAGCGCTAACGGGAATCGAACCCGTATTTCAGCCTTGAAAGGGCCGCGTGCTAACCGTTGCACCATAGCGCCGTCGAGCAGAAGTGGTGTTTAGTGTAGCAGACAAATGTTGCGGCAATGAAACGCGGATGTCCGGGCACAATGAGGTGCGGCACGCCTTCAAAAGGCGTCAGTGCATATGAACGTCGAAGAGAGATTCCCTCCTCGGCGACGGGCCGTGGCCGGGACAGGCAAGCTTCGCGACATCGCACACTGGCGGACCGTTTCGGAACGAAGTACCTAAACTCAGTGCCAGCCGTTGCGGTCTCGAAGCGACGTGATGTGCGCAACGTGATGGCGGCCGTGCCAGGCGTAGATTTGGAGCAAGCCGTCGAGCGAGATGACGCCGATCGCCGGATGCAGGACCGTTCGTTTCCAATCGGACGGCGAAAGCGAATTCATCAGGGTGAGCCAACGGGTGTGCAGGCTCTCCAGCAAGAGAAGGGATGGCTCGATGGGCGCCTGGGCGTCGGCGAGTTTGGCCCAAAGCGCTTCGTCATAGGGCTTGATCGTGGGCTCGTGTTCCGTGAGGGCAAGTTTGAAGCGGACGACTGAATTCATATGGCTATCCGGCAGATGATGGACAACTTGCCGCACGGTCCAACCGCCGGGACGATAGGGCGTATCGAGTTGTTGCTCGTTCAAGCCCGCGACAGCCTGGCGCAGTTTGGCGGGCGCCTCGGCAATTGCGGAGATGAGCGATGTGCGCTGAGCGTCGGACAGGTTTTCGGTGCGCTGGAGCTTCCCGACTGGGTATCGCAGGTCCGTTTCCATGTTCCCCTCCTTGGCGCCCTGTTAGGCGTAGGTTGCGAGCGCGGTATCGGATGCGTTGAGCATTGTTCCGGTCGCTACGAAGCCGCGCAATAAGAATGGCGTTCGCCCGAGGTATGGACGCGAGACAATTTGGACCAGTGCGTGGCGAGTGGCCAGCGCAAAAAAGGCGAAGAAGAGGCGAATAGACTTCGATGAAGTTAGTACCGTAAGTAGGTCAAGTAACTTGACCTAACTAAGGCAGGTAAACAGCGGCTATAGGGAGCGGTTTGGGACGGCGCCATTTGCGTTCGGGCGCGAGGGCTGGCGCAATCATTTTTCAGAGAATCGCCCCTCGGAATGACATGCGGCCGGCCCGAAGAAACCTAGACTGTGAAGGAGGTGCCGCAACCGCAGGTGCGCGCGGCGTGGGGATTCTGAAAGATGAAGCCGTTGCGGATCAGGCTTTCCTGATAATCGAGCGTCGTGTCAGAGAGGTACGCGAGGCTTTTCGGATCCACGAAGACCCGGGCGCCGAATTCCTCGATGATATTGTCGCGGCTGCGCGGTTCGGTTTCGAGGCGCATGGCGTAGGTCAGTCCCGAACAGCCGCCACCGCGGACGCCAATGCGCAGGCCACCGGAGTCAGTAGGAACGCCCTCTTTGGAAAGAAGTTCGCGAATTTTGCCAGCTGCTTTTTCCGTTACGTGAATTGGCATGGTGATTGGTGGTGAGTAGTGATTGGTGAGCGCGGACTGCAAGCCGTGCCGGTTCCACTCACTGCTGCACCTCTTCATTTTAGCGTGAGTGGGCGAAGGTTTTCCACTCCGGCGATGGGGCAGGTTGCGACAGCCACACGGGCGTGTGATTCTTCAGAAGCGGTGCTTCAAGACCTAGCCACAAAGATCGTAAAGGACGGCGCGGACAGCGGAGTAGCCGATTGAACGTCATGCGGGTTTTGCACCGAAATTCCCCGAGTATTTAGAAAGGTATGTCTTCATCTGAGATAATTGGCGGACTGTCGACGCAAAGGTCGAGCAAGATGCGGGCAGATTGGTCAAGAAGCTCGTCACGATCCATGAAAATAATGTGGCGCCGCTGGCCTGCGTCAAGTTGCTCAACAAGCCATGTTCTTGCTGCGCGAGTAATTTCGCCTGCGGAGATGAGAAACAGGTGATCCAGCAAGACTTTCCGGTTTGCTTCCGGATCGAAAATCGGGTGCTCGATGGCCATGCGTGCTTGAGCTAATCCGTGGCGACATTCTTCGCGCCGCCTGTAGCACTGGAGTCGATCTTGTCCTTCTTGACCTGTGCGCAACAATATATCCAGTGGCTTGTCGGGAGCTGATATTTCATCCAAAGATCCTTCCCGAACTCGAGTGCTTTAAATCTAAAGGCGGGGCAGTTTTAGCCAGCGCGCTTGAAGCGCGACATGCCGCGCAGTTACGCGAAGTGCCGGACACATAGATTTTCATTTACACGGGGAAAAACGCCGGCGAGACGCCGGCGCTACCTGTTATGCCGCCCGCGTGCTCAGTAAGGATCGCTGCGCGCGACGTGGAGTAAGAACGGGCGCAGCAAGCGGCGCCCCTACGTTCCCCACTTACAGTTTCTTGGATTCGTAGAGGGGAGAGAGTTCGCGAAGGCGCTTGACGGTTTCGACGACGCGGGTGGCGACGTAATCCACTTCCTCTTCGGTGTTGAAGCGGCCGAGGCCGAAGCGGATGGAAGAGTGGGCGAGATCGTCGTTGAGGCCGAGAGCTTTCAGGACGTAACTTGCCTCGATATTCGCGGAGGTGCAGGCGGAGCCGCTGGAAACGGCAACGTCGTTGATACCCATCATCAGCGATTCGCCGTCGACGTGGGCAAAGCTGAGGCTCAAGCTGTGCGGAAGGCGATGCGTCATCGAGCCGTTGACGGAAACATCCGGAAGCTGCGACACGATCTTCTCTCTCAGGCGATCGCGCAGTGCGCGGAGGCGTTCCGTCTCAGCAGCCATTTCGTGCTGGCAGAGTTCGCAGGCCTTACCCAGGCCGACGATGCCAGGGACGTTCAAGGTGCCGGAGCGCATGCCGTGTTCGTGACCGCCGCCATCGATGATCGAAGCGATCTGGACGCGCGGATTCTTGCGGCGAACGTAAAGCACGCCGACTCCCTTGGGCGCGTAGAGTTTGTGGCCGGAGATGGAAAGCATGTCGATGCCGTCGGCTTCCACATCGACTGGGATTTTGCCGACTGCCTGCGCTCCGTCAACGTGGAAAAGAATACCGGCCTTTTTCGCGATTTTACCGATCTCTGGAATCGGCTGGACCGCGCCCATTTCGTTATTGGCGTACATGATTGAGATCAGGATGGTTTTGGGCGTGATCGCGCGCTGCAAATCTTCGATGCTTACGCGGCCGTCGTTTTGGACCGTGAGGTAAGTTACTTTGAAGCCGGCCTTTTCGAGGTGCTTGCAGGTGTCGAGCGTAGCCTTGTGCTCGGTAACCTGCGTGATGATGTGATTACCCTTTTCGGCGTGGACTTCCGCCGCGCCCTTCAACGCGAGATTTGTTGATTCGGTGGCGCCGCTGGTGAAAACGATTTCGCGAGGTGAAGCATTGATCAGGCGTCCGATCTGAGCGCGCGCGTTCTCGACGGCCTCTTCCGCTTTCCAGCCGAATTCGTGGCTGCGGCTGGCGGGATTGCCGAACTTCTCGTTGAAATAAGGAAGCATGGCTTCGAGGACGCGAAGGTCAACGGGCGTCGTCGCGTGGTAATCCATGTATACGGGAAGTTTCACGGCCATAGCATTGCCCTCGAGCGCCGGACGATCACGAAATCAGCGGAAGTCGCGGCGACGGGATCATTTTATTCGGATTTGAAGGGTTGTGCCAGCGGCTGCAAGAAGAGGAGGTAAAGGAGGTAGGGGAAGCAAAGGAAGTAGAGGAGAAAGGCCGCGGCGGTGAGAAAGCGCGAACTGTGCAGAGACGCACAGCCGAGGGCGTGTGCCACACAGGACGCGAAGCTGCGTAAATGAGGCAGCGCCTGCTTGTGGCAGGCAGTGGCCGGCGAAATCGGGTCGTGGAAGGCAGGAGCTGGAAACAGAAGCCGGAAAGCAGAAACTCCCACTCACCCAACAGTGGAAAGTGCCAACCTGAAACCGCGCTGACGCAAATTCGCGGCCCGTTTTTGCCGCGAAGACATATCATGTTGCCATGCAAGCAAGGATGGAAGTCAGCGACCTGACCGTCGAACTGCCGACCACGACGGGATGGGTGCGTCCCGTGAACGGTGTGTCGTTCGCGCTTGGCCGAGGCGAATCGCTCGGCATCGTAGGCGAGTCGGGCTCCGGCAAGACGATGCTGTCACTCGCGTTGATGGGGCTCGCCCCGCCCGGTGCGCAGATAAATGGCCACGCGGCGCTGCAGGTTCGAGACGCAGGAGCCAGTTCCAAGACGAACCCTCCGGCTGTGCAACATCGCATGCTCGATCTCGTCACTGCATCACCAGAAGAGATGCGCGCTGTCCGCGGCGGCGAGATTGGAATGATTTTTCAGGAGCCGATGACGGCCCTCGATCCCGTGCTGCGAGTCGGCGACCAGGTCGAAGAGGCCATCCGCGTTCACAATCCAGGAATTTCGCGCTCGGAAACGCGCCAGCAGGCTGTGCAGGCGCTGGAGAAGGCCGCTGTTCCGGAGGCAGCGCGTCGCTCCCGCCAATATCCGCACGAGCTTTCCGGAGGTTTGCGCCAGCGAGCGCTCATCGCCATGGCGCTCGCCGCGGGTCCCAGCGTTCTCATTGCCGACGAGCCTACGACGGCGCTCGACGTTACGGTGCAAGCGCAGATTTTGGAGCTGCTGGCCGGACTTCAGCGTGAACTGCACCTCTCACTGATCTTCATCACGCACGATCTCGGCGTCGTGGCGCAAATTGCCGAACGCGTGCTGGTGATGTATGCCGGCCGCGTGGTCGAGCAAGGCGCCACCAGCGACGTGCTGCGCAATCCGCGGCATCCGTACACGGAAGGTTTGCTGCGTGCCGCGCCCCGCTTGCAACGAACGAAAATCTCTCCCATTCCCGGTTCGGTGCCGCCGCTGGATGCGTTGCCCGTGGGATGTTCGTTCGGGCCGCGCTGCGAGCGGCATGTTTCCCAGTGCGATGCTGCCGTGCCGGAATTGCGACCCATTGACGACCACCATTGGGCGCGTTGCATTCTGACGCGTTGATTCACACCGTCATTTATATCGGACCTGGAGATGAAAACGGGCGATCGTCGACAAGAGGAACTGGTCCGCGACAGGTTCACGCGTACCGCGCAGGTTTTTGGCGATTTTGCCGTCAAGGAGCGCGTGCGCGAGGCGGAACTGCTCGCGAAATTAACTCGTGCGGGCACAAGCGACCGGGCGGTCGACCTCGCTTGCGGTCCGGGGACGCTCGCACTTCGATTTGCGCGCCATGTCCGCTGGATCGCCGGTGTCGATTTCACCCCGGCGATTTTGGGCCGCGCGCGGGCAACAGCAGAACAGGAAGGCATTCCCAACCTTGCTGTCGTCCTTGGCGATGCCAGGCAATTGCCCTTTGCAGATTCGTCGATCGACGTATCCGTGACGAGCTACAGCCTGCATCACATCCTTAACCCGCAGCGCGTCATCGAGGAGATGGCGCGGGTTCTGATGCGCGGCGGGCGAGCGGGCGTTCTAGACATGATCGTGCCCGAAGACGCGGCCGCCGCGGATTTGCGCAATCGCATCGAAGTCGCACGCGACCCCTCCCACGCTCGCGCCATGCCGACGAGTGAACTTACGGCGATGTTCCGCGCGACGGGATTGCGCGTCATCACCTCGCAGGAGGACTCAAAGGCAAGATCGTTCGACCATTGGCTCAGCGTTGCGGGATGGAAACGCGGCGACGCGGCGTACGAAGAGACGCGAGGATTGCTCGAGGAATCTATGCGCCAGGGCAAGGATTCCGGATTTTCTCCGAAGGCATTGCCGCCTCGGTCTGGGGACCCGCGTGGCGATATCGAACTGCGTCAGACTTCGGTGTTCGTCGTCGGCGAAAAGCCCTAGCGCTGAAACCGGTCACCTCGCCAGAGGTGAGGCTTTTCCGCCCGATTGTTCCCACCCGCCTGCCGTGCGACCCGCCCGCGCGGTTGCTTGCTTTTGCCTTACGCGCCGGTTTTTCGGTGGAAGCCCCCGCATTCATGCGGGGGAGCAGCGCGTTCTTCGCGCTGCGAAACGGCGCGATCTACTCCACCGGCTTTAGCCGCGGCGCTCTCGCCTGTGCGCCTCCTCTCACGTCGGGAGGCCATGATTCTGCGCGGCTCCTGGCGCTGCTATCGGCATTCGCTGTCCGCAATGCGGGCAATTCTGCCAATTCGAGTCAGCTGCCTTTCCGCAATTCGGGCATGTCGGCTGAAGAGAAGTCCCGCAATGCGGGCAGAACGGGAATCCCGCCTTCACCACGTTCCCGCACCCCGGACACGGCTTCGGCAGCGGGTCGCGCAGAATGAAGTACAAGATGATCCCGATCGCATAGGGAATAAAGATCGCGAGCAGCGTCCACATTCCCGCGCGCATCCGACGGCGTTTCGCGTCGCCGTACACGTATCCGATCAGCGCCACCAACGCCACCACGAACAGGAAAATTCCGAAGACGAATAGCGCTTGTCCCCAGCGTGGCCATTTGCCCATATCTGGATCTGTGGGTACAGCGAAGAAGAACAGCGGCAGCGTAAAGCACGCATAGATGAACCAGCCGACGATCCACGCGGCGGCCGGGATCACGCGCAATTCTTTCGTAAAGCGGCTCATGCCAGACTCCTTTCGCGGCGCTGACGTAGCGCCAACATCACTGCCGCCATGCCTCCCGCCAGCCATGCCAATGCCGTGAACGCAGCGAAATTGATCCACGCGCGCCCGAACTGCGGGCCCAGCAAACTTCCGAAGTCGCCGCTGACGAAGTGGAAGACGGGCCAGCTTGCGGCGGTCAGGAGCCACGCAAAGGCCACCACAAAGATCATCACGCCGCGATTCCAATCATGTTCGGCTTGCTCGGCGAGTTGGGCTTCAGCTCGCGCCACCGTCACGCGCACAAGTTGCGTCGAGGGCTGCGGAGTCGGCAACCGGCAGATATCGACTGCAATTGACCGCCACGTTTCCAGCTCGTTCGCGCAGTCAGCGCACCGCCGCAGATGCGCCGCCACCTGCTCCTCTTCTGTCCGCGTCAGAGCGCCCGCCGCGGCCAGTGCCAGCAATTCTCGAATCTTCTCGTGCTCGCTCATTGCCATGCGGCCCCCGGATACCGCGCTTCCAGTGTCCGGCGCAGTTGTTCCAGCGACCGTCGTAGCCGCGTCTTCACGGTCGAAAGCGGTGTGCTCGTCACCTGCGCGATCTCTTCGATCTTCATTTCTTCCTCGAATCGCAACGCGAGAACCTCGCGATAAATCAGCGGTAGTTCCGCCATGGCTGTTCCGATCTGCGTTCGCCGCTCAGCCGCAAGCGCTCGATCGAACGGAGCCCTTTCATCCGACGGAATGCGCTCGGCGGCGGTTTCGCCGCGCTCGCTATCCGCAAGCGGCTCGTCCAGGCTCTGCGGACGAATGCGCCGCAAATGATCGATCGCCAGATTGCGCGCCAGGGTGAAAAGCCAAGCGTCGAAGTTCCGGCTCGTATCGAACGACCGGATTTTCTCCGCCACTTTCAGCCACGTTTGCTGGAACAGATCTTCCGCCTCGGCCGGCTGCCGCACCATCCGCAGCAGGTACCGATACAGCCGGTTCTGGTATCGCGCAATCAGTTCCGAGAGGGCGTTCACGTCCCCTCGGCGAAGCCGGGCCACATCCGTATCCACGGCCACTAGCCCCTCCAGCCCCGCTAGCCCCTCTAATCCCTTCATCAATGTCGCGGTCGCGCCCATCATACCTGTTATACGGATGAGTCCCCCGAAAGGACGCAAGGAAGCCATGCTCCGCAGCCCCGACTGAGGTTTCTGCAATAAACTATTTACAATACTCGAATAGTGGTTATAATTTAATTCAGTATTTGAAACGTTCGAGAGGAGCTCAAAGATGTCACATAAAGATACTTCGGCCGTAGTCGTCTTCACGTTTAAGAGCGTCGAGACGCTTCTTGCCGACGGCGGAACTTCGTCTTGGCGTCTCGATCGGAGTAATGCCCGGCAGTGCCAGTTTGTGGTATGCACACGCAACGCCTACCACAAGAAAGTCCAGGGCAAAGAGGAGCATCAGTCCGCCTTTCTAATCGGTAAGATTAGCGATGTCGTGCCGTCGCCTGAAAATCCGGACCGCTACCTAATCAAGTTCAGCGAGTATGCGCGGCTGAATCATCTAGGAATCTGGAAGGGAGACCGCAACCCGGTCCGCTATACGACGCTCGCGGAGCTCGGCATCGATCCCGACGCGCTCCGTTGGGAGTCGGTCCCCCAGCGGACGGAGCGTGCTGCTTCTATGCCGGAACTCTCCTCGGTCAAAGGCAGCGCAGCGCTGACAATGGCCGAAGCAAAAAAGGGTCTGGCGCTTACCTTTGGTGTGAAGCCAGAAGCCATCGAAATTACGATCCGCGGATGAGCACGGTGCTAGGTCTGCGGCTTTCTGGCGTCAGCGTTCTTACAGTTCTTGTGCCGCGTGCGTCTGACTGCCACGGTTCACGAAGCACAGCCGCTCTCGGCTGTGCTTCGTTTCCCGGCAGCGGGTTTCAACGTAGCGCCGCGGTCTTCAGCGCGGCAGCCTTTGCCTGCGACCCAGCCGCTCTCGGTTGTGCGTCATGCGTCCAACTTTGCACACGCGCACGAGCCGTCGCACTTTAAGCGCCCCCGCCGCTACTGCGAACCGTAGAAACTATCTCCACTCGCACGGCTTGCCCCCCGATTGATACTATCTACTGTTCCGATGTGAAACAGTCGGCGCCAATGCAAGGACTTCAACCGTGACACTAGAGGAGCTAGTCCGAGATATCGCTAATGCTTTGGTTCAGATCGACTCGTCCGGTCAGAAGTTCCGTTCATTTCAATCTGGCATCGGCCCTTTCGGCGAACCTCAGCTACTGAAGCTTATCGCCGAGCAGTTGAACGAACTGCTGAATTATCGAAGCTTAGTTCGGACAAAAAGAACCCCCGACCTGTTGGTTCCCGGCCACTGGGCTGTCGAAGCGAAAATTACTCGGCCTTTTGGAGACAATGGAAGAGAAGCGGAGAATTGGTCCGTTAACCTGCTGCATCCTTATCCTGGAAACGTCAGCACGATCGGCGATTGTTTCAAGCTCCTGCAGTATCCCGGTCCGGAGCGCTGCGCAGTTCTCGTAATCGGTTACGAACACGATCCTCCGCAGATCGATCTCACGCGATTAGTGGAGTCCTTCGAGGCGATAGTAAGAGAAGTTCTTCGCATACGGCTTTCGGAGAGAATCGAGGAGCGTCGCAGTCGTCTGGTACATCCCGTCCACCAATCCCTTCGCGTACTAGCCTGGGAAGTGATGAAAGACGAAACCGCCCCTCTCCGATGATGGGGGCGGACCCTTGCCACATCGAAGCAAGCTGCACGATTTGTGCGCAGGGGCACGAGCGCCGACTGGATGCGTCGTTGGAAGAAGGGGCGAGCCGTGCGTGAGTCGCGTACCTAGAACACGCCTGCTAAGACTTCTTTCAAAACTCGCTCACGTTCCTGTCTGCTACCGAGGTCCGAAGCGGCGCGTTCAACATTTCGAACATAGTCTGCAACTGTAGTCTCAACTCTGACGTTCGCGTCGAGCTCTGCACTGATAGCCTTGTCCACAGCCGCACCGAAATCGACGAGTGCTTGGCTAGCGAGTTCGCGCTTGTCAGCTGACAAGGGCAGTTGGCTAGAATACTGACCAAATGTAACAAACAACGTATAAAAGTCCGACTTCTTCCTCCATCGCGTCTTAGCGATATTCGGCAGAATCTGCCAGATTTCTCCGAGCACGTTTAGAAACAAGCTCCGAAGGGACTCCGCACCGTCGAAACTTGTCTCGTACTGTTGGTAAAACTCCTCCAACTGTTTCTTCTTGTTCTGTAGCCCATTTAGCACCGCGACCGCCAGCTCGCTGATGAATTCGGTGTCCAACATCCGACGACGATCATTCGCGGAGAAAATTGCGCTCTCACTCCAAAAATCCCAGTCGGAGATATCCTCCATGAGTTTAATAAACGGGCCCCAATATGTAGCGTGTCGGAGCTCCTGGGCGTTTAGGACGGTGGTATTTTTATTGAGGCGTTGAAAAATCGTTCGTACTTCCTCCTCCGGTATTTCGGGCAGCAGGCGAACGACGAAGTTGTACTCGAATATTTTTTTCCGATCCGGCCCACTAAGGTCTTCGAATGACAACCCAGCCCAACCCGGGCTCTCCTCCTCCAGCTCGAACTCGCCACTGAGGAAAGAGAGAACCGTGCGGATTCTCTGCTGTCCGTCCACCAGGACGTGCTTCTGGTTGCCGCCGGTATCCGTCAACTCTTGCATGTAGATTTCAGGAATTGGGTACTCAAGCAGAATAGTATCGATTAGGGAGCTCTGTTGTCGCAGCGACCAGACAGGATTTCGCTGAAATGGCGGCTTAATGACGAGGTCCCCTGCGTCGAAAGTCTTCTTGAACCAGATGACTGAACGATGCGTGGTGTTCAAAAATTTTTGCATCTCTTTTCCTTAGTCGAAAAGCGAAGCTCTGACATTCTTGATAGACATTAGCTGATAGGAACGGAGCGCCTCGAAGTCACTGTAGATTCTGAAATTCACGGAATGCCCTTTCGTGGGATCGATGGAAGACATCGACGCCTGCGCCTTGAGCCACTGCAAGCCAAAGGGCAGCACTCCGAGCAACTTATCGGTGGCGATTGTGCCCCAGTAGATGTAGGTCCTAACATGATCGTCCCATGCGATCCGCGTGCGGGCGTCTACTCGCAGGCGTCTATCGGAATGTGTTCGGAGATACCTCCATGCGACCGTAAAGTGGTAATGCGACACCACGGCCACGTCAACATCTGAGCTTGGGTCAAAAGCCTTAAGGTTCTTGCCGGGATTCAGGCTATTCCCGACGGCGGCGCCACCCACGACCGTAAGACACGCTGGATCCACTTCAAGTGCCTGCGCGAGCGCACGCTTCCAGGAAACAAATAGCGCTCGATCCCCAGTGAATACGTGCGGCACGCGATCGAAAACGTGCTCTTCAAGGAATCGACTCGCACTGTCACGCTTCAGTATTTCGACCAGAGCTTCGCGTTCCATAAGCCTGCGGCTGCTCATTGTAACCCCACGAGCCTCGGCGAGTTCAAATGATGGTTCCCGGGGACTGCGGAACGTGGGTGTCACAGAATCAAACGTCCTGCGCTTGTGCCCCGAAAGTTGGTTTTCCACAGCAGTTCCAAAACGGAACGGTGAGCGTGGTTCTAGTACCTCCAATAACTGTTGACAAATTGTTAAATATATGCTATAGTCGGTTGTTTTTATGGGCGGTAGAATCGATAACACGACAACCGCAACACAGGAAGGAACCCCACTCCCGGCGAGCCAGGACAAAATCCGTCACTCGCAAAGTTTTACTTTAAGCACCTTGGCTGATGGACACGCCATGCCATCAATTTTCGCCGCAACTCCAGCAGCATCAACAAAAGTTGAGAAATTGATGGACACACTTTTCAACACTTGCAGATATAAAATGGGCGCCACGTCGCGACCGGCTCCCGCCGGTTCCGAGGATCATTCACGAGTTACTAATTACGACTCACGATTCCCGAATTATCTCGATACACCTGTCGAGATAGAAAAGGGCTTTTCTCCTTCAGGATCAGCAACATCACCAAAAATTACTCGATACACTTCTGATATGTCCGGGAAAGGAGATTTTAGAGCCTAATCCAATCAAAACTCGGACATGATGCTGCGCTAAAGCCCGCAGCGCTACGTTGAGTCTTCGGCGGTCCGCTGTCCGCCCCTGCTTTTGCCGAGTGACCGTGACCGATGTGCTAGAATCTGCGGATTGTGATTAAGGTGCTACAGGATCTTCTCGAATTGCAGCACGCGGATTTGCGGCTGGCCGATGCGCGCAAACGTCTGGCGGCGTTTCCCGCGAAACTGGCGCAACTCGACGCAAGCCTTGGGAACGCGAAAGCAGAGGTCGAAAAAGCTAAAGCCTCGCAGCTGGCCGCCGTAAAAGACCGCAAGAAGTATGACCTGGACGTGGAACAGTGGAAGGAACGCGCCCGCAAGTACAAAGATCAGAGTTCGCAGGTGAAGACGAACGAGGCGTACAAGGCGCTCCAGCACGAGATCGACCAGGCCGAAGCGGAAATCGCGAAGGCGGAGGACCGGCTACTCGAACAGATGGTCGCCAGCGAGCAATACGACCGCGAGCTGAAGGCAGCTGACCGATCGTTGAAAGAGGCGGAAAGCGTCACCGCCGAACAGCGCAGGAGAATCGAGACGGAAAGCGACGCCGCGCAGAAGGAAGTTGCGGAACTCGAAGCGGAGCGGAACCGGCTGGTGCCGACAATCCCGGAGAACTTGCTCGACAACTACGAGCGCATCGCCCACAAGCACAACGGGACGGCCATGGCTGAAGTTCGCGACGAGAAATGCACGGCGTGCGGCATGCGCGTTCGTCCGCATGTGTTCCAGGAGATGCGGCGAGCCGGCAGCGAGGAACTGTTTCACTGCGAAACGTGCACGCGAATTCTCTACTACGTCGAGCCAGATTCAGTCGCTGCCGCCGCGGTGGCGCCGGCAAATTCCGCTCATGCGAATTCCGCGACGAGCGAAGGCTAGGCCGTAAAAGAGGTTCTGCGAGAGAGACCGTCACCGGCGGAGTTGTAGAGCAAAGAAAAATGTGCCTGCGACAGGCAGGCGCCCTTCGATTCCTCTTAGGGCAAGCTGGCGCTACTGAACGTCCGAACTGAAGATGGCGCAACCTCCAAGCAGCTCCCGCCTATTTCCCGATACGCCAGCGGGTCCCCCGGGCGGCGTCTACATTGCAAACATCGACGGCGCATCGAGGGGTAATCCCGGCCCTGCGTCTTACGCATTGATCCTGAAGGACGCGTCCGGGAAGGTCGTGTTTCAGCTGGGCAAGAAAGTGGGGCGGCAGACGAACAATGTCGCCGAATATTACGCTTTGCTTGCCGCTCTCGACTATGCCGTGGGGCATGGCCTAAGAGCGCTGCGCATCCGCAGCGACTCGGAATTGCTGGTTCGCCAGATCAAAGGCCAATACAAGGTCAAGAGCGCGGACCTGAAGCCTCTGCACGAACGCGCTTTGAAGCTTGCCCGTCAGCTTGAGTACTTTGTGATCGAGCACGTTATGCGCGAGATGAACCGCGAAGCTGATGCACTCGCAAACCAGGCTCTCGATGGCGGCGACACGCAATACGAAGGCGCAGGACCGCCAGTTCTAGGGGAGTCTGGCAGCCATGCCTCAGCCGTGAAGGAGGGCTCAGAGCATCAGCGAGGGACGACGCGCGACACTTCGGCGACCCACCCGATCCGCGCTCGCATCATGAACGGAGCTCTCGTTCCATCGCAGCCCCTGAACTTGCCTGAGGGGTCCGAGGTAATCATCACCATTCGTAACTTCGTGAAATAGAAGATCTTGCCGCTTCGGCGAGCCGCGAGTTCTCGCGGGCCTCGCTAACTCCTTTGTTTGTGGTGAAAATACGAGCCGGATTGTGCCCGTAAATCCTTCTGTTTCTGTAGGTTCCAAATAGGCAATAACGATCTGTCCCCAAACAGTACAGAAGTCCTATTCCGGCACACTTTCCCTATCTGCTGTACTGGTACCAGAACGGCGCACTGTGATTATCGGCCCAGTTCCTAAATCACGTCCGACTTGTTCGGGCGCATCCGTGGAGGATTAATGCGACTCACATCGAAGTACCTGGCAGGCCTTGGCGTTCTAGTCCTGGCGTGCGTGTCCGCTTCATACGGACAGGCCATGAACTCGAACCTGGCCAACGTAAACCTGAACGCTGTACTGAATGAAACGCTGACGATAGCAGCGGCACCCGGCAACGTGAACTTCACGCTGGCACCGAACGGCACGGCGGCAGGCAGCGCGGCGGTAAGCATCACCACGCAGTGGGCGCTGGCCAGCACGCGTACGAACGTCAGCCTGTTCGCGTACTTCTCGACGACGACTGCACTGACGAACGGCGCAGGCAACAACATCCCGAACACCAGCGTTTCCGGAAACCCCAACGGCACCGGCATGCAGCCCTTCACCACGAAGAATCCTTTCAACGGGTTGAACACCGGGGTGCAGATTTTCAGCGCCGCAATCACAGCCGCGAATGTCAACTCGACGCATGCGGACTCCCTTGCACTGCAGATCGATACGACCGGCCTTAACTTGCCGGCTGGTACGTATACGGGCGTCCTCAACATCGAGGCGCAAGCGCTTTAGTCCCACGGACGCGGCCGGGTAATTCGGGCGAAGTCGGAAACGACTCGCGCAGGGCGAGGCGGCAAATTCGCCGCCTCGTTCTGATTCCCCGCGACGGCCAGTTCGAAGCAAATCACCAGACAGGAGAGCATGATTCCTTCGTCCAAATCCGGAAGGTCGTTCGGGCCAACGCTGATCCGGGGCCAGCGGAAGTCAGACGGCCATAGCCACCTCGGATGGGCGCTTTGGATCCTGTTCGCAACGATTCTCGCCTGCGGACTATCGACCGCAGCGCAGGTGCGATCGAACATTGCGGGCGTGAATTTGTCGGCGAGGATGCCCGATGCGATTTCCGTCACAGCGTCGCCAGGACTGGTGAATTTCGCGCTGGTTTCGAATGGCGTGACGACTGGCAACCCGGCCGTAACGGTCAATACGGCGTGGGTATTGAACCGCAATACCACAGTAAATACGTATGCGTACTTTTCCAGTTCGACGGCCGCATTGAGCGATGGCGCAGGGCACAACATACCTTCTTCCAGCGTTTCTGGCAGCGTAAACGGAGGCGGGTTTCAAACGTTCACCGGTAACTGCGCGTTTTCACCCAATGCTTGCTTGACGATTCTCACCCAGCGCGTTAGGCGACCCATTCTTGGGGGCCTTCTTGGCCCGGGAAATCTTATTGGGAACGATAGCACCAGCTTAGAACTGCGGATCAGCACGGTAGGGCTGGCTCTTAAAGCGGGGACGTACGTCGGGGTGCTGCACATTCAAGCTCAGGCGATCTGAAGCTGCAACGAAGGCCGGCCAAGCGGGGAGCGGGCAAGGCAAGCAATTCTATACGGGGGAGCGATAGCCAATCATGTTGCGCAGGTTCTTGCTGATTGCATTCATTGTGGTGGCGGCTCTGCCGGCGGCGGCCCAGACGATTTCACCGGTAATTGTGGAGTACCAAAAGAAGGCGAACGGCAAGTTTCAAGTCACGAACGATTCCGACGTTCCACTCGCGGTAGTTCTGGAGCCGGAGAGCTTCACTGTCGATGGCAAGGGAAAACCGACCTATTTCCCCTTGGATAAGAACGTCCATCTTGAGCTTTCCAGTACGAGTTTTCGGCTCGCCCCGCACCAGACGTACATGGTGTTCTACAAAGCATCTGCCGATCATCTTCCGGCGTGGTTCACCATCTATGCCACGGTCACCGGAAGGCGCACGGTGCAAGGGCTGGAACTCGCGATTCACTTGCCGCACACCGTTTATCTGATGACGAACAAGCCGCTCGCGAGCAGTTCCGTCGTGTGGCAGAAGGCCGAGTTCAATTCGGCCAATGGAGAGATTGAAGGGGTCGTAAGCAATCATGGGACGGATTACGCGCGCGTGATAAACGTCTCCGTTACCGATGCTTCAGGGAAGAAGGAAGATTTCACTGGCTTCCCGCTCTTTCCGGGACAGGATCGCCAAATTGACCTGCCGTGGAAACACTCGGACCCTCCTCGGTCGATCCAGCTGACGTTCAAGCATTTCACGTCGGGAACGGCAATCGAAACGGCCCCCGTTCAAACCGGACACAAATGAGCCGATGCTATGAGCGCGCAGCCAGCAGAAAAACGGTCCCAAGGCAGGCGGCGCGTTCAATTGCTGTGCGTGGCGTTCCTCGTCGCGTTCGCATGTTCGCGTCCATGCGCAGCTCAGGTATTCCAACTCGACGCAGGCTCATCGACGCTTTTTGAGGGCAGCGGGGGATCGCTCGCGGTGCGATCTTCGGATTACGGCGCGCGGATCGATTTTGGGTTGTTGCAGTCGCACCCGCGGTTCGGGTTCGAGTTTACGACGCCGCGATGGGGTTACGACTGGCGAGCGGGCGATCAGAACATCCCTTTCGTGCTCCCCACTGATCTCTTTGATAGGTCGTATTATTTTGTGGGACGGGGGCTCGGCGTCGAGCGCAAAACTTCGGACAGCCGCTACTTCTACTTCGCCGGCGCGACTTCGGATGCGTTCTTTGTTCCCTTCATGAACGCGGTGAGTCCGCAGACGCCTGCGGCAGCATTCTTTTTCGAGCGAACTCTCAGGCCCGACCTGAAATTCTATTCGCGCAACGTCGTTTCGCGGACGCAAACTTCCATACAATCGCTGGAATGGACTCCTCGCCACGATCTTGACCTCGGGTTTTCAGCAGGGGTGGGCAGCAACCAGCGCTACACCGCCGCAAGTTTCAAGTGGGAGCGGGACTGGGCCGCACTCCGCGCCAGTTACGCCTGGGACGGCAGCCGATTTCGGCGCATTACCATTGATGAGCCGGTGCTGACGGAACAGGATAAGGAAAATGTCGAGCTCGACCTGAATCCGGTGCGGGATCTCCGGTTCACGGTGGCACGCCAAAATTATCTGTCTCCTTTTACGGACGCGTCGCAGCCCGCGGTGGAATCCGTGGACCGCGCCGCGGTGAATTCGTTTGGCGCGTGGGGCATGGCAGAAGGCACGCAGCTTTACGGGTCGGTGTTTCTCGCGCGCAATTCAGCCGTGTCTTCACGCGCGTACGCGCTTGGCGCGCGCCGCAGCATTACGTCGCGCGTCGAACTCGGCGCGGATTATCTGTCGAGTGTGCAGCCCGGTTTTCAACCGCAGAATTCGATCGTGTACACCGTTCGCGAACACCTCACGCCAAGAGTCGATCTGTCTCAGTTCATCGTCAGGGGCAATGGGCAGACGACGGTCTCGTACGGCGGGAGTTTTCTGGCGAACATCTTTAGCGTGAGCGCGGATTACGAGACGATGTATTTTCCGCTGGCCGGAGCGGGCCAGTCGCCATTTCGGCAGATACTCACGCTGAGTCTGCATGTTCAGCTTCCTAACGGCGTGCAACTGAACGGAGAAACGGATGTCAGCCCATATGGCAAGGTCGAGTACACAGCGTATGGCACCGATTATCTATACGGAAGCCACGGCGGCGGACTCGGTTCGTTCCGCAGCAGCGGCTTTTACGGAAACATGGTTCGCGGGCGTGTTTTGGATTCAGACGGCAAACCGGTGGAAGGCGCCGCGGTGCAGATTGGACAACAGCTCGCCTTCACCGACTCGAATGGCGAGTTTTCGGCGCGCTTCAAGCATGCGCGGCAAATGAACTTTCAGGTGGCGTTCGACCAGTTTTCGGCGCCCGGGTCCTACGAACTTGTATCAGCTCCGTCCACAGTTCGCCCGGTTCCCGAACCAGATGCCTCGCCGTACAAAATCGTCGTCAGGCGCGTTGTTACCCAAGCGGTGCCGCAGCCGTAGATTTGATCTTCGCTAGGGCAAGTCTGCCAGGAATGAACTGCGGCGATTCCCCGTTTGCAGCAGTTCCAGAAGCGGAAAGTCGCACCGAAAACGGGCCTGGCCTTGCACATTCGCCCAGCCCGTTGGGCCTTCATGCGACCCTAAACTGCCTCTTACAAGCACCCTTCGCGGTTGTCGAAGATGGTAAGAATCGTGCTCCGCTTCGCGGTTGGGGGAGTGGCGGGTGGCACGCTGGGTCGTTTGCATCGCGGCGCTTTGGATCGCGGCTTTTTCTGTTAGCGCGCACGCTCAAGATCGCAGCACTTCGCACCGAACCGACGTTGTACTGATTGCCCGCCTTCCCGACGCGTTCGGGGTGAAGTCCCAAGATGTTAGCGCTTCGTTCAGCAGAACACAGCCGGGGGCATCTTCAACTCGGATTGCACTTCGCGCCGTCGCGCACCTGATTCCAGGCACGAGCGCAACGACGGCCTGCTTCGTCCAGGGTTCTCTCGAAGGAACTGCGTCGGCGGCAGCACGAACAGCGCGCCTCAGTTCTGAACGACATGTGTCAAGCACGCTCGGAGTGGACCTCTCTTGCGACGGGAGTTTTCGAAGGTTGTCGGCCTCGTTGGATCCGATCGCGATCGCGGCGCAAGATCAAAGAACGCCGGATGGCCGCACGGTCAAGCGCGTCGACGTTGTCTTTTCTATTTTCTAGCTCGCGGAACCTGGGTGAAGGGTGCCGTTCAATTTTTCAGGAAATACGAGCGGTAGAGCGTGTCGCGCTGCGCGGGAATGAAGCCTGCGTCCGAAATGATGCGGCGCAGTTCGATCTCGTTCGTGCGGTTGCGAACGCCTGCCGCATGCACCACGTTCTCTTCAATCAGAATGCTGCCCACGTCGTCCGCGCCGAATTGCAGTCCCACCTGGCAGATCTTGATTCCCGGCGTCAGCCAGCTCGACTGAACGTGGTCGATGTTATCGAGATACATTCTGCTGATCGCCAGCGTCTTCAGGTAGTCGAACGCCGTCGTCTGCGGCACTTTCTTGCCCAGCGGCGTGTTCTCCGGCGCGAAGATCCACGGAATGAATGCCGTGAATCCGCCCGTATCTTCCTGAATCCGGCGAATGCGTTCGAGATGGTTCACACGATGGCGATATTCCTCGCCGCAGCCGAACATCATCGTGGCCGTGGT